>DATKLW010000068.1:0-48704 GCA_035542215.1 Thermoanaerobaculia bacterium | reverse complement strand
TCTCCATGGCTGACCTCATCGTACTGGCAGGCTGCGCTGCCGTTGAAGCGGCGGCCAAGGCTGCTGGCCACTCTGTCGACGTGCCCTTCACCCCGGGGCGCGCCGACGCATTGCAAGACCAGACCGATGTGAAATCGTTCGCCGTGCTGGAGCCCGAGGCCGACGGGTTCCGCAATTACCGGAAGAAGGCCTTCACCGTGTCGGCGGAGGAAATGCTCGTGGACAAGGCGCAGCTCCTGACGCTCAGCGCGCCGGAGATGACGGTGCTCGTCGGCGGCCTGCGCGTGCTGGGTGCCAACGTGGGGGGATCGACTCACGGCGTCTTCACGACGCGGATCGGTACCCTCACCAACGACTTCTTCGCCAACCTGCTTGACATCCACACCGTCTGGAAGCCCGTGTCCGATGCCGGGGACACGTTCGAAGGGCGCGACCGCAAGACCGGCGACCTCAGGTGGACCGGCACGCGCGTCGACCTGATTTTCGGCTCCAACTCCCAGCTGCGCGCCCTGGCCGAGGTCTACGCGCAGGACGACGCGAAGGAGAAGTTCGTGCGTGACTTCGTCGCGGCGTGGAACAAGGTCATGAACCTGGACCGGTTCGACGTCGACTGATTACGGCGTTCCTCCGGCTCGACATCGGGTAAGGTTCGCGTCGTGGGGGCCACGGCAGCGACGGGGGGAGGTCTGCGCCGGGAGATCGGTCTCTGGCAGGGCACCGCGCTGAACGTGACCGACATGGTGGGGATCGGTCCGTTCGTGACCCTTCCCCTGATCCTCGCGGCGATGGGGGGCGGACGGGCGCTCCTCGCGTGGGTCCTCGGGGCCCTCCTCGCGATCTCGGACGGTCTCGTGACGGCCGAGCTCTCGGCGTCGCTTCCGCGGGCCGGAGGCTCGTACGCGTTCCTCCGCGAGGCCTACGGGCCCGAGCGCTGGGGAAAGCTCGTCTCGTTCCTCTTCCTTTTCCAGATCGTCTTTTCGGCGCCTCTTTCGATGGCCTCGGGCGCCATCGGCTTCGCGCGGTACCTGCGCTTCGTCTTTCCCGCGGTCCCCGAGGGCTGGGAAGCCCCGGCCGCGTCGCTTCTCTGCGTCGCGGTCACGCTCCTCCTCATGCGGCGGATCGGCGCGATCGGGAGGTTCTCGGTCGTTCTCTCGGCCGGCGTCCTCGCGACGCTCGGGATCGTGATCGCGCTCGGTCTGCCGCACATGAAGCTGGCCGCGCTGCGCTTCTGGGAGGCGCCGGTCGTCTCGGCGCCCGGCATCCCGCCGCCGGGCGTGCTCGGCGGCCTCGGCGCCGCGCTCATCCTCGCGATCTACGATTACCTCGGCTACTACAACATCTGCTACCTCGCCGAGGAGATCGTCGAGCCCACGAAGACGATTCCGCGCGTCATCGTCGTGTCGATCCTCGCGGTCGCGGTTCTCTACATCCTCATGAACGTCTCCATCGTCTCGGTCCTCCCGATGGAGGGGGCGATGACGTCGAAATCCACGGTCGCGGACTTCGTCCAACTGCTCGCGGGCCGGCCCGTCGCGCGCGCCGTCACGGGCCTGATCCTCTGGACGGCGTTCGCGTCGGTCTTCTCGCTGACGCTCGGCTACTCGCGGATCCTCTGGGCGGCGGCCCGCGACGGGAACTTCTTCCGGGTCTTCGCGCGCCTGCACCCGACGGAGGGCTACCCCGTCGTTGCGATCGCCGCGCTCGGGTTCGCCGCGGCGGTGTTCTCGTTCCTGAGCCTGAAGGTCGTCGTCTCGGCGATCATCTCGATCCGCGCGCTCATCCCGTTCGTGACGCAGGTCGCGGGCGCGCTCATCCTCCGAAGGACGCAGCCCGGTCTCAAGCGCCCGTTCAAGATGTGGCTCTACCCGCTCCCGGCGCTCGTCGCGCTCGGCCTGTGGGGGTTCGTCCTCGTCTCGCCCGAAAAGGGCTTCAAGGCGACCGGCCTCCTCGTGATCGCGGCGGGCGTCTCGGCTTTCCTCGTGAGATCCCGTCTCGCGCGAGAATGGCCGTTCGCCGGAGCCGCCGGCCAGGAGATCCTCACGCCATGAAACGCATCGCCGTCCTCACGAGCGGGGGGGACGCCCCCGGAATGAACGCCGCCATCCGGGCGGTCGTGCGGACGGGGGTCGCGCAGGGGGCGGGCGTCGTCGGCGTGAGGAACGGCTTCGCCGGCCTCATCGCGGGCGATCTCGTGCCGCTCGGGGCGCGCGCGGTCGGCGGAATCCTCCAGCAGGGCGGGACGATTCTCGGGAGCGCGCGCTGCGACGAGTTCCGGACGCCCGAGGGCCGCGCGAGCGCGCTCGAGGTCCTCCGGCGAAACGAGGTCGACGGCCTCGTCGTGATCGGAGGCAACGGCTCGCAGTGCGGCGCGCTCGAGCTGCAGAAGGCCGGCTTTCCCGTCGTCGGCGTCGGCTCGACGATCGACAATGACCTTTTCGGATCGGATATCACGATCGGCGTCGACACGGCGCTCAACATCGCGCTCGAGGCGATCGACCGCCTCAAGACGACCGCCTCCTCGCACGCACGCGCTTTCCTCGTCGAGGTCATGGGCCGCGACTGCGGCTACCTCGCCGTGATGGCGGGCATCGCGGGCGGCGCCGAGTCCGTCGTCGTTCCGGAAGTCCCCGTCGATCCCGAGGAGCTCGCGCGGGATCTCGGCGCCTCGCGCGAGCGCGGCAAGAAGCACGCGATCATCGTCGTCGCCGAGGGCGCGTCCTACGACGCCGAAGGCCTCGCCCGGTACTTCAAGGAGCACAAGAAGCGCCTCGGATTCGACCTCAGGGTCACGATCCTCGGCCACGTCCAGCGTGGCGGGGCGCCGGGCGCGTACGACCGGCTCCTCGCGACGAGGCTCGGGTTCGCCGCCGTTCAGCGTCTCACGGCGGGGGAGAGCGGCATCCTCCTGGGCCTGAGGGACGGGAAGCTCGCGGCGACGCCCCTCGTGGAAGTGGCCGGGTCGAGGAAGCCCCTCGACTCGTCGCTCTTCGAGCTGGCCCGGGTGATGGCGAAGTAGCTCGATCCCGGTTTAAGATCCGCGTCCGGTCTCCGCGGGGCGGCGACGTACCCAAGTGGTTAAGGGAAGGCTCTGCAAAAGCCTCATTCGTCGGTTCGAATCCGACCGTCGCCTCCACCATCCTCGTCCCGCCCGAGCAGGCCGCGCCGGAAGGCGAGCGAAACGGCTTCGACCTGGCTGTGGACTTCCATCCGCCGGAGCAGGTGCTGGACGTGGTTCCGGACGGTCGCGTGCGACAGGCCGAGGCGCGCCGCGATATTGACCGTGCCGTAGCCGGCTGCGAGGAGCACGAGGATCTCGTGCTCGCGGGGCGACAGCATCACGGTGGCCTCGGGCGGGCCGGCGAGCGGTTCGGGGCGCGCCGACACGGACGCCCGCACGCGGGCGAGGACGGCCTCGAGGGCCTCCGCGTCGCCGTTCTCGAACAGGTGGACGAGCGTGCGATAGGCGCTCCCGGGAGAGGGGAGCGCGACCGTGCGCGTCACGAGGCGGAGCGCGCGACCGTCGCGCGTGCGGACGTCCATCACGAAGGGCGCGGGCGTCTCGCCGCGCGAGGACGCGACCGCGACGCCGCAGTCCCGGAAGCAGCAGACGTTCCCGAAGACGTCGCGTCCCGCGAAGACGTCGTAACACCTCTTGCCGAGGGTCTCCCGCGAGGGCCAGCCGAACAGGGACTCGGCGGCGTCGTTCCAGTAGACGATGCGGTGCCGGCGGTCGATCCCGCACGCCGCGGACGCGGTCTCGGCGATGAGTTCGAGGGCGTCATCGACGCGAGCGGCACTGGTCTTCATGGTCCTCCCCCGCGGCCGGCGGGCGCGGACCTCCGCGGGCGGTGTCGACTTGAGACTCAATATCGTCTGTCTTGCGCTCCGTGTCAAGGCTCGCGGGCCTCCGGCGTAAGCTCGCTCCGCCGGAGTGGCGGAATGGCAGACGCAGGGGACTTAAAATCCCCGGGCTTGAAAAGGCCGTGAGGGTTCGAGCCCCTCCTCCGGTACCAGCCCCTCGCCGGCCCGTCCTTGTCCGTTCGATTGCGTCCACGCTTGACCCCGGGGATATATTCGGGTCAGGCAAAAGAATGAGTCTCTTTTGCATCCACCTGCGGGGAGCCGGCCGAAGGCCGGCCGGGGGGATGGAATGCGCGACACCCGTGTCACCGGTGTTCTTCTCGTCTCGCTCACCCTGGCGTCTGGAGAACTCCTCGCCGACTCGGCCTGGACGGTCCCGGGGATCGTCAACGCCGCCGGCCTGAACGGGACGCACTTCGTCTCGGACCTGACCGTGACGAACCCGGGGGCGACGGCCGCGAACGTCGTCCTCTCGTTCTTTCCGGGTTCGTCGAGCCCGAAGAACCTCACGCTCAATTCGGGCCAGACGATCGTCTATTCCGACGTGGCCGGGGCGTCGTTCGGGGTCTCGGGCGGGGCCGGCGCCCTGTCGATCACGTCCGACCAGCCTCTCCTGATCCGCGCGAAGACCTACAACACGGCGGCCTCCGGAACGTACGGCGTCGCGCTACCGGTCGTCTCAACGGATCGACTGCTGTCGCCCGGGGATGTCGGCGCCAGCCTCTGGATCGCGCAGGATTCCTCCGGCGCTGCGGGCTATCGCACGAACATTGCGGTGGTCTTCCCGGACGCTTCGGGCGGTGAGGCCACCGTCACGGTCTACGACGCGGACGGAGCGGCGCGTGGCAGCCAGAGCTTCAGCCTCGACTCTGCGGGCCTGCAGCAGTTCTCGGTCGGGAGCTTCGCGGGAGCCGTTTCGACCGGGCGCGCGCAGATCGTCGTGACACGCGGACACGGGGCCGCCTACGCGGTCGTCGTGGACAACGTCACCGGCGACAGCTCGCTCTTCGCGTTCGAGGACATGCCCGCCGGCATCCAGGACGTTCTCGTGAACGGCGTCGCGCGCGCGAACGGGCGGAACGGGGCGTTCTTCAGGACGGACGGACGCTTCTACAACCCCACGGACACCGACGCGACCGTGCAGGTCGCGTTCCACGCGAGCGGCAATGCGAACCCCTCGCCCGCGACCGCGACCTTCACGGTTCCGGCCGGGAAGATCCTCGACGTCGTGGACGTCCTCGCGTCTCTTCTGGGACTGCCCGTCGGATCCGCGGGCGCGCTGAGATTCCAGTCGAGCTGGCCGGTGGCGATTCTCTGCCGCACGAGCAACGTGGATCCGTCGGGCGCGCGTCCGGGCACGTTCGGCTCGCAGCAGAAGCCCGTGCCGCTCCTTTCGTTCGTCAATTCGGCGGACGCCGGGGCCGCGGTCACGGGGATCAGACAGGACGCGGCCTTCCGGACGAACGTCGGATTCGCGGCGGGCCCCGACGGGGCGCAGTACACGCTCACGCTGCAGGACGGGTCGGGGGCGACGGTCGCAACGACGTCGGCCTCGCTCGGCGCCTTCGGGTGGACGCAGCCGGGCATCCAGGATCTCTTTCCGGGCACGACGGTCCCCGGGAACGCGACGCTCCGGGTGAACGTCACGGCCGGCAGCGTGGACGTCTTCGACTCGTCAATCGACAACCTGTCCGGGGACCCCGTCGTCACGCCGATCGCGCCGCTCCCCGCCGCGATCCCCTCGAGCGCGACGATCGGCCCTCAGGGCGGCTCGATCCAGTCGAGCGACGGGCGGCTGACGCTGCGGATCCCCGCGGGGGCCCTCGCGTCGCCGACCTCCTTCTCGTTCCAGACGACGACGAGCGACGCGCCGCAGCGAAACGGGTCGGGCTACCAGATCCTTCCGTCGGTCGGCTTCACGAGGCCCGCGCTGCTCACGCTCGCCTACGGCCGCGGCGAGACCGATGGCTCGAGCGCCGGCGCGCTCTCTCTCGCCGCGAATGCCGGCACGGGATGGTTCGTCGTCGGCGGGGGCGCCATCGACCCGATTCGGCACTCGCTCACCGTGCCGGTCGCCGCGACGTCGCCTGCCCCGCCTTCGTCTTCCTCCCGGGTTGACGCGGTCGCGAGCCGCGCCCTCCTGGGGATTGACGACACCTGGTCGATCATTCTCAGCTGGGAGATCTTCCCGAGGGGGAGGCAGGCGCTCCCGACGGGCGGGTCTATGAACGTCGGGATCCAGTACGCCGGCACCTACTCCTCGAGCGGCGGCGCCGTGTCGGCGTTTCTCGCGCCGGCTGAAACGCCCCAGGTGTCGTGGGGAGTGTCCACGGCGGGAGGCGACCCGGGTGTCGTCCTCACCACGGGCGCCACGACAGGCAGGTACATCGCGCCCGCGTGTCCGCCGTCCGCGCCCGTCCTCATCGAAGCGAACGCCAAATTCAACGGAGTTTCGTCGCCCGTCAAGATCGGCGACGTGCCGGTGCGCGTCGTGAACAGGAGCTGGACGTTCAAAGTGACCTGGGACCTGATCATCGCCTGTCCGGTTCAACCCTCCGACCGCGTGAAGTACTTCACCGGGTTCTCATTCGACCTCGACGACGCGCTGAACGTCACCAACGTCGTCAACGCCGCCGCCACGACCGCGTACTTCGGCAATCCCGTGTCCTGCCTGTCTTACGAGACAGACTTCGTCCGGACGAGCGACGAATTTCTCAAGGTGACGCTGGATTCGGGCGTTTGGGACACCGAGAACGACATGTTCTCCCTGCTGCTCGACTGGAACATTCCGACCGCGATCGGCTACACGTACACTCTGATCGGGAACGACGGCACGCGTTTCCCGGGCCAGATCATCGATGCGGGCCCGGTCGTCCCGCTTCCGGGCTTGGTGATCATGCGCGGCGAGGGCGACGCACCTTTCCATCTGTTCCTCCCGATCTTCGGGGAGGCGAACATCGACGTGGACCTCGAACACGCGGGGAGCTGCCCCTGACGGTAGCCGTAGACTCCCGGCGTGCACGCCGATCCGGAAAGCGGCCTCGACGCCGTCGAGCGCATGCTCGGTCACGCCTTCCGCGACCGGCGGCTCCTCGTCCGCGCGCTCACTCACTCGTCCTTCGCGAACGAGAACCCGGATGCCGAGGACAACGAGACGCTCGAGTTCCTCGGCGACAGCATCCTGAACTATCTCGTGTCCGGGCTGCTCTTCGACGCGTTTCCTCTCGAGAGCGAGGGGACGCTCTCCAAGGCCCGCTCCGTCCTCGTCTCGGAGAGCCACTTCTCCTCCATCGCGCGGCGGCTCGGCCTGGGCGCGGCTCTTCGCCTCGCGGCCGGCGAGGACCGCGCGGGCGGCCGCGACCGGGACGCGCGGCTCGCGGACGCCTTTGAAGCGGTCTTCGCGGCGCTCACGCTCGACGCGGGCCTCGAGAAGGCGCGCGCCGTCGCGAGGCGGCTCTTCGCGGACGACATCGCCTCGCTCGACGTCGGCGGCCTCCATCGCCGCGATCCGAAGACGTCTCTGCAGGAGCGCGCACAGGCGGCAGGCCTCCCGTTGCCGGCATATCGGCTGCTCGAGGAGAGCGGCGCTCCGCACGAGAGGCGGTTCGTCTACGAGGTGCTCTACGGCGAGTGCGAGCGGGCGACGGGAGAAGGGAATTCCAAGAAGGTTGCCCAGCAGGCGGCCGCCGAAGAGATGCTGGGACGTCTCGGCGAGCCGCGGCCGCGCTGACCTTCTAAGAAATCCCCGGGCCTCTCATCTCGTCAAGTCCGCCTTCAGCAGCACCCAGCCTTCGAGCGCCTTCCTGACCCGCGGATCGGCGAAGGTCTTGTGGTCGAGCTCCTTGCAGGGCAGGCACCAGTCCGCGTAGAAGTCGATCATCACCGGCTTGCCCGCCGCCTTCGCGGCCGCGACGGCCTCGTCCGAGTACGGCGCGAACTTCAGCTCGGAGCCCGCCTTGCGCGGAAGCGCGAACGCCGCGCCGGCCGCGAAGAGCGCCACGGCGACGGCGACCTTCACGGCCGTGAAGCCCCGGAGGGCCGCGCCCGTCTTCTCGAAGAAGAGGAACCAGACGCCGCCCGCGAGGAGCGGCAACGCGACGCCCACCTCGTAGACCCGTGGCGGGAGGAGCGCGCGCAGGAAGTAGACCGCGAGCGCGAGGAGAGCGAAGCCGAACACCTTGCGGACCGCCGTCATCCACTCGCCCGAGCGCGGGAGCGCCTTGAGGCTGCCCGAAACCGTGCCGAGGACGAGATAGGGAAGCCCGAGGCCCATCGCGAGCGTGAAGAAGAGCGCGAACCCGAGCGGAGCGGAGCCCCTCGCCGCGACGTACGTGAGGAGCGAGAGAACGAACGGCCCGATGCAGGGCGCCGCGACGAACCCGACGAACAGGCCCATCGTGAGGGCGCCGAGCGCGCCGGCCTGCGAGCCCGTGCGGTCGGTGATGAAGTGAGGCGCCTGGATCTCGTAGAGCCCGAACATCGAGAGCGCGAGCGCGACGACGATGACGGCGATCCCGACGAGGACGGCGGGCTTCTGGAGCCACGCGCCGAAGAGCGACCCGGACAGCGCCGCAAAAACGCCGAGCGCCGAGTACGTGACGCTCATCCCGAGGACGTAGACGACCGCGAGGCCGAACGTGCCGCCCGCCTTCCCCCCGCTCTGGCGGCTGAAGAAGCCGAGCGTGATCGGGATCAGCGGGTAGACGCACGGCGTGAGGTTCAGGGCGAGACCCGAGACGAAGACGAGGCCGAGGAGGAGCGGGAGCGACTTGCCCGCGAGGCCGCCGGCCTCGCCTCCGCCTCCGCCCTGCACGCGTTCGACGAACTTCTCGGGCGGCTCGAAGCCGACGACGCGGCCGCCGGTCTCCTGGCCCGCGGGCCCGAGGAAGAGAATCGTCGGCACGCCGGCGACGGACCACTTCTCGCGGAGGGCGGCCGTGCCGCCCGGCGCGGCGCCGGAGGCGCCGCCGCCCGCGCCGGGCTCGCCGGGCGAAAGCGATCCGCGCGCGCCGCCCGCCGGCGGGGGCGCGAAGACGTCCGCGTTCGCGGGCTTCGCGTCGCCGGACCTCGCGACCTCGATCGTGAGCGCCGCCGTGAGCTGCGTGGGCGGGAGGCACTGGTTGTCGTTGCAGGGCTGGTACGAGAGAACCGCCGCGAGCGTGCGCGGGCCGGGCGCGGCCGCCGCCTCGACCGAGCCGGGGATCACGAAGACGGTCCTTCCCTCGTAGACCGCGAGCTTCTGGTCGGAAAAGGCGAGCTTCCGCTCGACATCGCTCGGATACGCGACCGCGGAGAACTTGAGCCCGGCGGCGGGCGCGAGCTTCACCTCGGTCGGGATCAGGAAGTCTTCCTTCGGCTTGTGGCTGTTCACGTGCCAGCCGGACCTGACGTCGGCGACGACGGCGAGGCGGAACGGCCTGCCCGCGACGAGACGGTCGGAGTCGGCGACGAGCCTCGGCGCGACGATTTCGGACGACCTCGGAACGGCCTGGGCGCGGACGGGGCCCGGGAGCCCGAAGAGGACGGCCGCGAAGGCGGCGAGGAGGCCTCGGAACGGCCGCATCAGTTCTCCTTTGCGGGCGCCGGCTTTCCCTGCAGGGCGGCAAGGAGCGCCTGGGCCTCGGCGGCGTGCGGCGACGCCGGGTGCGCCTTGAGGAACTCCTTGAGGCGGTACGCCGCGAGGTCCTTCCGCCCGCGCGCGATCTCGACGTCGGCCCGGCGGAGCTCGGCCCGCTCGCGGAGCTGCGGGTCCTTCGCGTTCGCCGCGAGGTCGTCGAGGAGACGGGTTGCGTCGTCGAAACGGCCCGCGTCGAGGTCGATCGAGGCGAGGTACGCCGTCGACTGCTCCCGGATGCCCGCCGGGGCCTTCGGGTCGGCCGCGAGCCGGCGGAACCTGCCTTCGGCCTGGTCGCGCGCGCCTTTTGCGAAGAGCTGGCGGGCCACCTCGTAGACGGCGGCGAGATCGCCGGGGTTCTCGCTCTCGGCCTCCTGCGCCCTGCGGAAAACCGCCCACTCGCGCTCTCCCTGTATGAACGTCTGCACCCAGCCCTGCTGGGGCGTGACGCCTTCCTGGCGGCTGCATTCGAGGAGATCGGGCGTTGCGACGATCCAGGTCGGAACGCCGACGACGCGCATCCGCCGGGCGAGCTCGAGACCCTTCGGGTCCGAGATCGTGATGGGGACCGGGACCTTGTCGCGGGTGAAGGAGTAGAACGACGTGGACGGCGCGATCAGCTTCAGCATCCGGTCGCACTCGCCGCAGTCCTTGTCGGTGAAGAAGAGCAGGATGCGCCCGTCCTTCATGCCCCGCGCGCTCGCCTGTGCCTCCTCGAGCGTCGCGGCCCAGATGACGTTCAGGCCCGCGGCGCCCGCGAAGGCCGAACCCGTGGCGGGAGGGGCCGGCGCGGGGGTCGGCGCGGCGGCGGGCTGCGCGATCTGCGCGAGGAGTGCGAGGGTGGAGAAGATCATGCGGTTCCCTTCGGTTGACTATTACAGGCGCGCCACTTATAACGCGCAGGCGTATCGGGCGATTCCCTCCGCAAGAGGCGTGCCCGGGCGCGCTGCCGAGTGCCCAGGTAGCTCAGTTGGTAGAGCACGCGACTGAAAATCGCGGTGTCGACGGTTCAATTCCGCCCCTGGGCACCATTATTTTCCCGCCGGCGCGAAAACGCGAAGCGCGCGGGGCAGGATCCGGATCCGCAGAGGGTCGGGGTGCGCGACGCCGCGCGCGAGGTTGCCGTCGACGTGCGCCGTGAGCGGCCGGTCCGACGCCAGAACGACCTCCCGCGCGCGGAGGATCGTCGCCCAGGGCAGGCCCACGTGCGAGCCGTCGAGCGCTTTCGGCAGGTGGCGAAGCGCCTCGAGCTTGCCGAGGTCTCCGAGGCGACAGACGTCGAAGACGCCGTCGTCGGGCTTCGAGTCCGGCGCGAGGAGGAACCCGCCTCCGCTGCGCGGTCCGTTCGCGACCGCCGCGAGAAACGCGCGGCCGGAGATCGACCGGCCGTCGACCGTCATCGTCAGATGGAAGTTCTCCCAGCTCGACAGGACCGCGAAGACCGAGAACAAATAGGCCGGGAAGCCCTTGAGGTACCGGACTTCGGCCGCTCGCGCCGCGACCGCGCCGTCGAAGCCGAGGCCGACGCTGTTCGCGAAGAAGCGGCCGTTCACCTCGCCGGCGTCGAGGACGCGCGTCGCGCCGGACGCGATCACGCGCGCGGCCCCGTCGAGGTCGCCGGGCCGGAGGCCGAGGAGGAAGCCGAAGTCGTTGCCGGTCCCGTCCGGCACGACGCCGAACGCCGGGCGGCCGCCCTCGGGAACCCGCAGGAGGCCGTTCACGACCTCGTTGACGGTGCCGTCGCCGCCGATCGCGACGACCGCCTCGGCGCCGTCCCTGGCGGCCTCCTCGGCGAGCGCGATCCCGTGGCCCGCGCGTTCGGTCGAAACGATCGTCCCGGTCGCGCCGGCCTTTTCCAGCGCCGCGCGGATGGCGTCGCGGTCGCGGAGCGCGCGTCCCTTTCCCGCGGCGGGGTTGAACACGAAGACGGTGCGGATGCCGGATTGTAAGGGGACGGACCGTACAATGCCCTCGTGGCCATTCTGAAAGTCGCGAAGCTGGGGTCGCCGGTCCTGCGACGGCGCGCTTCCGAGATCGAGACGCACGACCTCAGGAAGGGCCGGTTCAAACCCTTTTTCGAGGACATGCTGGAGACGATGATCGAGTACCGCGGAACGGGCCTCGCCGCGCCGCAGGTCTCGACCGGCGTTCGGGTCGTGCTCTACGAGGTGCACGGAGAGAAACGCGGCAAGGACGTCCTCGAGGTCCCGCCGACGATCCTCGTGAACCCGTCGTTCGAGGTCCTCGACCCGGCCGAAGTGGAGGACGTGGAAGCCTGCCTCTCCGTCCCGTTCCTCGCGGCGAACGTGCCGAGGCCGAAGAAGATCCGCGTTTCGGCGCTCGACACGAGCGGCAAGCCCGTCACGTACGTGGCGGAGGACTTCCACGCGCGCGTCGTCCTCCACGAGAGCGACCACCTCGACGGCGTCGTGTACCTCGACCGCGTGCGCGACAAAGCGTCGATCCGTTATACGGTGGACTTCTGAAGATTTCTTTGAAGGTGAAGAGGGCTCGGACAGCCCCATGACCTTCTAGGAAAACGGTGATGCCCGAAGCGCGGACGCTCACGACCGAAGAAAAACGGACCCTGATGCTCCTGAAGTTCCGGCCCGTGTGCATCTGCAACACGATCCGGGGCCCGCGCGTGACGGACGCGATCGCGCGCGGCGCGCGGACGGTCGAGGAGGTCGCGAAGGCGACCGGCTGCACGACCGGCGAGTGCAAGGGCGAGCGCTGCCGCCCCGTGATCGAGGCGATGCTCGCGGAGGCTCAGGCGAAGGTGTAGGTCCCCGCCATGAGCTTCTTGACGACGTCCTCGGTCTCTTCCTTGCCCGGCACGCAGAGCGAGAGGTTCTTCTCGCTCCCGTTCGCGATCGCCTTCGCGTAGCCCTCGCAGTCGTAGCCGCAGGCTGTGCAGTCCGTCTGCGCCATCGCGGCGTAGAGCTTCAGCGCGAGGTCGCCCGTCTTCGCGAACTCCATCCGCTTCGGGAGAGGGATCGTCTCGTCGTGGAAGGGCGGCGCCTCTTCCTTCTTCTTCGTGGGCGGAACGGTCGACTCGTCCTTCTTGTCGGTGTATTCCCACGTCCCGAAGGAAAGGCACTTCGGGCAGCAGAACGACCAGTCCCACTCGCCGGGGAAGCGCGTCGCGGGGATCCTCTTCGAGTAGAGCGGCTCGAAGTCCTGCGGGCAGACCGGGCTCTCGCGCTCTTTGGCGTCGCGAACCATCGACTTGATGTGCGACGGCGAGAAGACGATCTGGCGCGGCTTCTGGTCGAAGCGGAAGTGCTCGCCTTTCGACCCGATCATGACGACCTGCGGCGCGAACGTCCGCTCGACGAAGAACGCGCGCATCGGCTTGCCCGTCTTCGGGGACGGCACCGGTTCACCCGACCAGAACTTGTGCAGCAGCTCCGCGCTCTCTTCGTACGTGAGTCTCATGTGCAGGGATTATAGGCGGTCAGGCGGGCTTGTAGTTCGGGTCGCCGACGAAGGGGTTGCGGCGCCCCTCCTCGGCGACCGTCGTCTCCGGGCCGTGGCCGGGCACGACGCGCAGGCCGCCCGGCAGCGTCAGGATCTCGCGCCGGATCGAGCCGAGGATCTGCTCCATGGAGCCGCCCCAGAGGTCCGTCCGCCCGATCGAGCGGCGGAAGAGCGTGTCGCCCGAGAAGAGGATGTTCTCTTCGGCGCCCTCCATGCGGAAAGAGAGACTCCCGGGCGTGTGGCCGGGCGTATGGAGGACGTGGAGCGTCCCCGACCCGACCGGGATCCGGTCTCCGTGGACGAGGAGCTTGTCGATGATCCCCGGCTTGTCGAGCGGGACCCCGAACGCCTTCGCCTGCTCGTCGAGGTTCTGGTAGAGCGGACGGTCCTCTTCGTGCATGTAGATCGGCGCGCCGGTGATCCGCTTGAGGAGCGCCGAGCAGCCGACGTGATCGAAGTGCGCGTGTGTGTGGACGAGCGCGATGGGCGTGAGGCCCGCGCCCGAGAGCAACTCGAGGATGCGGTCCGGCTCGTCGCCCGGGTCGACGACGACGGCCTCGCGCGTCGCGGGATCGGCGACGATCGCACAGTTGCAGGCCAGAGGCCCCACGGGGAAGGTCTCGATGAGGTAAAGGCCCATGTGTGCTTCCATTATCCCAGTAGACTCGCCGGAATGCCGCGCGACCTTCCGCTGGAGGCTTCCCGCATCCTCGTGGGCCTAGGCCTGTGCGTCTTCGTCGGCGTCCCGTTGGCGCGGCTCTTCGGCTGGATGACGCGGGGCGAAGAGGAGAAAGAGGGGAAGAAGAAGATCTTCTTTGAAGGTGAAGAGGGGGAGGGAAATGCCGTCGCGTTGGGGCGGGCCCGGTTCGTCGCGGCGGGCTTCCTGCTCCTGGGGGTGCTGCTGGAGGTACAGGTCATGGGCAGCTCGCTGCCGGCACGGCATGTGTGGCGCTCGGGCGCGATCTTCCTTCTCGTCGCCTCCCTCGTGTCGACGGTCATGGTCGTGCGTCCCCGCGAGCGCTACTACCGCGAAAAATCGCTCGCCTTCGAAGAGAATCTTCGACAGCCGTGGGTGAGCCGCGCCGATGCCGCGCGGCTTCGGGCGTCGCGCATCGATCTCGTCGGCTTCCTCCTCGCCCTCGCCGCGCTCGTTCTGGGATGATCGGGGGCATGAGCACGCCCGTCTCCGACTTCCGCTCCGACACCGTCACGAAGCCCACGCCGCGGATGCGGCAGGCCATGGCCGAGGCCGAGGTCGGCGACGACGTCTACGGCGAGGATCCCACCGTCCGCCGCCTCGAGGAGAGGACCGCCGAGATCCTCGGCCACGAGGCGGCGCTCTTCGTCCCGACCGGCTCGATGGGCAACCAGCTGTCGCTGCACGTCCACGCGCGCCCGGGCACGGAAGTCATCCTCGAGGCGAAGTGCCACATCTTCCATTACGAGATGGCGGGCATGGCCGCGCTCTCGGGCCTCCTCCCGCGCCCGGTCGACGGCGTCCGGGGCCGCATCACGCCCGAACAGATCGAGGCGTGGATTCGCCCCGACTCCGTCTATTACCTCCCGCGCACGTCGGTCCTCGCGCTCGAGAACACGCACAACGGCGCGGGCGGCTCCGTCGTGCCGCGCGCCGCGCTCGAGCCGCTCCTCGCCGTCGCTAAGGCGCACGGCGTGAAGGTCCACCTCGACGGCGCGCGCCTGTGGAACGCCGCGGCGGCTCTCGACGTCACGGAAGCGTCGCTCGCGGCCGGGTTCGACTCCGTCATGACGTGCTTCTCGAAGGGGCTGAGAGCGCCGGTCGGGAGCGCCGTCTCCGGATCGAAGGACTTCATCGCCGAGGCGCGGCGCGTCCGAAAACTCTTCGGCGGCGGCATGCGCCAGGTGGGCGTGATCGCCGCGGCCGCGCTCGTCGCCCTCGAGGAGGAGCGCAGCCGGCTCCCGGAGGACCACGCGCGCGCCACGAAGCTCGCCGCGGGCCTCGCGGGGCTGCGCGGAATCCGCATCGACCCGGCGGCCGTCGAGACGAACATCGTCCGGTTCTCGCTCGAGGGGGCCTGGGGGACCTCGGCGTCCCTCCTCTCGAAGCTCTCCGCGAGGGGCGTCCTCGCGGGGGACGGCGGCCCCGACGCGATCCGGATGGTCACGCACGCCGACGTGAACGACATCGACGTCGAGCGCGCCCTCCGCGCCTTCGGGGAGATCGCGAAGGGGCACTGAGCGCTCAGGGCAGGACGGTCCTCGGGTCGTTCGTGACCTGGTCGATGATCGAGGCGTACGCCGCAACGCGCGCGCCCGGAGTCGTCGTCGAGACCGTGAGCGCCGCGTCCGCCGTGCCGTCCGGCGCGCCGAGCTCCGTGACGACGCCGCTGATCTGGTGCATCCCGTACGGGTCGAGGTGGTACGAACGCGTTCCGAGCGTCGCGCCCGCGGCGGACGTGAGGGTCAGGACGACATCCGCGGCCTGGCCCGTCGCGTTCGCGATCACGGCGTTCGTCCGGAAGGCCGAGTCCTGCCGCAGCCCGACGAGGACCCGCGGCGCAGCCGAGGTCACCATGTCGGCGGGGCCGAAGGCGGGCACCGACTGGCCGAAGGTCCCCGCACCGCCGGGCGGGGGCGTCGAGGTCTGGCTGAGGACCTTGATGTTGGCGGAGTCGGCCGTCACGAGAATCGCGCCGTAGCCGCCGGGGAGGCCGAAGACCGTGTTCAGGACGTCGGAGTACGTGACTTCGGAGCTCGCGGGGATCGTCCGGGTCTGCTCGGCGCCCGACGTGCCGTCCTGGTTGTTGCCGAGGAACTTCAAGGTGACGGTGGCCGCCGAGACGTCCGTGTTCGCGATCGTCAGGTCGGTCGTGTAGAACGCGCCGTTCACGCCCTGCAGGTGCGCGCTGGAGGGCAGGAGCCAGGTCGCGTTCGCGCCGAGGTTCCCGAGCGTCACGGGCAGGATCGTCCGCGGGTCGTTCGTGATCTGGTCGATGACGGCAGCGTACGTCGCGATCCGGGCGCCTCCGGTCGGCGTCGAGACGACGAGATAGGCGTCCTTCGTGCCGTCCGGGCCGCCGAGGGCCGTGACGACCGTGCCGATCTGCGTCATCTCGAGCGGCTTCAGGTCGATCGTTTCGGACCCGATCCGGGAGCCCGACGAGTTGAAGAGCGTCAGGTCGACCTCGGCCGCGGCCGCCGTCGTGTTCGCGAGGACCGCGTTCGTCCGGAACGCCGCGTCCTGCCGCAGCGAGAAGAGCCCCTTGGGCGCCGCCGTCGTGACCGGATCGTTTCCGGTCGCGGCGGGCACGGCCTGGCCGAAGGAACCGGCGCCCGACGGCGGCGGCGTCGACGTCTGGCTGACGATCTTGAGCTGGTTGGAGTCTGCGCTGACGAGGAGGGCGCCGTAGCCGTTCGTGATCCCGAAGAGCGTGCTCAGGACGTCCGGGAACACGGCCGTGTGGCCGGCGGGAACGACGATGCTGGCGGCCGAGGGGCCGGTCGTGCCGTCCTGGTTGTTGCCGAGGAACTTGAGGCTGATCGTCGAGTCCGCGGCGCCCGTGTTCGTCACCCAGAAGCCCGTCCGGTAGAAGGCGCCGTTCGCGCCGGACGCGTGCGCGCTGGAGGGCAGGATGTAGTTCGTCGGGATGGCCCTCGAGCCGTTGAACCATCCGAGGTCTCTCAGGGCGGGGAGCGTCGCGTCTCCGGAGAGGCCGAGGTCGGCGTTGATGTACGGCTCCATGAGCAGGCTCGGAACCGCGTTTTCGTCCCAGTGCGAGACCGACGAGCCGCCGAGCCACGGGTTCGGCGTGAACATGACGATGCGCCCGGACGCGTCGGCGCCGGCATACTGACTCGCGTCGACGCCGAGCAGGGCGGTCGCGGGCAGGTTCGCCCGGAGCTTCGCGCCGTCGGAAAGAGACACGAGCACCGAAGGGATCGAGATGGTTGCGTCCGTCCCTCCCATGCCGATCGGAGATTCGCTTCCATTGTTATCGGCGACGATCACGGCGATCGCGCCGGCGTTCTGCGCGTTCTTGACCTTCGTGACGAACGTGCAGGTCCCGCGATCGACGAGCGCGATGCTGCCGGCGACGGCGGCGGCGTTCGTGAACGCGCTGCACGCGTCCGTCGTGGAGGCGCCGGACGCGTCCGAGGGATCGGTGGCCGCGACGACGTGGCCGCTGACGGAAGCTGCGGAGATGACGGGTCCGAACGACGCCGTGCCGATCGTGTACGAGCCGGCGGCCGCGGCGGGCGCGGACACGAAAAGGCCGGGCCGGCCGCGGCTCAGGAACGACTGCGCGAACCGCGAGGCATTCGATCCGGTCCAGAGGACGTTCCCGGCGTTCGTCGTCGAGACGAGGCGCTGCGCGTCCGTGATCTGGTCCCACGCGCTCCCGAGAGTGGCGTCGAGGAGGAACCGGTCGAAGGCCCCGGGGATGCCCTGCGGGAAGCCGCCCGTGGCGGAGTTGACCTTCGAGTAGTACCCGAGGCCGTGCGCGAACTCGTGGAGGACGACAGTCTGGAGGTTGATGTCGCTCCCGGCGTCGTCGTCGAGGCCGAGGTAGAAGGACGTGCCCGTGAGGCAGCCTGTTCCGTCGCCGGCCGGCGCGGGCTTCCCGAGATCGCTGTTGAACGTCGCGCTCATGGCGCTCGTCGTCGGATCCTGCTCGACCCCGGTGAGCTTGTCGGCCTCGGATCGCGCGTACCACGTGTTTGAAAGCGGCGCGTTCGTGAAGTTGGCGAGCGAAGACGTCGCGGCGGTCGCGCCGAGGACGGCCGACGTGGAATTGCAGGACAAGGGCTGAAAGCTCGCGTCGACCTTGATCGTCACATTGCTCGGGATCATCGAGCCCCAGATCCGCGCGACCTCCTGAAAGACGATCATCCGCTGCTGGCCGACCGTCGTGCCCGTGTTCCCGCCGACGGGCGTGGCCGGCGTCGTGTCGTTGAAGCCCTGGCCGGCGGCGTCCCTCGAGATGACCACGAACGTCGCTGCGGCCGCGGGCAAGCCCGGGAGCGAAACGATGAGAAGAAGGGCGGCGGCAGCGAGACGTTTCACGGCGTGCCTTCAGCGGTCCGCGTTCTTCGGGGCGGCAGTCGGGGCGGTGGGCGCGGACGCGACCGCGGCCCGGGCAGCGTCGGCGCCGTGGACGCACGAGTACGACAGGGTGCCGTCGGCCCGTCGGGTCACGACGGCGTAGTTCGCGTCCTCCGGCCGCTCCTTGAGCATGAGAGCGCCGCTCGGAAGCGATACGACCTGCGGCTCCGGGGAGGCGAGCGGGGTCCGTCCGAGGAGCTTCTCGCGCTCCACCGGCGTGGCCGGCCGTAACTTGCCCGTCACGGCGTCCTTCGTGACGAGCATGCTCGCGGCGCCCGGGTCCACGTTCGGCGCGGTCTCCGTCTTGGCGGGGGCCGCGGGCGTGGGGGCGGCAGCCGGCGCGTCGTCGGCGAGCGCGGGCAGGGCGAGCAGGAACGAAAACACGAGGATCGGGCGCAGATGGCTCATGGAGGTCTCCTGGGGGGCGGCGGCGCGGAGCCGCCCGCGCCCTTTATTTTACGGCCGCGACGAGTTCGATCTCGAGGGAGGCTCCCGCCGGGAGCGCCGCGACCTGTACCGTCGATCGCGCGGGGCGGTGCGCCCCGAATCGGAGCGCGTAAACCTCGTTCATCTTCGCGAAGTCGCCCATGTCCTTGAGGAACACGGTCGTCTTCACGACGCTCGAGAGCGTCGCGCCCGCGCCCGCGAGGATCGCCTCGAGGTTGTCGAACACCCGGTGCGTCAGCGCGGCGACGTCGCCTGCGACGAGCGTCCCCGTCGCGGGGTCGAGCGGGATCTGGCCCGCGGTGTAGAGGAATCCATTCGCGACGATTCCCTGCGCATAGGGGCCGATGGCTTTCGGGGCGTTCGGGACGGCGATCGTTCGGATCTCGCTCATGGCGTCTCCCTCAGGCCTTCGGGTTCCAGACGGCGACGTGCGGCAGGTTGCGGTACTTCTCGTCGAGGTCGAGGCCGTAGCCCACGACGAACTCGGGGCCGATCTCGAAACCGAGGAAGTCGACCGGAATGTCGCGGTTTTCGGCGAGCTTTTTCTTGAGGAGGGCGGCGATGCGGAGCGAGCGAGGGCCGCGCGAGGAAAGGAGCTCGAGGATCTTCCGGAGCGTGAGCCCGGTGTCGACGACGTCCTCGAAGAGGAGGACGTCCTTCCCGGCGACGTCCATCGAGAGGTCCTTCAGGAGCTGGATGTTTCCCGACGAGCTCGTGCCCGAGTACGAGCGCACCTGCATGAAGTCCACGCTCACGGGGACCGTGAGGCGCTTCAGGAGATCCGTCAGGAAGAACACGGAGCCCTTGAGGATCCCGACCGCGAGGAGATCCTTGCCCGCGTAGCGGGCGTCGATCTCTTTCGCGAGGACGTCGAGGCGGTTCGCGATGGTCTCTTCGGAGAGGAGGATGCGTTCGATCACGGCGCGGAAGATATCACCGCGGAAAAGCAGGATTTTGTAAGATCGGCGTCGCCCGTGAGCGAAACAGATCGAGATCCCGAGAGCGTGTCGAGGGCGTACGCCCGCCTGTCGGAGAAGTTCAAGGCGCTCTGGATGTTCCACCAGTTCCTGCAGGGCGTGCATCGCACGAGCCTGAAGGGAGCGCCCCTGCCGGACGTTCCCTTCGCGCCTCTCTACGAGCAGATCAAGCGCATCAAGGAGACGAAGGGCGTCGAGCCCGAGGAGGCGACGAAGGCCGCGATGACGCGGCTGGACGGGGAGCTCGACGGTCTCCACGCCGCTCTCGCGGACGACGATCGTCTGATCCCGCCTTCGACCCTCCGCCAGTTCTTCGAGCGCGTCAAGGCGGGCGACGAGGAGCTCCTCCTCTCGATCCTGAAGTTCTACTACTACGCGGCCGCGCTCGGGCCCGACGAGATGGACAAGGTCGACTTCCTGCTCACGCGTCTCGGCACGGGAAAGGACGCCCGGGGCGACGTCGTCCTGAAGCCGGCGTCCGAGCTCGCGAAGCTCTGCGGCGCCCTCCTCGGGCTCACGGCCCGGCCGCCCATCGCGCCGTCCGAAGTGCAGGCCGTCGTGACGCTCCTCGACGTGCTCCGCCGCGACCTCGAGGCCTGCGAGCGCTTCGAGGACCTCACGAAACGAAAGACGCTCGAGAACCTCCGGACGCTCAAGCACAGGCTCGGCGCGGCCTTCTACTCGGCGGAGGTGATGGAAGCCGTCCTCGCCTCGAATGTCGCGTTCAAGAAGAAGTTCCAGCTCCTGTACAGGGAGGAGGAGCGGCGGATTCTCGAGGCGTCCCGCGACGTCATCTCGAAGGAGAAGGATCTCGAAAAAGACACGCGGTTCATGAGCCCCGAGTTCCGCGAGGATCTCGAGCGCTTCCGGCGCGACAAGGACGAATTCGAGAAGGCGAGCCGCAGGCACGGGGTCCGGCCGCGCGACGTCAAGCGCCTCAAGGACTCTCTCCACCGCCTCCTCGCCCGCCTCGATCCTGCCGCGGCCGACGAGCTCGACATCGGATCCGACTCGACGACCGGCGTTGGCAAGGGCGCCGCCAGCGGCGTGCGCCGGCGGAAGGCCGCCGCGTCCGGACACACGCCCGTGCCGAAGAGCGGCGTCGCGTGGCGCGCCGAGAACGACCGGATCACGAGCGAGACGGCACGGCGCCTCCTGTCCGCCGTGGACCTCGTGCGATCGGGGGGCGGCCCGTCCGTCACGGACCCCTCGGTGCGGCTCGACAACTGGGAGGTCCGCTCCGCGCTCCGCGTCTACCGGGCGAACCGCGAGGAAGGGATCGAGCCGCTTTCGGCGCACGAGCGCCTCTTCTTCAACGCGGCGGTTCTCCGGGGCCGGATGGACGAGGAGGCCCGGAAGCTGCGCGATCTCGTCCAGGAGGTCGGTGAGTCGTCGGCCTCGGACGCGACGATCGCCCCCGCGGGGAAATGCCTCGTGCGCGCCCGGGAGGTCGACCGCGTCTTCCGCGAGGCGCTCGCCGCAGCCGAGGACGACCGCCCGGTCTGGAAGCAGCTCACGCGCTCGAGGTTCCGCCACCTCCGGGCGTTCGCGGGCCTCTGGCTGCTCTTCAGCTCGCTCGGCGGCGAGTGACGCGGCGGCCCCGGCGAGGTGGTTTAATCCGCCTCGATGTCTGAGACCCCAGATCCGAAGACCGCGGACCCGAAGGCCGCGGACCCGAAGACCGCAGAGGTCGACGTCCCCGAGCAGATCGCGAACCGCCGTGCGTCCCGCGAGCGCATCGCCGCGCTCGGCCGGCCGCTCTACCCGAACCGATGGGACCCGACGCACCTCGTCTCGGACGTCGTCGCGCGCTGGTCCGGCAAAGACGCGGCCGCCCTCGACGCCGAGCCCGAGGCGGACCGCCGCGTGCGCGTCCCCGGCCGGATCCTCGCGATTCGCAAAATGGGGAAGGCGATCTTCGTCGATCTCTCGGACGGCGCCCACCGCGTGCAGGCGTACCTGAAGAAAGACTTCCTCCGGCCCGGCGACTGGGAGCTCCTCGAGCAGCTCGACCTCGGGGACCACGTCGGCGTCGCGGGCGTCGTCTTCCGGACGCGCACCGGCGAGCTCTCGATCAAGGGCGAGTCTCTGGATTTCCTCGCGAAGTCGCTTCGGCCGCTCCCGGACAAGTGGCACGGCCTCACGGACGTCGAGCGCAAGTACCGCCAGCGCTACGTCGACCTCGTCGTCTCGCCCGAGACGCGGAAGACTTTCGAGGTCCGCGCGAAGATCGTCGCGTTCATCCGGCGCTTCTTCGACGCCCGCGGTTTCGTCGAGGTCGAGACGCCGATGATGCAGACGCTCGCGGGAGGCGCCGCGGCGCGGCCGTTCACGACGCACCACAACGCCCTCGACCTGCCGCTGTTTCTCCGGATCGCGCCCGAGCTCTTCCTCAAGCGCCTCGTCGTGGGCGGCTTCCCGAGGGTTTACGAGATCAACCGGAACTTCCGGAACGAGGGGATCTCGACGCAGCACAACCCCGAGTTCACGATGCTCGAGTTCTACACGGCGTACGCGGACGCGCGCGACCAGATGGCGCTCACCGAGGAGCTCTTCGCGGCCGCCGCGACGGAGATCCTCGGGACGACCGAGCTGCCATGGGGCGACGAGACGATCTCGCTGAAGGCGCCGTTCAAGAGGATCTCCATGGTCGACGCGATCCTGGAGAACACCAAAGAAATTTCTTCGAGTGGTCCCGAGCAGACGGGCGGCCGCACGCGCGTCACGAGGGAGGCCCTCGGCGATCTTCACCTTCTAAGAAAAATTGCCGGTGAGGCTGGTGTGGAGTCTGTCGAGAGGTTCGGCGATTCCAAGGGGAAATTACTCGCAGAGATCTTCGGCGCCGTCGCGGAGCGGCGGCTCCTGCAGCCGACGTTCGTCATCGACTACCCGGCGGAGATCTCGCCGCTCTCGAAGACGAAGCCGGACGACCCGTCGACGGCCGACCGCTTCGAGCTCTTCATCGGGCGGATGGAGGTCGCGAACGGGTTCTGCGAGCTGAACGATCCGGACGAGCAGGCCGAGAAGTTCCGGGCCCAGGTCGCCGAGCGGACGAAGGGCGACGACGAGGCGATGCTCTACGACGAGGACTACGTCGAAGCGCTCTCGTACGGGATGCCGCCGACGGCGGGGGAGGGCGTCGGGATCGACCGCCTCGCGATGCTCTTCACGAACTCGCACTCCATCCGCGACGTGATCCTGTTTCCGTTGATGAGGCCGAAGAAGGAAGATGCTTAGAAAGGTCGGACGGCCGGTGGCCCTCGCCCTATTACCTTCTAAGAAAATCTCCTCTTGATTTCTTTCTTTCTGGCAAGGCGCTACCTCCTCGCGTCGCGCCGCGACGCGCAGGTGGGGGTCGTCGCGCTCGCCGCGTTCCTCGGCCTCCTCCTCGGCGTGGCGGCCCTCGTCGTCTCCCTCGCGCTTCTCTCGGGCTTCCAGACGAACATCCGCAAGCGCCTTCTCGCCGAGACGCCGCACCTCCTCGTGACGCCCGTGGGCCGCGGGGAGTTCCGCGATGCAGACCGCTTTGCCGGAAAGCTCGCGGCCGTGCCGGGCGTGACCTCGGTCTCGCCCGTCGCGAAGGGGCGCGTCTGGGTGAGTCTCGGCGGCCAGGCGATGCCCGTGATGGTCGTCGGGCGCGAGAAGGAGAAGGGCCTCGTCC
Organism: Thermoanaerobaculia bacterium; assembly: GCA_035542215.1. GTDB lineage: Bacteria > Acidobacteriota > Thermoanaerobaculia > UBA5066 > UBA5066 > Fen-183. The sequence goes on along the minus strand of DATKLW010000068.1, from coordinate 25,581 downwards.
TCGACGCATCTCAGGCCCGCCCGATCGGCCTCGTCGCCGGAGAGACCGTCACGCTCGTGTCGTCGCGTTCGCGCCTCTCGCCGCTGGGACCCGTCCCGATCGTCGCGACGATGAGGATCTCCGGGATCGCGCCCTCGGCGACGGGACGGAAGGCTGCGGAGGCCTCGATGCCCCTCGAGGACGCGCGCCGGCTCTTCGCCCTCGGGCCGGACGGCTCGACGGGCTACGAGCTGCGCCTCAAGGACCCCGAGCATCCGGCCCGCGCCGCGGCCGCGGTGGCGGCGGCTCTCGGCCCCTCGGTCGCCGTCGCGACGTGGGAGGAGCAGAACCGGGCGCTCGTCCTCGCGCTCCGCCTCGAGCGCTTCGTCCTGTTTGCAGCCGTTTTCCTGATCGTGATCGTCGCGGGCCTGAACCTCGCGGCGACCTCCGCGGTCCTCGCGGCGACGCGTTCGGGTGACGCCGCCGTGCTTTCCGTTCTCGGCGCCTCGCCGCGGGCTGTGGGCCGCGTCTTCCTTGCGGCCGGCGCGGGCGTCGGCACTGCGGGGACGCTCGGCGGGCTCGCCCTCGGCGTGGCGGCGGCGGTTTTTCTCGAGCGTGCCGGCCTCGTGCCTCTTCCCGCGCAGCTCTACGGCATGGCCCACGCCCCGTTCCGCGTCGCGCCCCTCGATGTCCTCGCAGTCGGCGTCCTCTCGATCCTGTGGTCGCTCCTGGCCGCGTCGATCCCCGCGCGGACGGCGGCGCGCCTCTCGCCCGTGGAGGCTCTCCGTGGCGCCTGAGACCGCGCCCGGCGCGCCGCTCCTCGCGGCCGAGGGGCTCGGCAAGGGCTTCGGCTCCGGAGAGGCGCGCGTCGAGGTCTTCCGCAACGTGTCGCTGACGGTGCGCGCGGGCGACCTCCTCGCGATCACGGGGCCCTCGGGCTGCGGGAAGTCGACGCTGCTCCACCTGTTCGCGGGCCTCGACACGCCCGACGAGGGGCGCGTCTTCGTCGACGGGACCGACTGGGGCTCGCTCTCGCCCGAGGCCCGCGCGGCCGTCCGGGGGACGACGATCGGATTCGTGTTCCAGTTCCACCACCTCCTGCCCGAGCTCACGGTGGAGGAGAACGTGGCCCTCCCGCTGTTTCTCGCCGGCCGGTCGGAGGCGGAGGGGCGGAAGGAGGCGCGCGAGGTGCTCGAGCGCGTGGGCCTGTCGGTGCGCGCGGCGGCGCTGCCCCGAACTCTGTCGGGCGGCGAGCGGCAGCGGGTCGCGATCGCCCGGGCCGTCGTCCGCCGGCCGAGGCTCCTCCTCTGCGACGAGCCGACGGGCAGCCTCGACGCCTCTCACGCCGCGGCCGTCTTCGACCTCCTGACCTCGGTGGCGAAGGAGCGCGCGGGGGCTGCAATCGTCGTGACGCACGACCCGGAGTGGGCGCGTCGCTGTGCTAGCATCAAATCGTTGGGGGGAGAAGGGTTGAGCGGCGTCTCCTAGGCGCATCTCCGCCTGTTTTCCGGCCCGGAACGGCAGTCAAAACGATGTTCGAAAAATACAACGAGAAGGCCCGCCGAGCCCTTTTCTTCGCCCGGTATGAGTCCTCGAAGCTGGGCTCCAAGGTCATCGAGTCCGAGCACATCCTCCTCGGAATCCTCCGGGAGGGTGAGGACATCATCAAGGAGATCTTCGCGCGCTTCAACGTGAAGCCGGAGGAGATCCGCCGCGAGATCGAGGGCGACCGCGTGTTCGTCGAGCGGGTCTCCTCGACGCAGGAGCTCCCGCTCTCGGAGGAATCCAAGAAGATTCTCGCCTACGCCTCGCACGAGGCGGAGTCGATGATGCATCCCTACGTCGGGACGGAGCATCTCCTGATCGGCATCCTCCGCGTCGACCCGTGCGTCGCGGGCCGCATCCTGATGGCGCACGGATTCAACCTGTACGGCGTGAGGGAGGAGACGATCGCGCTCATCAAGGAGCGCGAGGCCTCCAAGCAGAAGAAGGAGCTCCCGTTCCTCGCCGAGTACGCGCGCGACCTCACGGCGCTCGCACAGACGGGCTCGTTCGACCCGCTCGTCGGCCGCGACGCGGAGGTCGACCGGATCGTCCAGATCCTCTCGCGCCGCACGAAGAACAATCCGATCCTCCTCGGCGAGCCGGGCGTCGGCAAGACGGCCATCGTCGAAGGCCTCGCCCAGAAGATCGTCGAGGGCGGAGTCCCGCTCTTCCTCGCGCAGCGCAAGATCCTCGCGCTCGATCTCTCGCTGATCGTCGCGGGGACGAAGTACCGCGGCCAGTTCGAGGAGCGACTCAAGGGAATTCTCAAGGAGCTCAAGGAGAACCAGGACCTCATCGTCTTCATCGACGAGATCCACTCCCTGATCGGCGCGGGCTCCGCCGAGGGCTCGCTCGACGCCGCGAACATCCTGAAGCCGGCGCTCTCGCGCGGCGAGATCTCGTGCATCGGCGCGACGACGCTCAAGGAGTACCGCAAGTACATCGAGAAGGACCGCTCCCTTCTCCGGCGCTTCCAGGCGATCACGGTCGCCCCCCCGGACGAGGAGGAGACCCTGCAGATCCTGGAGGGTGTGCGCGAACGATACGAGAAGTTCCACCGCGTCCGCTACGCGAACGACGCGATCAAGACCGCCGTCTACCAGGCGAGCCGGTACATCCCCGACCGCTTCTTCCCGGACAAGGCGATCGACATCCTCGACGAGGCCGGCGCGAAGGTGAAGCTGCGCAAGACCGCGGATACGCAGAATCTCCGGCGCCTCGAGAACGAGATCAAGGGCATCGTCAAGGAGATGAAGAAGGCGATCTCGGAGAAGGACTTCGAGCGCGCGGTGTTCCTGCGCGAGCGCGAGATCGAGATCAAGGAAGAGATCGAGCGCACGAAGACGGTCTCCCAGGACGAAGTGAACGCCGTGGAAGTCACGCGCGCGGACGTCGAGGAGGTCATCTCGAGCTGGACGGGCATCCCCGTCACGTCGCTCCAGATGGAGGAGGCCGAGAAGCTCCTTCACATGGACGAGACGCTCAAAAAGCGGGTGATCGGGCAGGACCGCTCGATCGGCGCGATCAGCCGCGCGATCCGCCGCTCGCGCCTCGGCGTGAAGAATCCGAACCGGCCGATGGGATCTTTCGTCTTTCTCGGGCCCTCCGGCGTCGGGAAGACCGAGGTCGCGCGGCGTCTCGCGGAGTTCCTGTTCGACAACCAGAAGGCGCTCGTGCGCTTCGACATGTCCGAGTACATGGAGAAGCACGCGGTCTCGAAGCTGATCGGCTCGCCCCCGGGCTACGTCGGACACGAGGAGGGCGGTCAGCTCACGGAGCGCATCCGGCGCCAGCCCTACTCCCTGATCCTGCTCGACGAGATCGAGAAAGCGCACCCGGACATTGCGAACCTCCTCCTCCAGATCCTCGAGGACGGCCAGCTGACGGACGCTTACGGAAACGTCGTCGACTTCAAGAACACGCTCATCATCATGACCTCGAACATCGGGACGAAGTACCTCGTGACGGGGAGCCGCATGGGCTTCGGCGAGGGAAAGAACGCGCCCGAGAAGCGCGAGGTCGAGGAGATGGTCCTCAAGGAGCTTCGCCGGGAATTCTCGCCGGAGCTCATCAACCGCATCGACGAAGTCATCGTCTTCAATCCGCTCGGCCTCGAGGAGCTCCGCGCGATCGGCCGCCTCCTCGTGGACGACGTTGCCGACACGCTGAGACACCGCGGCCTCACGCTCGTCGTGAGCGACGCGTCGGTCGACTGGCTCCTCAAGGCCTCCGGCCATGACGCCCACTCGGGCGCCCGCCCCCTCCGCCGGACGATCCAGCGGCATGTGGAAGACGCGGTATCGGAATTGCTCATCGCTTCGCGAGAGCCGATCGAGTGCGTCGAAGTGACCGTGGAAGGGGACGAGCTGAAGGTCCAGACCCGCTCCCCCGAGCCAGTCGGGACGGGTCGGTAGACGTCTTGGCGCTCCGATCGCACTCCGGCGGCCTCGCCGGGAACCCCGCCCGCTCGATCCACGCCTTCGCGGCGGCAGGCCTTTTCGGCGTGGTCCTCCTTACAGGACCTGCCTCCGCCCAGACCCCGCAGCCGACTCCGACTCCGGCACCCGCGTTCGGAGCGAAAACGGAATCGCCGATGTCCGGCGCGATGGGCGCCGCTCCCTCGGTCCGGCTCACGCCTGAGGCGGGAGCGGCCTCGAAAACGCTTCCAAAGCTCCTCCAGATCGTCGTCAAGGGCGGGAAGACGACCGCTCCCGAGACGGTGGCCTTCTATCTCGGCCTGAAGCCGGGCGATCCGTACGACGACGACCTCGTCAAGCGCAACTTCACGAAGCTCTGGGAGTCGAGCCTCTTCGAGGACGTCACGCTCGAAAAGGACGTGACGCCCGAGGGCGTGGTCCTGACCGCGACGGTCGTCGAGCGGCCGACGATCGCGGACCTCGAGTTCCGCGGCAACAAGAAGCTGACGACCTCCCAGCTCAAGGACAAGCTCAAGGAGGGCAAAGCCGAGATTCGCGTCGGCGCCCCGGTGTCCCTGCGCGACGTCGCGAAGGCCAAGGGCGTCCTCATCGACGCCTACAAGGCCGAGGGGTTCCGGTCCGCCACGGTCGAGGCGCAGCTCGAAACGGTCTCGCCCGCGCAGCGGCGCGTCGTCTTCAACATCGACGAAGGCGACAAGATGAAGATCGAGTCGATCTCGTTCACGGGAAACACCGTGTTCGGCCAGCAGAAGCTCCGACTCGCGATGACGAAGACGAAGACCGCTCACTGGTGGCGCTTCTTCGACAGCAAGTCCACGTACAACCAGGCGAGCTACGACGAGGACGTCGAGAACCTCCGCAAGGTCTACCAGAACGCCGGATACAAGGACGTCGTCGTCAAGGACGCCGTCATCAGCACGTTCGTCGTGAACCCGAAGGAGAAGCGCCCCGACAAGATCAAGCGGCGCGCGCGGCTCACGATCCCGATCGTCGAGGGCGACCGCTGGTATTTCGGGAAGCTCAACGTCGAGGGTCCGGTCGTCTACAAGCCGGAGATCCTCGAGAAGTTCTTCCCGTACAAGAGCGGGAAGCCGCTGTCGCGCGCCGTCATCGCGGACGGGATGAAATCCATCGAAGCGGTCTACCGGAGCCACGGGTACATCTACATCTTCATGAACCCGGAGTACACGGAGAAACCGAACCACGTCGTCGACGTGACGATCAAGATCGCCGAGGGCGACCAGTACCGGCTCGGGCGCGTGGAGTTCCAGGGGAACAAGACGACGCGCGACAAAGTGATGCGCCGCGAGCTGCAGCTCTACGAAGGCGACATCATGGACATGGAGATCTTCAAGAAGAGCCTCCTGAAGATCTCCCAGCTCGGCTACTACAAGGTCGAGGAAGACCCGGATTTCAAGGTCAACAACGAGAAGAAAACGGTCGACGTCACGATCAAGGGGACGGACACGAACCGCAACGAGGTCCAGTTCGGCGCGGGATACTCGCAGCTGGACGGGCTCTTCGGGCAGTTTCAGTTCAACACCCGCAACTTCCTCGGGCGCGGCGACACGCTCGGCCTGCAGTTCCAGCGCGGCAACCGCTCGAATTTCTTCGACATCTCCTTCGCGGAGCCGTGGTTCATGGACCAGCGGATGTCCGTCGGAGGGTCGATCTTCGACCGCTCTCTGAACTACGCCGACGTCGCGGGAGGCCTCGACCAGAGCTCGAAGGGCCTGAACGCCTCCCTCGGGATCGGCCTCGGGACGTGGGACGTCGTGTCGTTCTTCTACGGGTTCACGGACACATCCAGCACGTACGTCGTGTACCCGCCTCCGCCGCCCCCGGGAGCCGGCATTCCCCCGACGGCGTATTACACCTACAAGGGCACGACGTCGTCCATCACGCCCGGATACCGCTACGACAGCCGGAACGACCCGTTCGACCCGACCCGCGGCCTGCGCTACGGCCTTTCCATCTCGGTCGCGGGCGGCCCCCTCGGCGGGGACTTCTCGTTCGTGAAGCCTGCCCTGAACTTCACCGATTACATTCCATTCACGAAGTCTTCGAACTTCGCCGTGAACGCCGAGTTCGGGATGATTCGCCCTTACGACAGCCAGCACCAGCGCGACGTCGGCCAGGAGACGATCCCGATCTTCGAGCGCTTCCGGATCGGCGGAGACCGCTCCGTGCGCGGCTTCAACGTCGGGGGGATCTTCCCGCTCACGAAGGACAACAAGGCCTTCTTCGACGCGAACGGCGCGCTTCTCGGCGGCGACCGGTTCGTCGTCTTCAACCTGGAGTACGTTTACCAGCTCGCGGGCCCGCTCAAGCTCGTCGCGTTCTTCGACACGGGGAACACGTGGATCGAGGGCCAGTCGATCGACCTTCTTCACATGCGGAAGTCGACGGGCCTCGAGCTCCGGATCATCCTGCCCATCTTCCAGGCGCCCCTGCGGTTCATCTACGGAATCAACCTCGATCCGAAGCTGCTCCTCGACCAGACGGGGGCCCCGCTCCCGAACGGGCAGGAGAGCCGGACGAACTTCCAGTTCTCGATCGGGACGACGTTCTGATTCGTCGAATTGTTATCATCCGGCGCTCGGCCGGTCCGCCGGCCTCCCGGGACCATCAACCTTCCTTAAGGAGTCAGATTCCATGAAGCGCATCGTCACACTCGCGGCTGGCGTTCTCGCCGCTGCCGTCGCCGGCGCTCCGGCCTTCGCGCAGACGGCTGCCGCCCCCGTCCCGGCCGCCGCCGGCAACTCGAAGATCGGCGTCATCGAGGTCCAGCGCATCGTCCAGGAGTCCGCCATCGGCAAGGAGAGTCTCGCTCGCGTCCAGAAGCTCCAGCAGGCGAAGCAGGACGACCTCGTGAAGCGCCAGAAGGAGCTTCGGGACCTCGAGCAGAAAATCCAGGACCAGGGCAAGTCCCTGTCCGAGGACGCGATGGAGAAGGCCCAGAAGGACTACCAGGCCAAGGCCGTCGAGCTCAAGCGCTTCCAGGACGACGCACAGCGCGAGCTCGAAGAGGCCCAGCGCAAGGAGCTCGGCGAGCTCGAGAAGCGGATCATGCCCGTCATCAACGAGGTTGCACGCGAGCAGGGCTACCAGCTCGTTTTCAACAAGTTCAACAGCGGGCTCCTCTTCGCCGACGACAAGTCCGTCGACCTGACGGATTCGGTCATCACGAGGTTCAATTCTCAGATCGCGGCGCCGAAGCCGGCCGCGGCTCCGGCTGCTTCGGCCGCTCCGGCCGCCGCGAAGCCGGCGCCGGCCGCGCCCAAGAAGTAACCGCGGCGTGGTCTCGTTCACCGTCGCCGAGGTGGCCGCCGCCTGCGGCGGACGCTTCGGCGGCGGCTCGGACACCAGGCTGACCGGGGTTCGCGCGCTCGAGAGCGCCGGCCCCGAATCGCTTTCGTTCGTGAGCGACGCGAAGTCGCTCAAGCGCGCCGCCTCGTCGCGAGCGGGCGCCTTCCTCGCCCGCGCGGCATCGGACCTGCCGGGGAGGACGGTCATCGAGGTGGCCGACCCGCAGCAGGCGCTCATCGCCGTCCTTCGCCTGTTTCACCCGCGGCGGGCCGCGCGGGCCGGAATCCACCCGTCCGCGATCGTGGATCCCGCCGCTTTCGTCGATCCCTCGGCCGAGATCGGACCCTACGCCGTGATCGGGCCCGAGAGCCGTGTCGAGGCCGGCGCGGTCGTCGAGGCGCACGCCGTCGTCGGCGCGCGGTGCGCGGTGGGGCGTGGATCCTGGCTTCACCCCCACGTCGTCCTGTACGACCGGACCACCCTCGGCGAGCGCGTCGAGGTCCACTCCGGGGCCGTCCTCGGGGCCGATGGCTTCGGTTACGCGACCACGGCGCGCGGTCTCCTGAAGATCCCGCAGGTCGGCGTCGTGACGATCGGGGACGACGTCGAGATCGGGGCGAACACCTGCGTCGACCGCGCCGCTCTGGAGACGACGTCGGTCGGGACCGGCACGAAGATCGACAACCTCGCCCAGATCGGCCACAACGTGACGATCGGGCGGCACGACGTGATCTGCGCGCAGGTCGGGGTCGCGGGTTCGGCCGTCGTCGAGGACGGGGTCGTTCTCGGGGGTCAGGTCGGCGTCGCCGGCCACCTCACGGTTGGCGCCGGGGCGAAGGTCCAGGCCCAGAGCGGGATCGGCGCCGACGTCCCGCCCGGGCAGGCCCTCCACGGGTCGCCCGCGTTCGGCTATCGTGACTACCAGAAATCCTGGATCGAGCTCCGGCGCCTGCCGGAAACCGCCCGCCTCGTCCGCCGGCTCGCGGAGAAGGCCGGGCTGCTCAAGGGAGGCGAGTCGTGAGCTCTGCCGGCGAGAAGGCGGACATCCTCGAGATCATGCGGCTCCTGCCGCACCGGTATCCGTTCCTCCTCGTTGACCGGATCCTCGAGATCTCGCCCGGACCCATGGCGCCGGGCTCGAAGGTCGTGGGCCTGAAGAACGTCAGCGTGAACGAGCCCTTCTTCCCGGGGCATTTCCCCGGGAACCCCGTGATGCCGGGCGTCCTCATCATCGAGTGCCTCGCGCAGGTCGCGGGGTGCCTGTTCTTCTCGAAGGAAGCGGACCCGACCGCCAAGCTCATGTTCCTGACGGGAGTCGACAAGGCCCGTTTTCGCCGCCCGATCGTCCCGGGGGACCAGATCATCGTGACCGCCGAGATCATCGCCATGAAGTCCACCCTCGTGAAAATGAAGGCGGAGGGCCGCGTGGACGGCGTCCTCTGCGCCGAGGCCGAGATCATGTCGGGCCTCGTGAACCGTGCGGGAGCAGCCTGATGCCGATACACCCGACCGCCGTCGTCGACCCGACGGCCTCCGTTCACCCCACCGCCGACATCGGCCCGTACGCGATCATCGGCGCGAACGTCACGATCGGCGCACGGACGACCGTGGGCGCTCACGCCGTCATCGAAGGGCCGACGACGATCGGCGAGGACAACAGGATCTGCCCTCAGGCCGCGCTCGGCGGGCCTCCGCAGGACCTCAAATACAAGGGCGAGCCGACGACGCTCGTCGTCGGGAACCGGAACATGTTTCGCGAGTTCTGCACGGTCCATCGCGGAACCATGACCGGCCACAAAACGACGATCATCGGCGACGACAACCTCTTCATGGCCTACGCGCACGTCGCCCACGACTGCACCGTCGGGAACCGCACGGTGTTCGCGAACGGCGCGTCTCTCGCGGGCCACTGCGTGGTCGGTGACGACGCGATCCTCGGCGGCTTTGCGGCGGTGCGCCAGTTTCTGAGGGTCGGGCGCCACGCGTTCGTCGGCGCGTTCTCCGGGATCAACCGTGACATCCTGCCGTTCGTCTGGAGCTCGACGGACCGCGACGTGAAAGCGTACAAGGTGAACGCGGTCGGGCTCTCCCGGAAGGGCTTCTCGAAGGAGCGCGTCGACGCCCTTCAGAAGGCCTATCGCATCCTCCACAAGCACCGGCACGACAAGGCCGCCCTCCTCGCAGGTCTCGAGCCGATCGCCGCGACATCGGACGACGTCAAGGAACTCCGGGACTTCATCGCATCCTCGAAGGATGGCGTCCACGGGGCGTAGCGGCGCCGTCTAGGGCTTTGTCTTTCTCTCGATGACCGTGCAGAGGCGCCGGATGCCTTCCTCGATCACGTCCGGTGCCGCGTAGGAGAAGTTCAGGCGCATCGTCCGCTCGCCCCCGCCGGTCGGGTAAAAAGCGGAACCCGGGACGAAGGCGACCTTCTCGGCGATCGCCTCGTCGAGCAGCTTGACGGTGTCGAAGCCCTCCGGGAGCGTCGCCCAGAGGAAGAGACCGCCGTGCGGCGTCGTCCAGCGGACGCCCGGAGGGGCGTAGCGGTCGAGGGCGGCGAGCATCGCGTTGCGCCGCTCGCCGTAGACGCGGCGGATGACGCGCACGTGGCGGTCGAGGAAGCCCCCGCGCGCGACTTCGTAGGCGACGTACTGGCAGAACGTGGAGGAGTGGAGGTCCGCGCCCTGCTTGATCTGGACGAGCTTGGAGATGACGACCTCGGGGGCGACGACCCACGCGACGCGCAGGCCGGGCGCGAGGGTCTTCGAGAGCGTCGACAGGTAGAGGACGTTTCCCGTGAACGTTCTCTCTCCGTTCGCGCAGCCGTGCATTTCGGCGTCGAGCGACACGAGCGACGGGAGATGCTCGCCCTCGTAGCGAAGCTGGCCGTAGGGGTCGTCCTCGACGATCGGGATCCCGGCGGCGGCCGTAAGCTCGACGAGCTTCCGGCGTCGAGCGAGGCTCATCGTGACGCCGGCCGGATTCTGGAAATTCGGGAGCGCGTAGACGAACTTCGGCCCGCCGCGGAGCTGGACCTCGAGGGCGGCCAGGTCCATCCCGTCGTCGTCGATCGGGACGGAGAGGTAGTCGGCCTGGTAGGCGTTGAACGCCTGGAGCGCGCCGAGGTACGTCGGAGCCTCCGTCAGGACGCGGTCGCCGGGGTTGACGAGGAGCTTGCCGATCAGGTCGAGCGCCTGCTGCGAGCCGGACGTGATGAGGACGTTTTCGGGGCCGACCTTCACCCCGTAACGGCTCATGTGCCGGACGAGCAGCTCGCGAAGCGGGCGGTAGCCTTCGGTCGTCGTGTACTGGAGGGCCGACGTTCCCCAGTCCGTCAGGACCCGCTCGGTGGCCGCCCGGACCTCCTCGATGGGGAAGACGTCGGGAGCGGGGAGGCCGCCCGCGAAGCTGATGATGTCGGGGCTTTCCGTGAGCTTCAGGAGCTCCCGGATCATCGAGGCGGTGATGCGCTGCGTGCGCTGCGCGAACCTCTGTTCCCAGAGTGTGTCGGCTGCGGGAGCGGACGGGCGCGGCCGGGTCCCGCCCGCGATCAGACTTCCGAGAAGGTCGCTCTCGGCCGAGACGATCGACATGGGCACACCCCCGCAGAGAGGTTCCACCCCGAACCGCCCGGCCGCCATGATGCGGGCTGATCAGGGCGGAAATGCCTCCGGATTTGCGCCGCGCTAAGGAGGGCCGGAGGGAGCGATTGAGCATCTTGAGAAGTCTGATAGACTCATGCCGATGAGTAAGCGGCTACAGGTTCTTTTCGACGAACCGGAAATCCGGGAGATCCAACGTGCGGCGCGTGCGAAAAGGATGACGGTCGCGGAGTGGGTGCGGGGTGCCCTGCGTGACGCGCGCCGGAAGGAGCCGGGGGGCGACGTCTCGGAAAAGATCGCGGCGATACGGCGGGCCGCGCGCCACACGTTCCCGTCGCCGGACATCGAACAGATGCTCGCCGAGATCGAGAAGGGCTACGGCGCCGGAGGGCCTGAAGAACCTTGATCTTCGTCGACTCCAACATCCCGATGTATCTCATCGGGAGAGAACATCCACACAAGATCGACACACAACGACTTCTCGAGAGACTCGCATCGGAGAGGCGACGATTCGTCACGGACGCCGAAGTTCTGCAGGAGATCCTCCATCGCTACTCGGCGGTCAATCTGCGTGATGCGATCCAGCCGGCGTTCGACGCGCTCCTCGCCGTGGTCGAAGACGTTTTCCCGATCCAGACGCCCACCGTGGCGCGGGCGAAGGAGATCGTCCTCGCGCGCCGGAAGATCTCCGCCCGTGACGCCCTGCACCTCTCCGTGATGGAGGAGCAGGGCGTGAAGGAGATCCTGACGTTCGACGCGGGCTATGACGGGTATCCCGGCATCACGCGCCTGCACTGAGCGGCGCGAAGGGGACCGAAGCGAAGATTTCTTCGAAGGGTGAGTCGAGCCGGGGGCGCGCCTTCCGCCGCAGCGGCATGGAGGGGCAGATCGCCCACTCGCCCTTCCAGGAGAATCCTCGGTCTCTTGTTTTCTCTTCGCTCCCGTCCCCTTACTCCTCGACGACCTCCACCTTGCGGTGCTTGGCGTGCTCGGCGATGAGCTTCTCCTGGAGCGGCCGCGGGACCTCTTCGTAGTGGCCCATCTCCATGTGGAAGCTGCCCCGCCCCTGCGTGATCGACCTCAGGATCGACCCGTACGAGATCATCTCGGCGAGCGGGACCTCGGCGCGGATGACGGAGTCCTCGCCCTCCTGGTCCATGCCCGCGGGCCGCCCGCGCCGGGACGTGAGGTCGCCCATGAGCTCGCCCATGTACTCCTGCGGCGCCTGGATCGCGACCTTCATGATCGGCTCGAGGATCGTCGGCTTCGCCCTCTCCATCGCGTCCTTGTACGCGAGGGAGCCCGCGATCTTGAACGCCATTTCCGACGAATCGACGTCGTGGTACTGGCCGTCGTAGACCTCGACGCGGAAGTCGACCATCGGGAAGCCGGCGAGGTAGCCGCGCTTCCTGACGTCCTGGATGCCCTTCTCGATCGCGGGGATGTAGTTCCGCGGAATCGAGCCTCCGAACGTGTCGTCGAAGAACTCGAAGTCGGCGCCCCGGCCCAGCGGCTTGACCCGGATCTTGCAGTCCGCGAACTGGCCGTGGCCGCCCGTCTGCTTCTTGTGGCGGCCGTGGGCCTCGGCGGAGCGCGTGATCGTCTCGCGGTACGGGACCTTCGGCGGATGGAGGATCACCTCGACGCCGCTCTTCCTCTTCATGCGGGCGACGGCGATCTCGACGTGGAGCTGGCCGGCGCCCGACAGGAGGAACTCGTGCGTGTCGGCGTCGCGCGAGAAGTGGAGCGAGGGGTCCTCCTCGATGAGCTTCGCGAGCGCTGCGGAGATCTTCTCCTCGTCGCCCTTGGCTTTCGGCTCGATCGCGAAGGAGATCGCGGGCTCGGCGAAGGCGATTCGGTCGAACGCGAAGGGCTTCTCCTTCGAAGAGAGCGAGTCGCCCGTCAGCGTTTCCTTCAGCTTCGCGACGCCGCCGATGTCGCCGGCCGGGACCTCGGGGACCGTCTGAAGCGTCTTCCCGAGCGGCGAGAAGACAGGGCCGAAGCGCTCGGCGATCTCGCGCGAGGGGTTCCAGTACGTGCCGTCGCCCTTGACGGTGCCGGAATAGACGCGGAAGAGCGTGAGCCGGCCCGAGTACGGGTCCGAGATCGTCTTGAAGACGAGGGCGGCCGTCGGGCCGGCCGGGTCCGGCGAAAGCGCCTCGGCGGCGCCGGCCTTGCCCTTGGCGACCGCGTGGAAGGCGTCCGCCGTCGGGAGCAGGTCCTCGATCTCGTCGAGGAGCTTCTCGACGCCCGTCTCGTGACTGCCGCTCGCCGTGAAGAGGACGGGCGCGATCTTGCGCTCCTGGATCGCCTTCTTGAGGGCGGGCTTCATCTGCTCCTCGCTGAGGTTGCCCTGCGAGAAGAACGTCTCCATGAGCTTGTCGTCGCCCTCGGCGACCATCTCGACGAGCGACTCGTGGAGCTGGCCCGCGTCGCCTGCGAACTCGTCGGGGATCGGCCCCGGCGCCGTCTTGCCGGCGTCGTCCGTGAGCCAGCCCTGCATCGCGACGAGGTCGATGACGCCCCGGAAGCCCTTTTCCTTGCCGATCGGCGCCTCGACGCAGACGACGGCGCGCCCGAACTTCTTCTGGAGCTGGTCCATCACGCGGCCGCCGTCGGCGCGCTCACGGTCCATGCGGTTCACGACGATGAGCCGGGGGAGGCCGAGCTCGTCGCAGACCTTCCAGGCCTTCTCGGTCTGGACCTCGACGCCCGCGACCGCGTCCACGACGAGGAGAGCCGCGTCCGCGGCGCGGAGGCCGCAGATCATCTCGGACACGAAGATGCCGTAGCCGGGCGTGTCGATCAGATTGATCTTCTTCTTCTTCCATTCGAGCGACGCGACCGCGAGGCCGATCGAGATCTTCCGCTCGACCTCCTCCGGGTCGAAATCCGTCGGCGCGTTGCCCTCCTCGACGCGGCCGAACCGCGGCGTGGCGCCGGCTTCGTGGAGCAGCGCGGAGACGAGCGTCGTCTTGCCGACGCCGTTGTGCCCCACGACGGCGACGTTGTGGATGGCGGACGCGGGATAAACCTTCATGAACACCCTCCGATCCCCGTGTGAAGGGAGCGCGATTATAGGGAGAGGAACCCTCCCGTCGAGCCCCACAAGGTGCATCAGGGCGGGCTTGGCCCGCCTTCGGAGCACTTCCGGTGACCAACGGGACGCGCCGGGCTGCGGATCGGCCGCTGATAGAATGTCAAACTGCGCCCGTTGCGCCAACGGAGGCCGTCTGCCGCCCGAACCAGGCACGCCGAACCCGCCGCGTAAATTCGCGCGCTATGAGGTGGAACGCGAGCTCGGGAAGGGAGCGATGGGCGTCGTCTACCTGGGCCGCGACCCGGTCATCGGCCGGCGCGTCGCCCTGAAGACGATCCGCGCGACCGCCGAGGACGACTCGGAGCAGCGGGAGTTCAACGAGCGGTTCATGCGCGAGGCGCAGGCGGCGGGGACGCTTTCGCACCCGAACATCGTCACGATTCACGACGTCGGCGAGGAGGTCGAGACCCAGACGTCCTTCATCGCGATGGAGTATGTCGAGGGCAAGAACCTCAAGCAGCTCCTGAAAGAGAAAGTCGCGTTCTCGTGGGACCGGGTCGCGGAGATCGTGATGTCCGTGGCGGACGCCCTCGACTATGCCCACCGCCGCGGGATCGTCCACCGCGACGTGAAGCCGGCGAACATCATTCTCACGACGGACGGAACCGTGAAGATCACGGACTTCGGGATCGCGAAGATCGAGACGTCCAGCCTCACGGAGACCGGCCAGTTCCTCGGCACCCCGAACTACATGTCGCCGGAGCAGGTCACGGGCGAAGCCGTCGACGGCCGGAGCGACCTGTTCTCCCTCGGCGTCGTCCTGTACGAGCTTCTCACGAAGCGAAAGCCTTTCATCGGCGATAACCTGACGTCGATCTCCTACAAGATCGTCCACGAGGAGTACCCGGCGCCGCAGACGTACGACGCGACGATCCCGGGCGAATTCAACCCGATCCTCGCGCGGGCGCTCGCGAAGGACCCGGCGGCGCGGTTCCAGTGCGGCAAGGACTTCCATGCGGCGCTCGCGGAGCTCCGGACGCGCCACGCCGAGATGGAGATGCTCAAGGACCTCGGCGAGATGGTCGCGCAGGCCGAGAACCTCGGGCCTGTCTCGGCGGTCGAATCCAAGCAGAGGCCCCTGCCCGACCCGCCGCCCCCGAGCGGTCCGGCCACCGCGCCGAAGGTCGGCCCGATCGGCCTCGGCGGCGGCTCGACGAGCCTCGAGGACCTGGCGCGGCGCGGACGGAGCGATCTCAACCCGGCCCTCGTCGGCCCCGCGCCGGTGAACCTCGACACTTCGATCCCGGACTGGAGCCTCGACACGGACGCCTTGAAGTCTCCTTCCGAGCGAGAGGCCGCCAGAAAGCGCGAGAAAGAGGCGCCCGAGAACGTCTCCTCGCCGGGCACGCTCATTTCGGACGTGCAGCGCGCCACGAAGAAGGCCGCGGCCGCCGAAGCCGCCAAGATCGCGACCGGGGAGATCAAGCGCCCGCCGGCTGCAGCGCCCCCGCCGGCGGTGGCGCCCGCACCGCCTCCGCGGACCGCGCCGATCTTCAACGAGGAGAACAGGCCGACGGAGCGAATCCAGACGATTCCCGGCCCGGCGCCGTCGGGCCCCCCCGCGCCGCTTCCTCCCGCGCTCATCCCGACGCCTCCGCGGGGCGTCCCGCCTTTGTCTCCGTCCATTTCCGGGCCCGGCTCGCCGCGCGTCGCCACACCCACCCCGGCGCAGGGCGTTCCGCCCCTCTCCCCGACTCCCGCACCAGCCACGCCCGCGCGGGGCGTCCCGTCCATGTCGCCCCCGCCGACGCCTGCCTCGCCCCCCCCGCGTACACCCGCGCATCCGGTCCCGCCGCTGCCGGCCGCGCAGCCGGCTCCGCAGCCGCGCGCGAACGCGGCTCGTCCGGCGGGACCGCCCGCGGTCCGCGACGTGTCCGCGCCGATCCCGCAACCGCGACCGGCCGGGCCGCGCCCCGGCGGGCCGCCCGCGCGGCCGCCCGGCCGCGATGTCACCGGACCTGTCGGGTCTCGTCCTTCCCCGACGGGCGCCCAGGCCCTTCCGCCGGCCGCGGACACGCGGCCGAAGAGCCTCAAAGAGGCGCTCCGCCGCGGCGTCAACATGCGCTACGCCCTGCCCGTGATCGTGGGCGCCGCTCTCCTGGGCGCCACCGTCGTCGGATTCCTCGCTCTGCGTCCCTCGTCCATCGCGGGACGGGGCGGGGACGAGGCCGCTGCCCAGGAAATGCTCGCGAAAAGGAAGATGCTGGAGGACGGGACCCGGCTCCTCGCCGCGGGTCGGCCCGAGGAGGCGCGCGCGAAGTTCCTCGAGCTCGTCCGCGTCGCGCCGGAGTCGGCCGCCGCTCGGACCGCGCTCCAGGAGTCGGAGCAGCTCCTCGCGAAGAAGCAGGAAGACGACCGCCGCGCCGCCGAGGTGGGGGCGTACCTGGCGGAAGCCCGCCACGCCCGCACCGCCCTGGACTGGGCGCGCGCGATCGTCGAGGCGGACGGCGCGCTCGCGATCGATCCCGCGAACGCCGAGGCCCGGGAAATCCGCGAGTCGGCGCAGGCCGAGATCCGCAAGCAGGGGAGAGCGGCCCAGAAGAAAGCCGAAAGCCAGATTCGCTCGCTCAAGGCCTCGCCGAGGCCGAAACCCACCGCCGTGCCCGAGGTCGAGCCCGAGGCCGCGCCCGCCGCGGCGGCGGCCGAGCCGGCGCCGCCCGCCGCAACCGGATCGCGCGCGCGCCTGAAGGTCGCGTTCCGGGCGCCGATCGTGCAGGGCTACGTGATGATCCGGCGGAACGACGTCGAGATCTGGCGCCGTGCCTTCGACTTCGGCCGCAAGTCCGGCGGCGGGTCCCTCGAGGGTGAGGTCGACGTCGCGTCCGGCGCGGGCGAGTACAAGTTCTGGGTGATCGCGTCGGATCGGAGCGTGAACGAGTACGTCGTCCTCCCGCTGACGGTCGTCGACGGCCGCACGCTCGCGCTCGACGTGGACGCGCAGAAGAAGCTCTCGGTTTCGCTGCGGTAGTCTGCGGGCCATGCGCGCCCGACTCGCGGCTCTCCTGCTCGCCCTCCTCGTCTGCGTCCCGCCCGCCATCCCGCGGCGGGGAGACGCGCAGGGCGGCGCCGTCCCGCCCGCGTCGGCCCCGTTCGGGCCCGCGCCGGTCGCGCGCTCGAGGCGCGGCGTCGTCGCGTCCGCGACGGCCGAAGCGACGGACTCGGGTGCGGCGATTCTCGCCGCGGGCGGGAACGCGGTGGATGCCGCGGTTGCGACCGCGCTCGCCCTCGCCGTGACGTATCCGTCCGCCGGAAATCTCGCAGGCGGCGGGTTCGCCGTCGGACGGACGCCGGGTGGCGAGCTCTGGGCGCTCGACTTCCGTGAGACCGCGCCCGCGGGCACGTGGCGGAACAGCTTTCTCGGGCCGGATGGCAGGGCCCGCCCGCGGGCGTCGACGACGGGCGGGCTCGCCGTGGGAACCCCCGGCACCCTGCGCGGCCTCGAGGCGCTGCATCGACGCTACGGGAAGCTCCCGTGGGCCCGCCTCTTCGCACCCGCGATCCGCCTCGCGCGCGAGGGGTTCCGTGTCCCTGCCGGCTTGCACGGCATCCTCGCCGCGTACGAAGCGGACCTCGCCCGCGATCCCGCGGCGTCGAAGATCTTTCTTTCGGACGAGCGTGCGCTCCCGGCGGGATCGCTCCTCGTCCAGGAGGACCTGGCGCGGACCCTCGAGACCGTCGCCGAGAAGGGCGCGGACGGCTTCCATCGCGGCGGGATCGCCCGGAAGATCGCGGCGTTCGTCCGGTCGACGGGCGGCGTCCTCACGGAGGAGGACATCGCGGGCTACCAGGCCGAGTGGCGCCCTCCGTTCGTCTTCGACGACGGGCCCTATCGCCTCGTCACGATGCCGCTGCCCTCCTCGGGCGGGTTCCTCCTCGCATCGATCCTCGGGCAGCTCCGCTTCGCGCGCGGATCGATCGCGGACCGCGACGCGGCCGCGACGATTCATCTCGTCGTTGAAGCCGAGCGGCGCGCCTATGCGGACCGCAACTCGTTCCTCGGCGACCCCGCGTGCGTGGACGTGCCGGTCGCCATGCTCCTCGCGCCCGTGCGTCTCGCGGCGCTCGGCTTCTCGATCGACCCCTCCCGCGCGACCCCCTCGAGCGCCATCGCGGGGGGCGCGTGGCCGAAGGAGCCCGATCAGACGACGCATTTCACGACGGCGACGGCCGATGGGGGCGTCGTGTCCGTCACGTACACGCTCAACGACACGCTCGGGAACCACACCGTCGTGCCCGGCGTCGGTGTCCTTCTGAACAACGAGATGGACGACTTCGCGACCGAGCCCGGCGCCCCGAACGGCTACGGACTCGTCCAGGGCGAGTCGAACGCCGTGCGAGCGGGCGCGCGGCCGCTTTCGTCCATGACGCCGACGATCGTCCTCGAGGGCGGCCGCCCGCGCCTCGCGCTCGGCTCGCCCGGCGGCGCCGTGATCCCGACGACCGTCCTGCAGGTGTACCTGAACGCGCTCGTGCGCGGCGAGCCGCTCGGCGAGGCCGTCGCGGCGCGCCGCTTCCACCACCAGCACCTTCCGGACCGGATCGAGCTCGAGACGGGCGTTTTTCCCGAGGACGTCAAGGCAGCGCTCCGCGCGATGGGGCACGCGCTCTTCGAGAGGAGCAGCCGCTACACGGAGGGGAAGATCGGACGCGTTCACGCGATCGCGTTCGAGAGGGACGGCTCGCTCACCGCGGCCGCCGACCCGCGAGGCTACGGCGCGGCGAGGGGGGCGGAAGACGCCGCTCGCGACGCCGTTCCCGGTCGGCCTCTTCCGTGAACGAGGCCGGGATGGTATCGTCCGCGCTCCTCGGGGCGTAGCGCAGCCTGGTAGCGCACACGGTTCGGGACCGTGGGGTCGGAGGTTCGAATCCTCTCGCCCCGACCATTTTTCACCTCAGCCCCGCTCCCGAAAGCGGGGCTTTTTCGTTCCGGCCGTCGGGTCGATAAGATTCGCTTCCCATGACGCGGCCCGTCCGTCCAGACTCCCGCGGCGGAGGAGTCCTCACTCGCCGCCGCCCGCCGTCCCCGCACGTCGAGACGAAGCGCCGGGCAAAGCGGGCGCGGATTCTCGAGAGCGCGGTCAGAAGCTTCGCTGCCAAGGGTTTCTACGGCACGTCGATGGACGACATCGCCGAGGAGCTCCTCCTGACCCGCGGGAGCCTCTACTACTACTTCAAGGACAAGGAAGAGATCCTCGCGCTCTGCCACGAGACGGCCCTCGAAGCGATGCTCGAGGTGACGGGCCGCGTGCGCGCCTCGCAGCTGCCGCCCGACGAGGCGCTGCGCCGGATTGTCGTCGAGCACGTGCGCGTCATGGTCGACAAGTTCCACGGGACCGCCCTCGCGATCCAGTTCGACGCGCTCGACCCGAAGCGGCGCGCGGGCGTCGTCGCGGCGCGGGACGCGTACGAACGGAGCGTCCGGGACGTGATCGACGACGGGATCGCGCGGAAGATCTTCCGGCCCGTCGACGCGAAGCTCGCGACCTTCGCGGTCCTCGGGTCGATCAACTGGCTCGCGCGCTGGTACAAGGCGTCAGGAGGCTCGTCGGCCAGGGAGATCGGCGAGGCCTTCTCGGACGTCTTTCTCGCGGGGCTCCTCGCGAAGTAGGCCGCTCAGCGCTCGGCGATATCGAGCGTCCCGAGGAAAACGTCCTGCGGCGGCCCCGTCGGACCCCGGGATCGGAGCCGCACGGCGTACGCGCCGGCGGGAGGCACGCCCGCGGGCAGGCGCAGGGAAGGCTCGCCGTCCTCGGCGCCCGGCGGGGACAGCTCGCCGGAGTCCCAGACGGCGCGGCCGCCGCTCGTGAACGCGACTCCGAAGCCGGCGGCGTCGGGAGCCATCGAGAGCCGCGGAAGGACGAGGAGGAGCGCGCCGCCCCTGGGTCTCTTCACCCGGACGATCGCGGGCCCGGTCCCCTGCGAGGGCGTCAGGACGACGGTCTGGGCGATCGGGACGACGCCGGCCTGCGCCGCCGCGTCCGCGCGCGGGACGCCCGCGGCGAGATCCCGGCGCGTCTTCGCGAGCGCGGCCTTCAGGAACCACGCGGACGCGAGAGACGCGACCGTCAGGAGGACGAGGAGTCCGAATCCGACGCCGATCCCCGTCCCGCGCGGGAAGAGGCGCGCGTCCGCGCGGCGGGAGGCCTGCGCCCCGCCCGCGGCGGCCGCCTTCTTGCGGAAGAAGCGCTCCTCTGCGAGCTGGAGCTTGATGCCGCGCGTCGTCTCGACGCGGTCGCGGTAGTACGGCGTCTCGAGAAGAGACTCTTCGAACAGGTGCCGTTCGGCGTCCGGGAGACGCCCGAGGACGTAATCGGCGACGAGAAGGTCCTCCTCGCTCTCGATGCGGTCGAGGAGCCGGTCGTCCCGGAAGTACGCCTCTTCGAAGCGTGTTCGCGCCATCTCCGGCATCCGGCGCAGGAGGTAATCGCGGATCTCCGGCGAGCCGGGAGCGGTCGCGCTCAAGCCGGCCCTCCGCCTCCCGGCGGCCGCGGCCCTTCGCGTAGCGCCTTCTCCGCCTTTTCCTTGTCCATGCGCCTCCGGAGCTCGCGTTTGGCGCGATAGACGCGCATGTCGACGGCGTCCGTCGTGATGCCTTCCTCGCGGGCGATCGCACGCGAAGGGACCTCCTCGACGAAACGCTTCACGAGCAGGGCGCGCATCCGCTCGGGAAGGAGCGAGAGGGCTTTGCGGAACCTCAGGGCCTGGCTGGAGACGAGGGCGTCCGTGAGAGGGTCCTCGACGCCCGCGAGGTCCACGGCTCCCGAGAGGCCGTCGTGCGTGTTCGCCTTCGCGACGCGGCGGCAGTACTCGAAGAAGACGTTCTTGGCGACGCCGAGGGCGTAAGCCTCGTGCGAATCCATCCGCTCGCCTCGCGAAATCCTCTGGAGGACGCGCAGGAGCGTCTCCTGCGCGAGATCGCGTGCGTCGTCCTCGGTGCGCACGCCGCGGGACAGGAAGAAGCGGCGCAGCTTCTCCGGCAGGCGTCCGAGCTCGGTTTCGTAGGGGTCGGAGATGCGGGAGGAGTCCACTAGACCTCCCGCGCCTGCCCCGGTCCGCAGCGCATGACCCGATTCTATCCGCACGGGGCCTCGTTGCGCGTGTCCGTGGCCGGGAAAGATACCTGTTGACACGGCGGCGGAATGAATGAATATTCGCGTTCGTGAATATTCATGCGGCAGGGTCCGCCCTCCGGCGGCGCGACGAGATCCTCCGGGTGATCCGGGACGGCGCCGTCCATTCGCAGGAGGAGCTCCAGCAGCGTCTCGCCCGCCGCGGGATCGAGGTCGCGCAACCCACGCTCTCGCGCGACCTGAAGGACCTCGGGCTCGCGAAGACGCCGTCCGGTTACGTGCTCCCGGGCGAGGACGGCGCCCCCGCGGACGCCGGCAGGGAGGCGCGCCTCAAGGAAAGGCTCGAGCGGGCGCTGCGCGAGTGGATGCTCGACGTCGCGGCCGCAGGCACGCTCGTCGTCGTCAAGACGCCGCCGGCCGCTGCGCAGACGGTCGCGCGCGCAATCGACGAGGCGGATCTCGAAGGCATGGCCGGGTCGATCGCGGGCGACGACACGATCTTCCTCGCGACGCCGTCCGCGGCCTCCGCTGCGAAGCTCGCCCGCCTCCTCGAGGGCGGGATCGCGGGCCGCCGCCCGCGCCGGGGCCGGCCGTGAGCGCTCCTCCGGTCCGGGCGTCCGTCGTCGGGGCGACGGGCTACTCGGGCGGCGAGCTCTGCGCGCTCCTCGCGCGGCACCCGCGCGTCACGGTCGCGTCGGCCTTCTCGTCCGGGAAGAAGGACGCCAGGCCCGTCCCGTTCGCGCGCCTGCACCCGTCGCTCGGCGGAGCGAAGGGCCCGGCCGCCGAGGCGTTCTCGCTCGAGGCTCTCGCCGCGAGCCGGCCCGACGTCGTCTTCCTCGCGACGCCGAACGAGACCTCCGCCGCGGTCGCTTCGCCCGTCCTCGCGCTCGGCGCGAGGGTGATCGACCTCGCGGGCGCCTTCCGCCTCAGGAACGCGGCCGACTATCCGACGTGGTACGGCTTCGAGCATCCCTCGCCCGGGCTCCTCGCCGAAGCCGTCTACGGCCTCACGGAGTGGTGCGGCGAGGAGCTCTTCGGGGCGCGGCTCGTCGCGAACCCGGGCTGCTACCCGACGTCCGTCCTCCTCGCGCTGAAGCCCGTGGCGGCCCTCCTCGAGCCCGGCGCGCCGGTCGTCGCCGACAGCAAGAGCGGCGTGTCGGGAGCGGGGAAGAAGTCCGACGTCGCGTTCTCGTTCTCGGAGCTGTCCGGGAACTTCAAGGCCTACGGAGTCGGCAGTCACCGGCACGAGCCCGAGATGCGCCAGGAGCTCGGGTTCTCCGGCGACGCCCCGTTTGTGTTCGTCGCGCATTTGCTGCCGGTGGTGAGAGGCATCCTCTCGACGCTCCACGTGACGTTCCGCGCGGGCGTCTCGCCCGCGGACGTTGCGGCCGCGTACGGGCGGTACGAGAGCTCCCCGTTCGTCTCCGTGCGGCCCGCGGGCGACCTTCCCGACCTCGCGTCCGTCGTCGGGACGCCGCGGGCGGAGATCGGCTTCGCCGTCCTCCCCGGCGGCCGGCGCGGCGTGATCGTCTCGGTGATCGACAACCTTCTCAAGGGCGCGGCCTCGCAGGCCGTGCAGAACATGAACCGTGTCTTCGGGCTCCCGGAGACGGAGGGACTCGTTTGAGCGCGAACCGCCCCGGCCGCCCGATCGTCGTGAAGCTGGGGGGAAGCCTCCTCGAAGACGCCGTCCCGCGCGCGAACGCCCTCGCGGCGATCGCGGCGCGCTGGACGTCCGGCGACAACGTCGTCGTCGTCCACGGCGGCGGCAAGCGCATCGACGCGTCGCTGCAGGCCCTGAAGATCCCGAAGAAGACGTACCGGGGCCTGAGGATCACCGACCCCGAGACGCTCGACGTCGTCGTGTCGATCCTCTCGGGTCTCGTGAACAAGTCGCTCGTCGCCGAGCTGCGCTCCCTCGGCGTCACGAGCGCGGGCGTCTCGGGCGCCGACGGCGAGACGCTCTGGGCCGAGTTCCACCCGCGCCTCGACGGCGTCGACTTCGGTTACGTCGGGCGCGTGACGTTCTCGGACCCGCGCCTCATCCGCGCCATCCTCGGCGCCGAGCTCCTGCCGATCGTCGCGTCCGTCGCGCTCGGCCGGGAAGGGACGCTCCTGAACGTGAACGCCGACTCGGCCGCGGCCGCGCTCGCGGCGGCGCTCCAGGCCGAGCGGCTCGTCTTCCTGACCGACGTCGAGGGCGTCCTCGACGGGAACGGGAAGCTCGTCGAAGGCCTCGGCCCCGACGCGACGTGGGAGCTCCTGAATTCCGGCGCCGTCGCGGGCGGCATGCGCCCGAAGCTTCTCGCCTGCCTCGAGGCGCTCAAGGCCGGCGTCTCGCAGGTCGTCATCGCCGGGCCGGGGCGGCACGCCTCGGCCCTCGCCGAAGGAATCGGAGGGACCCGCCTTGCAAACATCGGCTGAACAGACCGCCGCCGTCGAGAAGCGCGACGCCGACTTCATCCTCGGGACGTACAAGCGGACGTCCTTCCACCCGCGCACGGGCAAGGGCGCGAAGCTCGTCGACGCGGACGGGAAGGTGTACTGGGACCTCCTCGCGGGCATCGCCGTCAACGCGCTCGGGTACCGGCATCCGCGCCTCGTGAAGGCGCTCAAGGAGGAGACCGCGAAAGGCGTCCTCCACGTCTCGAACCTCTTCTACCACCCGGCGCAGGGCCTCCTCGCCGAGCGGCTCGTCTCCCGCTCGGGCTTCCCGAAGGTCTTCTTCTGCAACACGGGGGCGGAGGCGACCGAGGCCGCCGTCAAGCTCACGCGCCTCGCGACGCCCGGGAGGAGCCGGATGATCGCGCTCGAGGGCGGCTTCCACGGGCGCACGATGGGCGCGCTCGCCCTGACGGGGAACGAGGGCTACCGCAAGCCGTTCGAGCCGCTCGTCGGGACGACGGCCTTCCTCCCGCCGAACGACGTGGCGGCTCTGAACGCGGCCGCGACGCCGGACACGTCCGCGATCTTCCTCGAGCCGGTGATGGGGGAGGGCGGGATCGTGCCGCTCACGCCCGAGTACGTCCTCGCGGCCCGCGCGGCGGCGGACCGCGTCGGCGCGTCGCTCGTCTTCGACGAGATCCAGAGCGGGCTCGGGCGCACCGGGCACCTCTTCGTCTTCCAGGAGCTCGGCGTCACGCCCGACCTCGTCCTCCTCGCCAAGCCGCTCGGCGGCGGACTGCCGCTCGGCGCCGTCCTCGTCGGTCCGAAGATCGCGGCGCTCGTGAAAGCGGGCCAGCACGGAACGACGTTCGGCGGCAACCCCGTGGCCTGCCGCCTCGGCCTCGAGGTCCTCGAAGCCATCGAGGAGGACGGCCTCCTCGCGAAGATCCGCGAGACCGGCGAGTGGTTCGGCAAGAAGCTCCGGACCGCGAAGCGGAAGAGCAAGGGCGCGATCAAGGACGTGCGCGGCCGCGGCCTCATGTGGGGCGTCGAGCTCGACCGCGACGCGTCCGACGTCCAGAAGAAGCTCCTCGCGAAGGGCTTCGTCGTCGGGACCTCCCGGACGAACGTCCTCCGCCTCCTGCCCCCGTACGTCGTTCCCCGCCCGGCGCTGGCCGGGTTCCTCAAGGCGCTCGAGGAGATCCTCCGCGAGACGCCGTCGAATCCCTAAGGAGATGCCCGTGAAGTCGAAGATCAAGAAGGCCTGTCTCGCTTATTCGGGCGGGCTCGACACGTCCGTCATCATCCCCTGGCTCAAGGAGAACTACGGATGCGAGGTCGTCGCGGTCGCCGTCGACGTCGGCCAGGCCGAGGAGACGTCCGGCCTCGCCGAGAAGGCGAAGAAGACCGGCGCGTCGGAGTTCCACCTCATCGACGCGCGGGACGAATTCGCGAAGGACTACATCTTCCCGGTCCTGAAGGCCGGCGCCGTCTACGAGCACGACTACCTCCTCGGCACCGCGACCGCGCGGCCGCTCATCGCCAAGAAGCAGGTCGAGATCGCGCTGAAGACGGGCTGCGACGCGTTCTCGCACGGCTGCACGGGGAAGGGCAACGACCAGGTCCGGTTCGAGCTCGCCTACATGGCGCTCGCGCCGGAGCTCGCGATCGTGGCGCCGTGGCGCGAGTGGGACATCCGCTCGCGCGAGGACGCGATCGACTACGCCGCGGCGCGCGGGATTCCCGTGCCCGTGACGAAGAAGGACCCGTACTCCAGGGACCGCAATCTCTGGCACATCTCGCATGAGGGCGGGCCGCTCGAGGAGCCGGGCTTCGAGCCCGAGGAGTCGATGTTCAAGCTCACGACGGACCCGCGGAAGGCGCCAGACGAGCCCGAGCGCATCGTGATCTCGTTCGAGGCGGGGCTGCCCGTCGCCGTGAACGGGAAAAGGCTCGGACCGGTCGCCCTCATCGAGACGCTGAACACGCTCGGCGGCAGGCACGGCGTCGGCCGCGTGGACATCGTGGAGAACCGCCTCATCGGGATCAAGTCGCGCGGCGTTTACGAGACGCCCGGCGGTACGCTCCTCGTGCAGGCGCTCCGGGCCCTCGAGACGCTCACGCTCGACCGGGACAGCGTGCACGAGAAGGAG
>DATKLW010000067.1:0-19147 GCA_035542215.1 Thermoanaerobaculia bacterium | reverse complement strand
TCCTCTCGGCGCCTCTCCTCGCGATTCTCGGGACGCGCGACCGGCTCGTCTCGCCGGACTGGACGCGCGCGCTCCTCGCGGACGTGCCGTTCGCGACCGTCGTCGAGCTGGACGCCCCGCACCTCGTCGTCCAGACGAAGCCGCAGGAAGTCTGGGACGCGATCTCGGACGAGTTCGAGTCCGCGGCCTGAGCCGCGCTACTTCCGCCCGACGTTCCTCAGGAACGTGAAGTCCGCCGTCTCGTGCATCGTGTCGAGGCCCGTGAGGTCGCGCGCGTGGACGGCGACGGCCTTCATCGTGTAAAGCGAGACGTAGGGCAGCGACTCGGCGACGCGGCGCTGGATGTCGGCGTAGAGAGCCCTGCGCTTTCCGCGGTCGACCGTCCGGCGCGCCTCCTCGATCCAGCGGTCGACGTCGGGGTCCGCGTAGAACCCCCGGTTCCAGCCCTTCGGCGGGATGGCCGTCGAGAGGAAGACCTCGTGATAGTGGTCGGGGTCGACGATGCCTTGCCAGCGGAGCGAGAAGAGCTGGAAGTTTCCCTTCACGACGTCCTGGTAGAACGTCGCGAAGTCGTTCGAGCGGATCCTCGTCTCGACGCCGGCTTCCTTCCACTGCGCGGCGATCGCGGTCGCCTGCAGGATCGACGTCTCGTCCGTGGACGTCTTGTACGTCACGACGAGGCGAGGCTTCCCGCCGCCGGGGTCGGGGAAGCCCGCTTCGTCGAGGAGGCGGCGGGCGGCGGGCAGGTCGCGCGCGAGCTTCGGGAGGCCGTCCAGCCGCGCCCAGTGTTCCGGCGGGAGGAGCGTTTCCGTCGTCTCGACCGTGTC
Organism: Thermoanaerobaculia bacterium; assembly: GCA_035542215.1. Classification (GTDB taxonomy): domain Bacteria; phylum Acidobacteriota; class Thermoanaerobaculia; order UBA5066; family UBA5066; genus Fen-183. The sequence goes on along the minus strand of DATKLW010000067.1, from coordinate 18,320 downwards.
GCGGAAGAGGCCGTGGGCAATTGCGTCCCGGTCGAGCGCGAGGGCGAGGGCCCGCCTGACCTTCCCGTTCGCGAGGACGGGATCGCGGAAGTTGAAAGCGAGGTACGCGTACGTCGAGCCCGGGCGGATCGTGACGGCGAGCCGCGGGCTCTCTCCGAGGCGCGGGAGAAGGTCCGGCGGGAGGTTGTTGAGCGAAAGGTCGAGCGAGCCGTTCAGGAGCTCGAGGGCGCGCGTCGTCGCGTCCGGCACGACGCGCATCACGAGCCGCGAGAGCTTCGCGTCGCCGCCCACGGCGCCGGGAAAGCGCGCGAAGACGACGCGGTCGTCCGCGCGCGACTCGACGAACTTCCACGGTCCCGTGCCGACCGGAGAGGCGTCCGCCTGTTGCGCCGTCGTCCCGCGCGGCAGGATGCCGAGGAGGAGCTGGAGCGGGAAGGACGCGTACGGCTGCCTCAGGCGGAACACGACGTCGAGCGGCGAGGGCGTCTCGATCGACTCGATGATCCGGAGCGGCTCTTTCTTGCCGCTCGCGAACCCGTCCGCGAGGAGGCTCTCGTACGTGAACGCGACATCCCCGGCCTCGCACGGGCGCCCGTCGTGGAACCTCACGCCGCTCCTCAGGCGAAACCGCCACGTGACGGCGTCGTCCGTGGACCAGCTCTCCGCGAGGTCCGGCAGGAACTCGCCGCCCGTCCCTTTCTTCAGGAGCGCGTCGTACAGGACGTCGTGCGTCCGCCACGACGCCTGGTCCGTCCCGACGCGCGGATCGAAGTGGAGGGGCGACGACTCGATCGCGACGACGAGAGAATCGGAAGGACTCTCCGAAGGTGAAGAGCGGCCGCAGCCCGCGGCGAGCAGAGCCGCGGCGACCGGGAGGGCCCTTCGAAGGAACCCGGAGGCGCGAGAGCGCCTCCGGGCGCGGCTAGAATGCCCCATGCCGTTCAAGACCCCGCAGTCTAGCGTCCGCCCGTATGCGTGCGGCGCCGTCGCCGCGCTCGTGTCGGCCGCCTTTCTCGTCGCCGCACCGCCCGCGTCCGCGTCCGCGCCGCGCGTCGTCGTCCTCGGGTTCGACGGCGCCGACCACGCGCTCGTGACGAAGATGATCGGCGAGGGCAAGCTCCCGAACCTCGCGGCGCTCGCGAAGAAGGGCGGCTTCTCGAAGCTCCTGCCGACGATTCCCGCGCAGACGCCGGTCTCGTGGTCCACATTCTCCACCGGGCTTTCGCCGGGTCGCACGATGATCTTCGACTTCCTCAAGCGCGACCCGAAGACGTACCGCCCCGAGTTCGCGATCGCCGAGGAGGGGAAGAGAGATTTTCTGCTCGGAAAGGGAAACAGGGTCGGGATTCCGATGGTGCTGGGCCTGTTGGCTTTCGTTCTGGTGGCAGGCCTCTGGAAGATTCTTCTTAGAAGGCGCGAGCGCGGGCTCGGCACACCCGCCCTTGTTGCCGCGCTGGTTGCGGCTGCCCTCTTCACCTTCATAGGAATCTCTCTCTCTTCTCTTCTTCCGACTCAAATCCCCTTCGCCACCAACAACCGCCGCGGGACGCCGTTCTGGGAGCTGGCCGGAGCGAAAGGGATCCACTCGGTCGTCATGCACGTGCCGGTGACGTTCCCGGCCGTGGACTACGACAACGGCCGGCTCATCTCGGGCCTCGGCGTGCCGGACGTGCGGGGTCGCATCGGGACGCCGTCGTTCTACACGTCGGACCCGTTCTTCGCGCCGAAGAACAAAAACGAGTTCTCGGTCGAGCTCGTCCGCCTCGAATCGAACAAGGGGACGATCGAGACCGAGGTCTTCGGCCCGTACAACAAGCTCTTCCCCGAGCCCCCCGTGATCAAGATCCCGATGACGCTCACGGTCGCGCCCGACGGCGCCAGCCTGAAGATCGAACCGAGAGGATCCGCACCGACGACGCTGAAGGTCGGCGAGTGGTCGCCGTGGGTCGTCTTCACGTTCCCGTTCAACTCCCTGGTGAAGATGACCGGGATCGGACGCTTCCACCTCGCGTCCCTCGACCCCGAGATCCGGCTCTACCTCTCGCCGATCCACTTCAACCCGTCGGACCTCCCGCCCTCCATCAAGATCACCGCGCCCGGCGGCCTCGCGAAGAAGCTCGCGGCGAGCTACGGCCTGTACAAGACGATGGGCTGGCAGATCGACACGTGGTCGATGAGCGAGGAGACGGTCGACGAGGCGACGTTCCTCGAGGACGTCGCGCACACGATCGAACCGTTCCGGAAGATGATGAACGACTTCCTCGACGAGAAGCAGCTCGGGCTCTTCGTCCAGATCTACGAGTTCCCCGACCGCGTCGCACACTGCTTCTGGCGCTTCCTCGACCCGCAGCACCCGATGTACGACGCCGAGAAGGCGAAGAAGTGGGCTCCGGCGTTCGAGACGACCTACCGGCAGATGGACGACCTCGTCGGCGACGCGATGAAGAAGCTCGGGCCCGAGGACGTCCTCATCGTCCTGTCCGATCACGGTTTCTCCACATGGCGCCGTTCCGTGAACTACAACACCTGGCTCGTCGAGAACGGGTTCATGACGCTCGCCGGCAACGACGACAAGCAGACCGATCTCGAGGCGCTCTTCGGGCAGGGCGAGTTCTGGCCGAACGTGGACTGGTCGAAGACGAAGGCCTACGCGATGGGCCTCGGCGACATCTACGTGAACCTCAAGGGCCGGGAGGGCAAGGGCATCGTCGCGCCGGGCGCCGAGTACGAGGCCGTGCGCGACGAGATCAGGAAGAAGCTCGTGACCCTCGTCGACCCGAAGACGGGGCAGCGCGCCGTCTCGCGCATCTTCACGCGCGAGGAGGCGTACGGCTCGTTCGACGCGGACGTGATTCCCGACCTCTTCGTCACGAACACCGTCGGCACTCGCATCGGCTGGCAGGGGAGCCTCGGCGTCGTCACGAAGGAGATGTTCGAGGACAACGCGCAGGTCTGGTCGGGCGACCACTGCTCGCTCGATCCGGCGCTCGTCCCGGGCATCCTCTTCGCGAACCGCCCGCTGCCTTCGGACAAGACGCCCGGCATCGCGGACGTGCCCGCCACGATCCTCCACGCGCTCGGCGTCGCCGCGCGCGACAAGCTCGACGGGGTCCCGCTGTTCTGAGGCCTTCCCTCGCCGCCCCTCTCCTCGCCGCGGCGCTCTCGGGCGCCCCGGCCGCGGCGCAGGAACCCGTGGAGACGCCGGCGCAGACGCCGGTGGAGACGCCGGCGCCCGAGCGCCCAGCCGCGTCGCTCGGCGTCGAGGAACGAAAGAGCGAGCTCGCCGAGCTCCGTCGCCGCCTCGCCGAGCTCAAGACCCGGTTCGAGACGTCCCGGCGCCGCGAAGCGGACCTCAAGGGCCAGCTGGAGACCGCGGAGCTCGACCTTCAGATCCAGACGGGCGAGCGCCGCGTCCTCGACCTCCGAAAGGCCGAGGCCGAGCGTGAGGCCGCGCGCGCCGGGACCGACCGGGACGCGGCCCGACGAAACGCGGACGAGTGCCGGAGCGACCTCGCGACGCGCATGGCGGCGCTTTACCGCCTCGGGCGCCTCGGGTACCTCAGGCCGCTCGCCGCGGCGGACTCGGCGTCGTCGTTCCTCGACGGGCTCCGGCTCCTGACGCACCTCGCGCGGCGCGACGCGTCGCTCCTTGCGCGCGACGAGGAGGCCGCCGCGACGCTGACGGCGCGCGAGGAGGAGTTCGCGGCGCGGAAGCGCGACCTCGCGGACCTCCTCGCCGAGAGCCGCAGGAAGGAAGTCGCCCTCGCGTCCGCCCGCGCGCGGAAAGCGACGCTCCTCGCGCAGGTGCACGAGACGGCGCGGGTGGAGGAGAAGCAGGTCTCGACGCTCGAGGACAAGTCCGAGCGCCTCGCGGGTCTCCTCGACCTCCTCGAGGGGCGCGGCCGGGCCCTCGCGCCGGGAGCGGCGTCGATCCGCAAGTACCGCGGCGCGCTCGACTGGCCGCTCAAGGGCAAGGTCGCGGTGCCCTTCGGCCGCATCGCGAACCCGAAGTTCCCGAAGACGTTCCTGCGCTCTTCCGGCTGGACACTCGAGGCGCCCACGGGTGCGCCGGTCCACGCCATCTTCTCCGGCGAGGTCGTCTACGCTCAGTGGCTCAAGGGCTACGGGAACCTCGTGGTCGTCGACCACGGGGACGGCGTCTTCACGCTCTACGGACGCCTCGCGACCGGGACGATCGGGCGCGGCGAGCACGTCGGGATCGGCGACCGGATCGGCCTCCTCGGCGAATCGCCGGAGGACGAGCCCGCCGGCCTCTACTTCGAGATCCGCGACAACCGGACTTCGGCCGACCCCGCGAACTGGCTCCGCTGAGACGCGTATCATCCGGGGCGTGAGCAAGTCCCGAATTCTCGCCCTCGTCGCGTCCGCGTCCCTTCTCCTGACCCTCTTCGTGGTCCTCCCCGGCATGGGCGCGGACGAAAAGGAAAAGGGCGACACGCTGTACCGCCCGCTCGGCCTCTTCACGGAGGTCCTCGGGCTCGTGCGGTCCAACTACGTCGAGCCCGTCGAGCTCAAGCCGCTCCTCGCCGGGGCGTTCTCGGGCATGACCGAGGCGCTCGATTCGTTCTCCGAATACGTGCCGCCCGAGAAGATGGCGGCCTTCACGGCCTGGGAGGCGTCCAAGGAGAAGAAGGACGTCGTCGACACCGGGATCGTCCTTGCGCGGCGCTTCGGCTTCCCGGTCGTCGTCGCGGCGACCGAGGGCAGCCCCGCGGCCGCGGCGGGCGTCAAGAGCGACGACGTGATCGAGAAGCTGGACGGCCAGCTCACGCGCAACCTTGCGCTCTGGGAGCTCGACTCGATGTTGTCCGGGAAGCCCGGCGGCCGCCTGCGGCTCGAAGTCGTGCGCGAAGGCAAGCCCCGCCACCGGACGATCGACATCGTGCGCGCGTCGTGGACGCCGTCCCCGCCGTCGGCCCAGCGCATCGACGGCGAGACCGTCGTCCGCATCCCGTCGTTCACGGCGGGCGCCGCCGCGGCGCTTCGGAAGATCCTCGAGCCGCTCGACAAGACCCACGCTCTCGTCCTCGACGTCCGGAACAATGCGACGGGCACCTACGAGGAAGCCGCGCGCGCCGCGGCCCTCTTCGTCGCGCCAGGCCCGCTCGGCGAGCTCACGGGCCGCCGGATCGAGTCGAAGACGTTCCGAGCCGAGCCGGGCGAGCGCATCCACGAAAGCCGCCTCGTCGTTCTCGTCGACAGCGGCACCGCCGGGGCCGCCGAGCTCTTTGCGTCGGCCCTGCGCGACGCCACCTTCCGTTCGCCGGCCCCCGCGCCGAAGCTCGTCCGCGACGAGAAGGCGAAGAAGGACGACGACGCCGCCGACGACGCCGACCCGGGCCTCGAGACGGCCAAGGGCGCCGAGAAGCTGCCCGTGCGGCTCGTCGGCGAGACGACTGTCGGCATGGGCTTCACGGCGCAGGTCGTGAAGCTCTCGAGCGGCGGCTCGCTCAAGCTCTCCGTCGGGAAGATCCACACGCTGGCGGGAAAGGCGCTCTGCCCGAGGGGGATCCAGCCCGACGATCGCGTCTTCCACGGCGTGCCCGACGAGGCGACCGGCAAAGGCGACCTGATCCTCAAGCGCGGACTCACGATCCTGGGTGAAACCGCGAAGCTCAAAGCGGCGGCGTGACCGCCCGCGCCGTCCGCGGCGGGAAGAAGAGAAAGTCCGGGGGCGGATTCCGCGCCTCGTTCCTCCTCGTCCTCGCGGTCGCGCTCGGCGCGGCCGCGACGTGGGCCGTCCGCGGCTGCCGAAGGCCCGCTCCTCCCGCCCCGTCCCCCGCGGCGACGCCTGCGGGAGCGGCCCGTGAGGCCGTCCCGCCCGCGAAGGCGCCCAGGGCCCGCATGCCCGCGGACTTCGAGTCGGTGGACCGCCGTGCCGGAGGAGGGGTCGTCGCCGTCGTGCTCGACGATCTCGGCTACGACGAGAGCGCGCTCGAGGCGCTCGCCGCCTGGGACGCGCCCCTCGCCGTCGCCGTGATTCCGAGCGCGCCGTTCGCAAGCCGGGCCGTGGCGCTCGCGAAGAGGAAGGGCTGGGACCTCCTCGTCCATCTCCCGATGGAGCCCGAGGCCGGCCCGTCCGAGACCGAGGCGATCGGCGCCCGCGACGGAGACGACGAGATCCGCGCGAAGGTGCTCGAGGCGCTCCGGCGGACTCCCGGCGCCCTCGGGATCAACAACCACCAGGGCTCGAAGGCGACCGCCGACGCGCGCGTCGTCAGGGCCGTCCTCGGCGTCGTGAAGGACAGGCACCTCTTCTTCCTCGACTCGCGGACGACGAGCGCGTCCGTCGCGGGAACGGAGGCGTCCGCGATGGGCGTCCCGTTCCTCCAGCGCGACGTCTTCCTCGACGACGTCGCGGCCGAGACGAGCGCGAAGGGCGGCGCGCCCGAGGCCCTGGACGCGGCGTGGGCGCGCGCGGTCGCGCTCGCGGGCAAGCGCGGCGAGGCGATCGTGATCGGCCACCCGCGCAAGGAAACGCTCGCGTTCCTGGAGAAGAGGCTGGCTTCGGAAAAGAGCGCGGGGGCGAGGCTCGTCCGCGTTTCCGAGCTGGTGCCGTAGGAGGAGTCTCGGAGGAAGATTTTCTTAGAAGGTGAATAGGGCGCGCCGACACGCCGCAGCCACGGGTTGGCCGCGCCCGCGCCGTGCCCTTCCCCTCTTACCCTTCTAAGAATCTCCCCGGTGCTCTTCGGACTTGACCTGATCCCACAGCGCGTCCAGCTCCGCGAGAGGGGTCTCCTTGACCTTCTTTCCCTTCGACTCGACCCTCCGCGCGACCTCCTCGAAACGCCGCCGGAACTTGTCGTTCGTGCCCTGCAGCGCGGCCTCCGGGTCGACGCCGTGCCGGCGGGCCACGTTGACGGCGGTGAAGAGGAGGTCGCCGATCTCCGACGCGACGCGCGCCTCGTGGGCCGCCGCGTCGTCGCCCGCGGGCTTCGACAGCTCGGCCTTGAACTCTGCGACCTCCTCGTCCAGCTTCGCGAGGACGTCCGCGTCGCGCTCCCAGTCGAAGCCGAGATCGGCGGCGCGCGACGTGAGGCGCACGGCCTTCAGGAGCGCCGGCAGAGCGCGCGGGACGCCGTCGAACGGCGAGGGCGGGCGCCCCTCCTTCTCGCGCTCCTTCTTCTTGAGCTCCTCCCACTGGACGCGCACTCCCTCGGCGTCGTGGACGTTCGCCTCGCCGAAGACGTGGGGGTGGCGCGCGACCATCTTGTCGTGGATGCGCCGGGCGAGGGACGCGAAGTCGAAGTCGCCGCGCTCCCGGCCGAGCTCGGCGAGGAAGACGATCTCGAAGAGGAGGTCGCCCAGTTCGCCCTCCAGCTCGCCGAAATCCTCGCGGGCGAGGGCGTCGAGGGCCTCGTGGCACTCCTCCAGGAGGTATCCCGACAGCGTCTGGAACGTCTGCTTTCGATCCCAGGGGCACTCTCTCCGGAGCCTTTCCATGAGGCGGACGAGAGACTCGGCGGCGTCGCCGGCGGACCCGGCTGAGAGATTTTTCTGCATCGGCGATGACCTCTCGCTCCTGTCCCGTAAAATACGACGACCCGAGGGGTTCTATGTCTGAAAACCCGAAGACGATCAAGGTCGTCGACCGCCGCCTCTTCACGGCCGAGGGCGAGATGCGCGACGACGTGCCTTCCGAGGCTGCAGCGCCAGAGACCGCGGCGGAGGATTCCTCCCCCTCGCCGGCCGAGCCGGCCGCGCCTCCGCCGACGCCCACGAGCCCCGCGTTTCTCGCGCTGCTCGACATGCTGGCCCAGACCGGGCTCGTCTATCTCGAGGGCGTGCCCGACGCAGCCGGCCGGAGGACGCCCAACGTGGCCGGCGCGCGCCAGATCGTCGACGCCCTCCTCGCGGTCCGGGACAAGACCGCGGGGAAGCTCTCCTTCGAGGAGACCGACGCCCTCGAGGGGATCCTCGGGGAGCTCCAGCTCGTGTTCACCCGCCTTGCGGCCGGCCCCCGGCCGAAGGGCCCGGTGGCGCCGCCGCCGGCGAGGCGCGGCTGAGGAATCCCGCGAACCCGTCCGGGCTTCGCCCGCGGGTCCGCGCGGGGCTCGCCGCCGGCGCGTTTCTTCTGCTCTCGGCGGCGCCCGTCCTCCGGGCCCAGGTGCTCGTGGCGCCCGGGGAGGGCACGGAGACGGCGTTCCGCAAGCAGGTGCGCGGCCAGTGGTTCTCCTGGCTCGCGGCGCAGGAGGAAGGCGATACGGCGCTCGCGCGCCGGAAGATCGACGAGATCCTCAAGCACGCGCAGAGAATCGAGATTCGCCGCATGACGGATCTCGCGCTCTCGGCGACGCTCCTCGGCCGCCGCCAGCTCGTCGCCGGCAAGCCGACGCTCGCGCGCGAGGCGTACGCGGCGGCGATCCGGCTCGATCCGGACCTTCCGGAGCCGCGCTGGGCGCGCCTCTCTCTCGCGTTCACCGCCCGCGAGCCCCGCGAGCTCGCGACCGGCCTCGCCGGGGCGCTTCGCGCGTCGCTCGCGGACCTCGAGACGCGCCGCGTGAACCTCGCGCGCGCCGTCCTCCTCGTGCTTTGCGCGTTCGCGGCGGCGGCGTTCGCCGCGCTCGTGATCCTCGTCGTCCGGCACGGGGCCCGGCTCGTCCACGACCTGAGGGAGACGGCGGGCGGGTTTCTGCGCGGCCGCGCGAGCGGGGCCCTCGTCCTCGGAGTCCTCGTCCTCCCGCTCCTGCTCGGCCTCGATGTCGTCTGGTTCGCCCTCTTCCTCTTCGTGCTCGTCTTCGGGTACGCGACGTTCGACCAGAAGATCGCGACGTCGGGCGCCGTCCTCGTTCTCGTGCTCCTCTTTCCGGCGCTCGATCGGTTCGCGTACGAGTTCGCGATCTCGTCGTCGCCGATCCTGCGCGGCGCGGAAGCCCTCCAGGAGTCCCGCTACGACCAGCGGGTCCTCGACAACCTCGAGGCCGCCAAGGCCATCGCGCCGGACGACGTCGACATCCGGTTCCTCCTCGGCCGCCTCTACCAGGCGCTCGGGCAGAACGACCGCGCGATCTTCGAGTACACGTCCGGCGCCCAGCTCTCGCCCCGCGATATCCGATGCCTCGTGAACCGGGGGAACATCCGGTTCGTAGACGGCGACCTCGGCTCGGCGCAGGAGGACTACCAGCAGGCCCTGAAGCGCGACCCGCGCTCGATCGCGGCGCGCTACAACCTCGCGCTCCTCTACGCGGAGACGTTCCGCACCGTCGAGGCCGCACAGACGCTCCAGGAGGCCCGCGCGCTCGACGCCCTCGCCGTGCAGCGCTTCCAGGACACGCCGACGCTCGTGAAGGTCGTCTCGGTCGGCTACACGACGGACGAGGCTCGCCGCAAGATCGAGGACATGGACCACTCGGGCCGCAGCCGGAGGCTCCTCGGGCACTTCCGGACCTGGGACCCGTTCGCGGGCTTCCGCATCCCGCTCGTCGTCGCGTTCCCGTTCGCGGTCGCGGCCGCATGGGGGCTCGACGCCGTGCGCCGTCGCGGCCGTGGCTATGCCTCCGAGTGCCAGAAGTGCGGCCGCGCCTTCTGCCGCCTCTGCAAGCCGTCGACCGAGAGCGCGCTCCTGTGCTCGCAGTGCATCCACGTCTACCTCAAGAAGGACGGCGTCGCGATCGAGACGAAGCTCCAGAAGCTCGAGGACGTGCGGGCCCGCCGGACGCTCGACGTGCGGGTCCGCACGGTTCTCGGCGCGGTTTTCCCGGGCGCGGGCGCGTTCCTCGACTCACGGGTCCTCGTCGCGGCTGCCGCGTTCGCGCCGTTCGCTTTCGGTCTCCTCGCCGCGTTCCTGGGCCCTCATCTCGCGGTGCTCCCGCGTCCGGCCCTGACGAGCGGACTGCCGTCCTTCGTCTTCTGGTGCGTCGTCGCCGGAGCGGGCTGGCTCGGGGGCGTCCTCATCGCCCCGCGGAAGGCCTGACGATGGCGCTCGAAGGCACTCTCCGGGACTTTTCGCTGGCGGACATCCTCCAGCTCATCGCCCTGCAGCACAAGACGGGTCTGCTGAGCGTCAGGAGCCCCGGCGACACGGTCACGCTCGGCTTCGCCGACGGCCAGCTCGTCTCGGCCGAGTCCTCGGCCCAGCGCCTCGACACGCGTCTCGGCACGGTCCTCGTCAAGACGCGGCGCCTCGCCCCGGAACTCCTCGCGCGCGCCCTCGAGATGCAGGCCCAGACGCTCCAGCGCCTCGGCTTCATCCTCCTCAAGAACGGCTTCTGTTCCGCGCAGGACCTCCGGGACGGGCTGGACATCCAGATCCGGCGCATCGTGTACGGCCTCTTCCGCTGGACCGACGGCGACTACGTCTTCGAGCAGACCGACCACGTCGACTACGATTCCGAGTCCACGACGCCGATCTCCGTCGAACGCCTCCTCATGGAGGGCGCCCGGATGCTCGACGAGTGGCCGATCGTCGAGAAGGTCGTCTGGTCGCTCGATCTCGTCTACCAGAAGGTCCCGGTCGCCCAGCCGGTCATCCCGGCCGAGGACGAGGACGAGGTGGAGGTCATCGAGGACACGACGCTCGCGCGGCGCGCCCGCGACAAGCGACTCGACCCGATCCGCGTCTCGCGGGCCGAGTGGTCCGTTTACGAGCTCGTGGACGGGCAGCGGTCGGTCGCCGAGCTCAACGAGCTCGCCTTCCTCTCGGAGTTCGACGGCTGCAAGGCGTTCTTCGACCTCGTGAGCCGCGGGCTCATCGAGGAGGCGGCGCCACGCGTCGTCGAGGCGCCCGACGACCCGGGCGTGCCCATCGGCACGGCGCCGGCCGCGCGGGCGCCGCGCGCGCCCCTCGACCTGAACGTGATCTCCGTCGTCGTCCTCCTGCTCGTCCTTCTGGCGGCCGTCCGTCTCCAGTCGAAGAATCCCTTGAACCTCCTGACGCTCCCGCCGCGGCGCGACGCGGTTCTTCAGGGCTACGAGAAGTCCGTCTCGCTCCAGAAGCTGCGCCGGCTCGCCGAGGGAGTGGACACGTTCACGCTGCTCTCGGGCCGCCTCCCGGAAGGGCTCGACACCCTCGTGGCCTCGCAGATCGTCCAGGCGCGGGATCTCGACGACCCGTGGGGCACGAAATACCGCTACATCGTCCAGGGCGAGAAGTTCTACCTCGTCGGCTTCGACCCCGAAGGGCACACCGACCCGGACCTCCTTTTCTCACGAACCCTCGTGCTTCGGGAGTCGAAGGAGCAGGAGCTGGCGCCGCACTCGACTCGCGAAATAACTGTAGTGGAGTGAGTTACAAGATCTACCGTGCGGCTGTAGGTGTCTTGAGTTTCTGACTTGACAATGGAACGCTAAGATCTTATCTTTAACGCCGGTTCGCATAGCGGGCCAGAGGAGTCCAGGGCTATGAGCAAGATCATCGGAATCGACCTCGGCACGACGAACAGCGTCGTGGCGGTACTCGAAGGCGGCACCGCGGAAGTCGTCGCGAACAGCGAAGGCGGCCGCACGACCCCGTCGGTCGCGGGTTTCGCGAAGACGGGAGAGCGCCTCGTCGGACAGGTCGCCAAGCGCCAGTCCGTCACGAACCCCGAAAACACCGTGTACTCGATCAAGCGGTTCATGGGCCGCCGCTTCGACGAGGTCAACGACGAGATGAAGATGGTGCCCTACAAGGTCGTCCGTTCCGCGAACGGCGACGCGCGGGTCTCGGTCGGGGGCAAGGAGCTCTCGCCGCCGGAGATCTCCGCGATGATCCTCACGAAGCTCAAGGAAGCCGCCGAGGCCTACCTCGGCGAAAAGGTGGACCGCGCCGTCATCACGGTGCCCGCCTACTTCAACGACGCGCAGCGGCAGGCCACGAAGGACGCCGGGCAGATCGCGGGCCTCAAGGTCGAGCGGCTCGTGAACGAGCCGACGGCGGCCGCGCTCGCGTACGGCCTCGACAAGAAGAAAAACGAGCTGATCGCCGTCTACGACTTCGGCGGCGGCACGTTCGACATCTCGATCCTCGAGGTCGGGGACGGCGTCGTCGAGGTCAAGTCGACGAACGGCGACACCCACCTCGGCGGCGACAACATCGACCAGCGGATCGTCGAGTGGCTCGAGGCCGAGTTCAAGAAGGACCAGGGGATCGACCTCTCGCGCGACCCGATGGCCGTCCAGCGCCTGAAGGAGGCCGCGGAGAAGGCGAAGATCGAGCTCTCGACGACCGTCGAAACCGAGGTCAACCTGCCGTTCATCACGGCGGACGCCTCCGGCCCGAAGCACCTGACGCTCAAGCTCACGCGCGCCAAGCTCGAGTCGCTCGTCGACGACATCCTCCAGAAGTCCGTGGGCCCGTGCAAGCAGGCCCTCAAGGACGCCGGCATCGACGCCTCGAAGATCGACGAGGTCGTCCTCGTCGGCGGCCAGACGCGCATGCCGAAGATCCAGCAGATCGTGAAGGACTTCTTCGGCAAGGAGCCGAACAAGACCGTGAACCCGGACGAGGTCGTCGCGATCGGCGCGGCGATCCAGGGTGGCGTCCTCGCGGGCGACGTGAAGGACCTGCTCCTCCTCGACGTGACGCCCCTGTCCCTCGGCGTCGAGACGCTGGGCGGAGTCATGACGAGGCTCATCGAGCGCAACACGACGATCCCGACCAAGAAGAGCGAGGTCTTCTCGACCGCGTCCGACGGGCAGACGTCCGTCGAAATCAAGGTCCTGCAGGGCGAGCGCGAGATGGCCGGCGACAACAAGCTCCTCGGCGTGTTCTCGCTCGTCGGGATCCCGCCGGCGCCGCGCGGGCTCCCGCAGATCGAGGTCACGTTCGACATCGACGCGAACGGCATCCTGAACGTCTCGGCGAAGGACCGCGGGACGGGCAAGGAGCAGAAGATCACGATCACGTCTTCCTCAGGCCTCGACAAGAAGGAGGTCGAGAAGCTCGTGACGGACGCCCAGGCGCACTCGGGCGAGGACAAGAAGCGCCGCGAGGCGATCGAGGCCCGGAACCAGCTCGACTCGCTCGTCTACCAGACCGCGAAGATCGTGGAGGAGAGCGGCGACAAGGTGCCGGCGGCCGACAAGGAGACCGTGACGGCCGCGATCGCCGAGGCGAAGAAGGTGCTCGAGAAGGAGTCCGGCGACGCCGACGCCCTCAAGAAGGCGGCGACGGACCTCCAGAAGGCGAGCTACAAGATCGCCGAGGCCCTCTACAAGCAGACCCCCCCGCCCGGGGGCGCGTCCGAGGGCGCCGCGCCGGGCGGACCGTCGGGCGCCAAGACCGAGGACGTCATCGACGCCGAAGTCGTGGACGAGAAGAAGTAACGTCCCATGAGCCCGGTTCGCAAAGGGGCCCTTCCGCAGACGGGAAGGGCCGCCGAGCCCCCGCGTGAGAACTACGTCTTCATCGGCGTCATCGCGAAGCGGTTCGGCGTCCACCCGCAGACGCTGCGCCTCTACGAGCGCGAGGGTCTCATCCGGCCCGCGCGCTCGTCGGGGAACACGCGCCTCTACGACGTCGAAACCGTGGAGCGGCTCGAGATCATTCTCACCCTCACGCGCGAACTCGGCGTGAACCTCGCGGGCGTCGAGGTGATCCTCGACCTCAAGTCCCGCCTCGCCCGCATGGAGGGCGAGGTCGGCAGGCTCATGGAGGCGATCCGGGCCGTCGCGAAGGACCACGCCGCCCGCGGCGGGGCCGCCCCGAGGGACGACAAGGCGCTCGCCGTGAGGCCCCGGGGAGCCATCGTCCTCAAGTACGACTGAGGGATATCGCGGTCCTCTCCGATTGAGCATAATCACCGGCCGGTGACTTCAAGACTCCGCCCGGACGACGACTCCAAGGTCCTCCGGAAGTACCTCGACGACATTTCCCGCTACCCGGTGCTCGCCCCGGAGCGTGAGCGGGAGCTCGGCAGGGCCATCCAGGACCTTTCGACGCCCGAAGAGGTTCGCAAGGAGGCCGTCGACGAGCTCGTGCGCGGCAACCTGCGTTTCGTCGTGTCGTACGCCAAGCGGTTCCACTCGCCGGAGGTCTCGTTCCTCGACCTCATCAACGAGGGGAACATCGGCCTCATCCAGGCGGCCAAACGCTTCGATCCCGAGCGCGGCGTCAAGTTCATCACCTACGCCGTGTGGTGGGTGCGGCAGGCGATCTCGAACGCCCTGTCCGAGCAGTGGGGGGCGATCCGCCTTCCCCACAAGCAGGCGACGCTCCACTCCCGCCTCGGCCGCGTCAAGGAGGCGCTCACGCGCGCCCTGGCCCGCGAGCCGACGATGGAAGAGATCGCCGCCGAGGCGGGCCTCAAGGTGGGCGACGCCGAGAACCTCATGGGGATGACACGCAGCTCCGAGTCCCTCTCGGGAGTCTTCGGCATCGAGGAGGACCGCACGCTCGAGGACACGCTCGAGCAGACGACGGTCGCGGCCGCGGACGACCAGCTCCTGCGCCGCTCCTCGGTCGAGCAGACGCGCACGCTCCTCGACGCGCTCCCGAAGAAGGAGCGCGCGATCATCTGCCGCCGCTTCGGGATCCCCGAGGACGGCACCGAGGGGGAGCGCGAGCCGATGACGCTCCAGGAGATCGGAGAGGAGCTGCACCTCTCGCGAGAGCGCGTGCGGCAGATCGAGGCGCAGGCGATCGCGCGCATCAAGCGGTCCATGAAGAGCAGCGCGCTGAAGGCGTTCCTGAACTGATGGCCGCCGCCGCCGCCCCCGGCCCGTGCCCCGTCTGCAAGGGCTTCGGATTCCTCGAGACGCCGCAGGGCAAGGTCGTCCCGTGCCGCTGCCGCGCCGAGGACGTCTCCGAGGCGCGCCTCAGGGCCGCGCAGATTCCCGAGCGCTACCGCAACTGCACGCTCGAGAACTACATCGTCCACAAGGGCGCGCCGGCCTCCCAGCGCGTCGCAAAGATGAAGGCGGTCCGGTTCGTCGAGGAGTGGAAGTCCGTCCGCTACGGCCTCCTTTTCATCGGCACGGTCGGCGTCGGCAAGACACACCTCGCGACGGCGATCCTCCGGCGGCTCATCGAGGAGTGTGGCGCGAAGGGCGTCTTCTGCGACTTCTCGGACCTCCTCGAGCGGATCAAGGCGACGTTCTCACCGGCGAATCCCGCCAGCGCCGACGACGTCCTCGCTCCGTACCGCGAGGCGGAGCTCCTCGTTCTCGACGAGCTCGGCGCGCAGCGCCCGACGCCTTGGGTCCAGGACGTCCTCTACGGACTCATCAACACGCGCTACAACCGCCAGCGGATCACGATCGTGACGTCGAACTACGGCGACACGCCGGCGCGAACGGGCGAGGAAACGCTCGAGGGACGCGTCGGAGTGCTCGTGCGCAGCCGCCTCCACGAGATGTGCGTTCCCGTCCTCATCGAGGGGGATGACTACCGCAAGAAGCAGCGGGCGTGGAGTGCCTGACTTCGCGGCGCGCGGCTCCCGCACGCGGTCCGCGCCCGCGGCGTTCGGGCGCGGTGTCTCGCAGGTCGTCGCCAACCCCGGCCTCCTCTTCGCGCCGCTGGCGTTCCTGGCTGCGGGGGGCTTCGTCTTCGGGGGAGTCGCGGTCGCACTCGTCTGGGCGGGGTCCAGCCTGTTCGTGGTCGGGGCAAGGTCCGTGCGCGGGCCCGCGGGCCTCCTCGACTTTCTGGCCACCTTCCGGGACCGCGTCCTCGAGGCACCGCTCGTCGTCCTCGCGGGGCTCGTCGTGCTCCTCGCGGTCCTCCTCGCCCTGACGGCCGTCGCCGCGTGGATCCGCGCCGGCGTCACGGGAGCCCTCGCGGCGGTCGACGCGCGGACGGCGGAGGACGCCCCGCTGGCCGCCTTCCGCCACCCGTCTCTCGGCGCGGCGTTCTTCGGCTCGGCCGCGCGCCTCTTCGGGAGCTTTTTCGCGCTCGTGAACCTCTACGCGCTCGTCGCGTCGTTCGTCGTCCTGCTGGTCGTCGCGCCCCTCGTCCTCTCCTTCGTGGCGATGGCCTCGGGCCGGTCCGGGCTGATGGTCGCGTTCGCCGTCCTTTTCGCGGCCGTCGTCCTCGTCTCGGTCGTCCTCTCGATCGCCATGCGCGTCGTCTACCTCGCCGCGGGCCGCGCGATCGCCGTGGAGGGCCTCGACGCGCTCGCCGCGACCGGTCGCG
This sequence comes from Thermoanaerobaculia bacterium, assembly GCA_035542215.1. GTDB lineage: Bacteria > Acidobacteriota > Thermoanaerobaculia > UBA5066 > UBA5066 > Fen-183. Next base: position 2,251 of record DATKLW010000067.1, on the reverse strand, counting down.
CGATCGCCCTCGTCATGGAGTCCCTCGGCCGCTCGCTCACGCTCTACTTCCTCACGGTCGGCGGCGCGCTGGCCGTCGGCCTCGCGTTCGTCTTCCCGCGAGTCGTCCTGACGTTCGCCGCGAGCTTCGCGCACGCCGGCGCCGTCGGCCTCTTCGCCGTCACGGGAGTCTTCGTGGTCCTGCAGATCGCGGCGGGACTCGCCTACGACCTCTGCGTGACGGGCTCATTCGTCGCGCTCTGGCCGGCGGAGGCCGCGCCGGCCCCTTCGGTCGACCCGTCCGCCGTCACGGCGCCCTACGTTCCGCCCGCCGCGGAACCGCCCGCGCCGTGAGGCGCGCGGCCGTCGTTCTGGGCCTCGCTCTCGCGGCGGGCTGCTCTGCGCCGCCCCCGCCGCGGGTCGCCGGCCCCGCGCTCGTTCCGACGCCCACCCCTGCGGCCGTGCCCACGCCGTCGCCGACGCCGGCCCCGCGCCTTGCGCCGCTGCCGTCCCCCGCAGTGAACGTGAGCCTCGCCGTCGATCGTGCGTCGGCCGCGTTTCCCGCGGGCGACTGGGTCCTCGCGTCCGGCGAGCGCGTCGAACGGCGCCGCGGCCCGCTCGTCTTCGTCCCATTGAACGGCGGCCTCCGGGTGACGGACGACGGCGCCACCTCGGACTGGCCGTCGCCCGTCGAGATCGCGCCGACGAGCGGCGCCCTCGTCCCGTGGGCCGACGCGACGTACCGCGGCCGGCTCGCCGTCCGGGCGACGACACGCGGCACGGTCCACGTCATCAACCACGTCGGCCTCGAGGACTATCTCAAGGGCGTCGTCCCCGCCGAGATGGGCCCGCGCGTCTACGACGAGGTCGAGGCGCTCAAGGCGCAGGCGGTGGCCGCGCGCTCGTACGCCGTGAGGCACCGCGGGCAGTTCGCGGCCGAGGGCTACGACCTCTGCGCGTCGCCGCGCTGCCAGGTCTATTCCGGCGCCTCGGCCGAGAGCCCGCTCTCGACGCGCGCCGTCGAGGAGACGGCCGGCGAGGTGCTCCTCTGGAAGGGCGCGGTCGCCGACGCGCTCTTCACGTCGACGTGCGGCGGCCGTACGGAGAACGCGGCCGACGTCATGGCCGGCTATGGGAGCGTCGACGCGCCGTACCTCGCGTCCGTGCCGTGCTTCGGCGAGACGCCGCAGACGATCGAAGGCGCGCCGCCACCGGCGAAGAAGGGAACGCTCACGCTCCTCGGCGCGCGCGGTCGCGCGCTGGCCGCGAGTTTCGGAGGGGGAGAGGGCCCGAAGATTGCTCAGAAGGCGCGTGATGCGGTGCGGCAGCGGCTGGGCCTCGCCGCGTTTGGCGCGTCCCGCCCCCATCCCCTGTCGGTTCCGGCGGTCTACCTCGAGATCGCCTCGGCCATCGGGTTCGACACCGCGATTCTCTCGGAGGAGAGCGAACGGGGAGAATTGCCTTCGAATTGGTCGGAGAAGGCAAAGGCGGCCGTCGCCGCGCTCCAGCGCTTCCAGCTCGGCGGCGGCTCGGCGCTTCCGATGGACCGCGCGCTGAAGCCCGAGGAGGCGGCCGGCATTTACGCCGTCCTCCTCTCGCGAATGGGCGACTTCGAAGACGTGGAAGGCCGCATCACGAAGAGCGACGAAACGGGAATCGAAGTGAAGTCCGCCAAAGGTCGGTCTTCCTATTCACTTTCAAAGGGGTCCCCGGTTCTCTTCGAAGGCGGCAACGAGGCGCTGACGCAGGTCGCGAGGCACGCGTACTTCATCGGCGACCGCGTGCGCGTCTTCGTCCGGGACGGCGCGGCCCTCGGCGTCGTCTTCCCGCCCGCGCCCACGGCCGGCGCGTACGACCGCGAATCCGCCTGGGAGCACTGGACACGTCGCTTCACCGCCGCCGAGCTCGGCGCGAAGCTCCGCGAGCGCGACGGCACGCGAACCGCGGCCGACCCGACCGGCGTCGCCGTCACCGCGCGCGGCGCCTCGGGCCGCGCGCGCACCGTCGCGGTCGCGACGCCGAAGGGAACGCTCACGCTCACCGGCCTCGAGATCCGGTTCGCGCTCGGCCTTCCCGAGAACCTGTTCAACGTCGTCGCGGGCACGGACGCGGCCGGCGGCCGCATCTTCACGTTCTACGGCCGCGGCTGGGGCCACGGCGTCGGCCTCTGCCAGACGGGAGCGTTCGGGATGGCGCTCGCTGGCCGCACGTACCGCGAGATCCTCGCGCACTATTATCCGGGGACGGACGTCGGCCCGGCTCCGTGAAAAAGA
>DATKLW010000066.1:0-63293 GCA_035542215.1 Thermoanaerobaculia bacterium | reverse complement strand
GCGCGGCGCTACCCGGCGCCGGTCCGGCTCGTCCGCGGCCGGCGCCGCTGACGGGCCGGCCCCGGTGAAGCGCCCGCGCACGGGCGCGGAGTACCTCGAGCGGATCCTCGCCGCGCGCGTCTACGACGTCGCGGTCGAGACGCCGATCGACCCCGCGCCGCTCCTCTCGCGCCGGACGGGCCACGCGGTCTTCCTCAAGCGGGAGGACCTGCAGCCCGTCCACTCGTTCAAGCTGCGCGGCGCCTACAACCGGATGGCGCGCCTCTCGCCCGCGGCGCTCGCGCGCGGCGTCCTCGCGGCCTCGGCGGGCAACCACGCACAGGGCGTCGCGCTCGCGGCGCAGCGCCTCGGCTGCCCGGCGACGATCGTCATGCCCGTGACGACGCCGCGCATCAAGGTGGACGCCGTCCGGGGCCGCGGCGCCCGCGTCGTCCTGACGGGCGACTCGTACGACGAGGCGTACGCGGAGGCGCGGCGCCTCGCGCGCGCCGGGAGGATGACGTTCGTCCACCCGTACGACGACCCGGACGTGATCGCGGGGCAGGGCACGATCGGGATGGAGATCCTGAGGCAGCGGCCGGGCGGCGTCGACGCGATCTTCGTCGCGATCGGCGGCGGCGGCCTCGCGGCGGGCGTCGCGGCGTACGTGAAGCGGATCAGCCCGAAGACGCGGATCGTCGGCGTCGAGCCCGTGGACTCGGACGCGATGGCGCGCTCCCTCCGCGCGGGCCGGAGGGTGCGCCTCGCGCGCGTCGGCCTCTTCGCGGACGGCGTCGCGGTGAAGCAGGTCGGCAGGGAGACCTTCCGTCTCTGCCGCGACCTCCTCGACGAGGTCGTCCGCGTCGATACCGACGCGATCTGCGCGGCGATCAAGGACGTCTTCGAGGACACGCGGTCGATCCTCGAGCCCGCGGGCGCGCTCGCGGTCGCGGGGCTCAAGGCCTGGGCGGAGAGGCGGAAGGCGAAAGGGAAGACGCTCGTCGCCGTCGCCTGCGGCGCGAACATGAACTTCGACCGCCTCCGGCACGTCGCCGAGCGGGCGCAGCTCGGCGAGAAGCGCGAGGCGATCCTCGCGGTCACGATCCCCGAGCGGCCGGGCTCGTTCCGCGAGTTCTGCTCGATCGTGGGGCGAAGGAACGTCACCGAGTTCAACTACCGCTATGCCGACGCGACCGATGCGCACGTCTTCGTCGGAGTCGAGGTCGAGAGCCCGCGCCAGACGGCGTCGCTCATCACGGCGCTGAAGAGGCGCGGCCTGCCGGTCCTCGACCTCTCCGAGAACGAGATGGCGAAGCTCCACGTCCGCCACCTCGTCGGTGGCCGTGCGCCCGCGGCGCACGACGAGCGGCTCTTCCGGTTCGAGTTCCCCGAGCGGCCGGGCGCGCTCCTGAACTTTCTCGACCACCTCCGGAGCGACTGGAACATCAGCCTCTTCCACTACCGCAACCACGGCGCCGACTACGGCCGCGTCCTCGCGGGCATCCAGGTGCCGAAGGGGGACGACGCGAAGTTCCGGCGCTTCCTCGGCGAGCTCGGCTACCGCCACACGGACGAGACGAGGAACCCGGCGTACCGGCTGTTCCTGCTCTGAGCCGGAACCGGGAAAAACGAAAGGCCCCGCCGTCAGGGTCGACGGCGGGTGCCGGAGCCGGGGCCGGGGCAGCCGGGGCCTGAGCCCGCGTTCGCGATGCTAGGCTCCCCGCCATGCGCTCACGCCCCGCCTTCCTGACGCTCCTCGTCGCCCTCGCCGCGTGCGTAAGCGCGGCGCCGGCGAGATCGGGATACGACAAGCCGCCGCAGAACGTCCTCGACGTCCTGCGCGCGCCGGCGCCGCCGAGCCCGTTCGTGAGCCCGACGCGCGACCGGATCCTCCTCGTCTCGTGGGTCCCGTATCCGCCCATCGCGCAGGTCGCCGAGCCGTTCCTCAGGCTCGCGGGCGTGCGAGTCGAGCCGCGGACGCGGCGCAAGCACGACACGCCCGGCGGCTACGGGATCGCGCCCTGCGCGCGGACGCTCACGCTCGTCGACGTCACGACGAGCCGTGAGACGCCGGTGGCGCTGCCGCCGGACGGGTGCGTGGACGGCGTCGCATGGGCCGCCGACGGCCGGCGCTTCGCGTTCCGGAACACCTCGACGGACGCCGTCGAGCCGTGGGTCGGCGACGCCGCGACCGGCGCGACCCGCCGCCTCGGCACCGCGCGGCTGAACCCGATGCTGGGCAGCTCGCTGCAGTGGATGCCCGACCAGAAGACGCTCCTCGCGAAGCTCGTGCCCGCGAACGCCGGCGCGCCCCCCGCGGCGTCCGTCGCGTCCGACGGGCCGAGCATCCAGGAGACGACCGGCGCGAAGGGCGAGAGCAGCACGTACGAGACGCGCGACACGCTCTCGAGCACACACGACGAGGACCTCTTCGACTATTACGCGACGAGCCAGCTCGCCCTCGTCGACGCGGACACGGGCGCGGTCACGCCGCTCGGCGCGCCGGCCGTCATCGGCGAGACCGGCGCCTCGCCCGACGGCGAGAACCTCCTCGTCACGACGATTCACCGGCCGTACTCGTACGTCACGACGTACCCGCACTTCCCGCACGACGTGGAGCTCTGGGACCGCACCGGCAAGAGGACGCGCACGCTCGCGACGCTGCCGCTCGCGGACCGCGTGCCGATCGCGGGCGTGCCGACCGGCCCGCGCGGCTTCGAGTGGCGTCCGACCGAGCCGGCGACGCTCGTCTGGGCCGAGGCGCTCGACGGCGGCGACTGGAACGTCAAGGTCCCCGCACGCGACAAGGTCCTGGCGCTGAGCGCGCCGTTCACGGGCGAGGCCGCCGAGATCGCCCGCACCGAGCAGCGGTTCGCGGGCCTCGACTGGAGCGAGCGGCGCGGCGTGGCGCTCCTCCACGAGTACGACGAGAACCGGCACTGGCGGCGCACGTTCCTCGTCGACGTCGACCACCCGGCGGCGAAGCCGGTCGTTCTCTGGGACATGTCGAGCGACGAACGCTACAAGGACCCGGGCCGTCCCGTCACCAAGGTGCTCCCGAACGGGGAGCTCGTCGTGCGCGAGGAGGGCGGCGCCATCTTCCTGTCCGGCAAGGGCGCCTCCGTGGACGGCGACCGCCCGTTCCTCGACCGCTTCGACCTCGCGTCGCACGCGTCCGTGCGCCTCTTCCGGAGCGACCGGGCCGCGCTCGAGTCCTTCCTCGCGTTCACGGGCGCCACCTCGCGCACGTTCCTGACGTGGCACCAGTCGCCGGCGGATCCGCCGAACGCGATGCTCCGCACGCTCGGCAAGCCGGTCCGGTCGCCCAAGCCCGGCGAGGAGGGGATCGCCTCGACGGCGCGCGCCGTGACGCACATCCCGGACCCGACGCCCGAGGTCCGCGGGATCAGGCAGCGTCTCGTCAAGTACACGCGCAAGGACGGCACGCCGCTCTCGTTCAGGCTGCTCACGCCGCCCGGCTACAAGGAGGGGACGCGCATCCCGGCGATCCTCTACGCGTACCCGCTCGACTACGCGAGCGCGTCCACCGCCGGGCAGATCAGCGGCTCCGAGCGGGAGTTCATGCGCCTCGGCAACTACCGCCTCCTCCTTCTCTCCGGCTACGCGATCATCGACAACGCCGCGTTCCCGATCGTCGGCGACCCGAAGAAGGCGTACGACACGTACCTCGAGCAGCTCGCCGAGGACGCGCGCGCGGCCGTCGACACCGCCGTCGGCACGGGCGTCGTCGACCGCGACCGCATCGGCGTCACGGGCCACAGCCACGGCGCGCTCATGACGGCGAACCTGATCGCCCACACGGACCTCTTCCGCGCCGGCGTCGCGACGAGCGGCTCGTACAACAAGACGCTGACGCCGTTCGGCTTCCAGAACGAGCGCCGTTCCGTGTGGAAGGGCCAGAGCGTGTACCTCGAGGTCTCGCCGTTCTTCTTCGCCGACCGGATCAAGCTCCCGCTCCTGATCATGCACGGCACGGACGACGCGAACCCGGGCACGACGCCGCTCCAGTCCGTGAAGCTCTACGAGGCGATCCGCGGCAACGGCGGCACCGCGCGCCTCGTGATGCTGCCCCACGAGCCGCACTGGTACGCGGCGATGGAGTCGAACGAGCAGCTCGCGTACGAGGAGCTGCGCTGGTTCGACACGTACGTGAGGAACGCGCCGCCCCGCGCAAAAGCCGACGAACCCGGTGCGCCGGCCGCGACGAAGCCCTGACCCCCGCCCGATGACTGAGACCACGAGGCCGGGGACGGCCACCATCGTGCCCGGGATCCTCGAGCGATACGTCAGGGCTCACTCGGCCGCGCCCTCTCCTCTGCTCCTCGAGCTCGAGGCCCACACGACCGCGCACTGCCGGAACCCGGAGATGATGGCGGGCCCCGTCGAAGGGGCCTTCCTCGCGATGCTGGTCCGCCTGACGGGAGCACGGCGTGTCCTGGAAATCGGGCTCTTCACCGGCTACTCGGCGCTCTCGATGGCGGAGGCGCTTCCCGAGGACGGACGGCTCGTCTCGTGCGAGATCGACCCCGGGGCCGCGGCGGTCGCGCAGTCGTTCCTCGACCGCAGTGATCACGGCGGGAAGATCGACGTCCGGCGCGGCCCCGCGCTCGAGACGCTGGGGGCGCTGCCGCCCGGCGCCCGGTTCGATCTCGCGTTCCTCGACGCCGACAAGGAGAACTACGTCGCGTACTACGAGTCGATCGTGCCTCTTCTGCGTCCCGGAGCGCTGCTCGTGGCGGACAACGTGCTGTGGAGCGGGGCCGTCGTCGTTCCCCGGTCGGCGGAGGCCCGCGCTCTCGCCCGGTTCAACCGCGTCGTCCACGACGACCCGCGCGTGGAGTGCGTCTTGCTGACCGTGCGCGACGGGATCATGCTCGCGCGCAAGCGCAACTGAATATGGAACGAGGGACGGCGGCATGGGGCTGAGGCAGTTGGCCTGGTTCGCCCTGGAGAGGCTTCAGGGCCGGCTCTTTTCGGACACGCAGTCCGATTTCAGGATCGCGTGGCTGAGGAAGCAGGGGGCCCGCATCGGAGAGGGGTGCTCGATCTACACCGACCAGGTCCTCTCCGAGCCCTACCTGCTCGAGATCGGCGACCGCGTCGGGATCTCGGTCGGGACCTGGCTCGTGACTCACGACGGCTCGACGGCCCGTGGTTCCGGCAAGGAGATCTTCGGCCGGATCTCGGTCGGGGACGACACGTTCATCGGGTGCAACTGCATGATTCTCCCGGGAACGGAGATCGGGCGGGACTGCATCGTGGGCGCCGGCTCGGTCGTGAGGGGGAAGGTCCTCGACGGCTCTGTGGTGATGGGAAACCCGGCGCGGTTTGTGATGACGACGGCCATGGCCCGCAGGCTCCCGGCGCGGGATCGGGAGGGTCTCGAAGTCGCGGGCCTCTCGCCGGAGGCGCGCCGCCGGACCGTGCTCGGCCACTTCGGACGTTTCGGAGAAGGGAGATCGCGATGACGGATCAGGACGCGGCGCGCGCCCGCTTGCGCGCCGTCCTCGGGCAGTACGTCACCGAACCGGCCGAGCTCGACGCCGTGTTCGGCGGGGCCCCGTTCCTCGAGACGATCTCCCTCGACTCGATCGCCCTTCTCCATCTCGTCGAAGCGCTCGAAGAAGAGTACGCGGTCCGCTTCGACGAGCTTTCGATGGACCGTGCGTTCGCCGATGTCGGCTCCCTCCTGGAGTTCCTCTGCGACCAGCCGACGGGGCGCGCCGTGTGACCGTCCCTCGCCCGATCCGGGACCTCCTGCGCGAACGCGCACGGACCGACGGAGACCGTCCCGCCGTCTTCTCGGGCGGGGGCGCCCTGAGCTACGGCGAGGTCGCGTCGCGGGCGGCGGAGGCCGCCGAAGAGCTCCGACGGGCCGGCGTCGGCCCCGGCGTCCAGGTCGCGCTCGCGCTTCCCAATTCTCCGGATTACCTGGTGTGGTTCTTCGCAATCCTCGAGGCCGGCGGCATCGTCGTCCCTCTCCTTTCGTCGACCGCACCGGCCGAGAAGGACGCCCTGTTCGAGGACCGCGGGATCGGCTCGGTCGTGTCGCCGCCCGGCCCGTTTCTCCGGAGGACGCGGTTCGTGCCGCGACCGGTCGCGTCCGATCCGGACGCCGCGGAAGACGTCGTGGCCTGCCAGTACTCGTCCGGGTCGACCGGCTTTCCGAGGGCGATCCTCCGCACCGCGGGCAACTTCCTCGCCGATGGCGCACATTACGCGACGACCCTCGGGGTCGGGCCGGACGACCGCTTTCTCGGCGTCGCTCCGTTCTCCCACGCCTTCGGCGGAAAGGCCTTCCTGACCGCCTTCTCGGCCGGGGCTTCCGTCATCCCGGTGCCGCGCTTCCTCCCCGGTCCCGTCTTCGGCTTCGCGCGGCGGCACGGGCCGACCGTCATCCTGGCGACTCCGCCGATGATCTCGGTGCTCGCGACCTGCGCCCTCGCCCCCGGGGAGGAGGGCTCATTCCGGAGCGTCCGGCACTGCATCTGCTCGGGCGGCCCTCTCGGCAAGGCCGCCCGCGACGCCTTCGTGAGCCGATTCGGCGTGCCGGTGCGCGTCCAGTACGGGTCGACCGAGACGCTCGCCGCGACGATCGACCTCGACGACGGCTTCGAGGAGGGGCGGGTCGGGCGGCCGTTCGAAGGGGTCGCGGTGCGCGTGTTCGACGAGGGGGGAAACGTCCTCCCGCCCGGAACGCCGGGGCGCGTGGGGATCCGGAGCGCCGCCGTGTGCCGCGGCTACGCGAACGACCCGGCCGCGACGGCGGAGCGTTTCCGCGGCGGGTTCGCGTTCCCGGGCGACCGAGGGGTCGTCGACGCGCGAGGCGTCCTGCACCTCCTCGGCCGCTCCGACATCGTCAACGTCGGCGGCGCCAAGGTGGATCCGGTCGAGGTCACCGACGTGATCCGCGCCGCGCTTCCTGTCTCCGCCGTGGAGGTCTACGCGGGCGAGGTGTCCGGCCTGCCCGCCGTCTTCGTCGCCGTCGAGGCCGACCCCTCCGTCGTCACGCCGGCGCTGGTCGTCGCCCGTTGCCGCGCCCGTCTCTCCCCGTACAAAGTCCCGGCCCGGGTCCACGTCGTCCCGTGCCTCCCGAGGAACGAGGCCGGCAAGGTGATCCGCGCGGCCCTCGACGCGATCGATCGCGTGGACCGCGCCTAGACTCGCCTAAGATCGTGGGCGTCGGCAGCGTCGGCACGCGATGCTGGGTCATCCTCCTGATGGGGAACGGCTCCGAGGATCCCCTCTTCCTCCAGTACAAGGAGGCGCGGCCGTCGGTCCTCGCGCCTTTCTCGAACGCCGCCCGCTGGGACTGCGAGGGCAGGCGCGTCGTGGTCGGGCAGCGGATCATCCAGGGCGCCCCGGACATCTTCCTGGGCTGGGGAAAGACGAAGGGAATCCACTTTTACATGCGCCAGCTCCGCGACATGAAGGGCGGTGCGGAGTTCGACCCCGAGAACGTCAGGGGCTTCCCCGACTACGGAAAGCTCTCCGGCTGGGCCCTCGCGCAGGCGCACGCCAAGTCCGGCGATCCCGCCGTCCTCGCGGGATACCTCGGAAAGAGCGAGGGGATGGACGAGGCGGTCACGCGCTTCGCGTTCGCCTATTCCCGGCAGACCGACCGCGACTACGACGCCCTCCGCAAGGCCGCCCGCGCAAAGAGGATCCGGGTCGCGGAAACCGTGTGAAAAGGGCGCTGCGGACGAACGCGCCGTTCCCAGCCAAACGGGATGCCCGTCCAGTACGCGTCGAAGGCGTTCTGTTGGACGATCGGGCCGAGAATGAGACCGCCGACCGCGATGAGGCCGAACGTCACGAGAGCGAGCCTCGCGAGGAGGAGCGTTGTCTTTCTCAGCCTGCGGCAGGTTCTGGGATTCCCGCGCAAGAACCCGGACGTCAGTGGAGCCGCTTGACCCGCGGCTCGGTGCGCGGCGCGCGCGCCTTCAGGGCCCTGCGATCCGGGTGCACCGGGCCGTCGACGCCCTGGCCGATCACCCCGAGGAGGTCGAACCTCGTCAGGATGCCGACGAGCCGCGAGGTGCGTCCGCGCTGAACCACGGGGAGGCAGCCGATGCTGCGGCCGCGCATGAGGTTCGCGGCCTGGCGGATGGTCATGTCGGGTTCGGCGGTGACGACCTGCGTGGACATGACGTCCGCAACGCGGTGTGTTCGCCGGAAGCCGTCCTGCGCCGGGGCACCGAGGTCGTGCATGGACACCACGCCGACGAGAGAGGCGTCGCCGTCGTGGACGACGAGGTGGTGGACGTTCAGCGCCTTCATGGTCGCGTAGGCCGCTTCGGCCGTGTCCGCGGCGCTGATCGTCCTGACGTCCTGGGTCATCACGTCCTGAACGCGCATGGACCCTCCTGGGCGGCGCGGGTCGCGCCTGCACCCACCGGCAAGGTGGGTCCTTGCGCCCCCCCGCGCATGGAGCAGATGAATCAGGCCGCGGGCCGCTACCGGGACGCCGTCTTCACGGCCTTTCCGCGCTGGATCTCGCCGGCCTTCACCTGCGCCTGGCGCGACAGGTCGATCGACTCGGCGAGGATGCGGGCCATCTCCTGCGGGGCGTGGAAGCCCATGGAGTTCTCGGCCGCGACCATGTCGAGCCGCCATTGGGCTGCGCGCTGCAGCTCGCCGAGCTCCTTGATGGCCGGATCCTTGTCCACGACCGCACGCCACGCGACGAGAAGGTTGGCCTTCGTCTCGGCGGCCAGTTTCTTGTCCTGGTCCTCTTTCGCGAGCTTTGCGAAGTCGGCGCTCTTCTCGAGCGTCTCCTTCGCCTTCGCGGCCGCGGCCGGCCGGTTCTGCTCGTCGTACGGCGCCCGCACGGCCACGATCGCGTCGATCATGGCGACCGCGGCCTGACCCGCGCGCGTCATGAGCGCGAAGTGCCGGTCCTGGATCGCCTCGACGCGGCTCTTGAGCTCCTCGTCGCTGTACGGGTGGCACGTCGCGCACGAGCGGTTCGCCGAGAGGAGCGGGCTCCGCACCCAGTGCTCCGAGATCTTCTGGGAGCCGTCGCGGCGATACGACATGTGGCAGTCCGCGCACGCGACGCCGCTCCGGGCGTGGATCCCCTGGCTCCACATCTCGAACTCCGGGTGCTGGGCCTTGAGGACCTCCATGCCGGTCTCGGCGTGCGTCCAGTCCTTGAATCGGGCGCCCTTGACCTGCATGCCGTCGTAGAGCTTCTCCATCTCTTCGACCTTGAGGCCCTCGCCCCACGGGAAGAAGATCGTCGTCCCCTTGCCGCAGAAGTACTCGACGTGGCACTGGCCGCAGACATACGAGCGCTTCTCCTGCCGCGTCGCGTCCACGTTCGGATCGTAGGGGTGGGCGCGGTCGCCCTTCCGCCAGCGCTCGATGCTCGGGAGGTGCGGAACGTCGGCCTTCGAGGCGGCCAGCTTCTGGATGCCGGCGACGAATGCCGGCCGGGTGACGCGCAGCTCCATCGACTTCGGGTCGTGGCAGTCGACGCACGAGACGGGGTGCACCTTGCCGCCCGTGAGCTGCTCGAGCGCCTTGTGGGCGTCCCAGTAGCCCATCTCGCCGACCTTCTCGAGACCCTTCTGGAGCTGCTCGGCCTCGCTCGCCTGCGGGGCGGCTTCCTTCCCGAGCTTGCGGTAGAGCGGCATGATCGAGGCGTGGCAGTGGAGGCAGTTGCCCGACTGCTTGGCCTCGGCCTGGACGTTGCGCTTCGTGTTCTCCTGGTCGGTCAGCATGAACGCGTGGCCGCGGCGGTCGCGGTAGTCGACGGCGAAGAGGTAGCCCGCGAAGATCCGCGTCAGCCACGGGTCGCGCGCCGCCTTCTCGGGCGGCACGAGCCCCTCGGCGCCACCCCAGCCTCCGCCGTACTTCGTGTGCGTCGGCTCGGACGTGCGCTTGTAGCCGTCGTACTCGCGCGGCCAGTTCGTGCCCCACTTGGCCGGGTCGACGTCGTTCTCCGTGACCTCGGTGAGCTTCACGAAGGAGTTCTTCGCTTCCTGCTTCTTCTCCGCGATGTTCACGAGCAGGGCGGCGGCGACGAGGGCCACGAGAACGAAGACGCCGGCGACGAGGGCGACGAGCAGCCCGCGCTTCTTTTCGGGGGCCGGGTTCGATGCGGACATGGGGTGCTCCTTCGAAGGCGGAATTGCGTCAGCGGGCATGGCCGACCGAGCCGTGGCAGCGAACGCACGAGACGTCGCCGCCGTGGGACATCGAATCGACGAGATCGGAATGACAGCGGCGGCAGTTCGCCTCGACGACGGCCGTGCTCTCCGGGCGGGCGCGGATCACGTCCGGGTAGCCGCCCATCGTGAAGGCCCAGGAGTGGTGCCAGCCGTTCAGGGCCTTGACCGTGTATTTCGAGATCGGGCCTGCCGGCGTGTGGCAGTCGTTGCACGTGGCGACGCCGTGGTGCGGTCCCGTGAGCCAGCCGGCGTAATGCGCGCTCATGACGTGGCAGTTCGCGCACGTCGCGGGATCGTTGCCGAGGTAGGACGAGCCCTTCGCGTACCAGAACGCGTAGCCGCCCACCCCGAGCGCCAGCCCCGCTGCGGCGGCGGCGAGCGTGAGGGGAATGGGAAGAAGGGAGAAGCCTCGTCTCGAGGTCATGCGTGCTCTGACAAGCTAGCGGTCCGGGCGCTTTGCGGTCGATGAAACAGGTGAATCACGACGCCTCGGGCCGCCTTTCCGGCTCCGACGATCCCACCCTCGAGCCGGCGCCGCGTATGACGGAGGTCATGCGGGGAAGAAGACTCCCCTCAAAGGCTTGCGCGCGGCCGGGCGGGGCCGCATCTTCGTCCCATGCCCGACAACGTCCACGACGGCACGCCTCTGACGTACGTCGACACGGCGTGGCTGCACATGGAAGACCCCACGAACCTGATGATGGTGACGGGGATTTTCATCTTCGACCGTCCGCTCGACTTCGGCCGGGTGCGCGACACCCTGCAGGGGCGGATGGTGGACCGGTTCCCGCGCCTCAGGCATCGGGTGAAGCAGGTCGGCTCCTTCGCCCATTGGGTCGAGGACCCGACGTTCGACATCGGCGCCCACCTCCACCGGATGGCGCTGCCTTCGCCCGGAGACCTCGCGGAGCTCCGAGACGTCGTGAGCGATCTCATGTCGACGCCGCTCGATTTCACGAAGCCGCTCTGGCAGGGCCACTACATCGAGGGGGTCGGGGCGGGCAGCGCGCTCCTCCTGCGGTTCCACCACTGCATCGGCGACGGCGTCGCGCTCGTGCACGTGATCCTCTCGACCACGGACACCGCCTCCGACGCGCCGTGGCCCGTGCGGGCGAGCCTCTTGCCCCACGAGAAGCACGTCGGCGAGCGGATCGTGTCCCTGCTCGACGACGCGCGCTCCGCCGTCGAGAGGACGGTCGGGACGACACGGAAGGCGGCCGGCGTGCTCCTGCAGGAAGGCGTGGAGGCTCTCCTCAACCCGGCGCACGCCCGCGACGTGGCGCAGACCGCCACGGAGGCTGCCTCCGTCCTCGTCAAGATGATCCTGAAGAGCCCCGACACGGCCACGCGGCTCAAGGGGCGCCTCGGGGTCGCCAAGCGCGCGGCCTGGTCGCGGCCGATCCCGCTCGACGAGGTCAAGGCCGTCGGCCGGTCGGTTGGCGGCACCGTGAACGACGTTCTCCTCACCGCGGTCTCCGGAGCGCTCCGCCGGTACCTCCTCCAGCGCGGCGACCCGGCCGACGGCGTCGAGATCAACGCGATGGTTCCCGTCAACCTCCGCCCGCCCGCCGAGGCCGACGAGCTCGGGAACCGCTTCGGTCTCATCTACCTCGCGCTCCCCGTCGGCACCGAGGACCGCGCCGAGCGCCTGCGGCTCGTGAAGGCGCGGATGGACGAGATCAAGAGCTCGCCCGAGCCGTTCGTGACGTTCCAGATCCTGAACGCGCTCGGCCTCGCCCCGATCGAGGTCGCCGGCCTCGCCGTGAACATGTTCGGGACGAAGGCGACCGCCGTGATGACGAACGTGATCGGGCCGAAGCAGCCGCTCTACTTCGCGGGCGAGAGGATCCGCACGTGGCTGGGCTGGGTGCCACAGTCGGGCCGGATGGGCCTCGGAGTCTCGATCTTCAGCTACGACGGACAGGTCGTCGTCGGCGTCGCGAGCGACAAGGGGCTCGTCCCCGACCCGGAGGCGATCGCGGCCGCATTCGAGGAGGAGTTCACGGAGCTCGTCGCCTGGGCCGCCCGCGCGGTCCCGGCCGCGAAGGCCGTGCCGGCGAAAAAGAAGAAGGGTCCGCCCCGGAAGAACGCGGGGCGCGGCCGGTCCGCCCCTAGAAGAGGATCCCGGCCGTCACCGGGATGAACTTGAATTTGCCGGCCGAGTTGTCCAGCGTGACTTCGTGGTACCGGCCCTCGACGAAGATCGAGACCTTGCCGACGACGAACGCGGCGCCGGCGCCGGCGTTCCACCCGAAGTCCGTCTCGGAGAGCGTCGTCCCGGACCGCCCGCCGGCCGAGCCCGAGAACCGGTTGTAGTACACGCCCGCGCCGCCCAGAACGTAGACCTTGACGACGAGGATCCGGAGGCCGAGGACGAGGTTCGCGTTGCCGTCGATGATCTCCGCGGAGCCGCTCGCGCCCGAGGCGCCCGTCTTCGCGTCGAGGCGGTGGTAGTCGCCGTCCACGCGGAGCCCGAGCGGAAGGGCGGGGAGCTCGTAGTTCAGGACGAGGCCGCCGTGGTAGCCGTTGTCGAACGTGTCGGACGTGGTCCCGTTCGGCTTCGTGAGGCCGCCCGTGAGGCCGAACTGGAACCCGCCCGTTCCCTGCGCGGCGGCGGGCGCCGAGACGAGGACGACGGCGGCGCAGAGGGCGGCGGCGAGGACGAGTTTCTTCATGTGAGCTCCTTGGACCGGCCTACGGCGTATACCAGATCGGCGACGTGTACGCGCGCTCGGTGATCGTCATGCGCGTGCCGGGGAGAGGCTTCGTGCCGTACCGCGCCGCGTCGTACGCGGTCCAGCGCGGCGTCGGGATCTCGATCACGCGGGCGTAGTAGAAGGCCTTCTGCGCCGGGTCGAAGGCGGGGTCTTTCCAGACGGTGATCAGCTCGGGCGCGCCGATCGTGTTCGTGTACGTCGCGCGCGCGACGTCCACGGTGTCGCCCACCGGGGGGACCTTGCCGGTCTTCGGGTCGGCCTTGCGGGACCCCGACCACGCGACGTCGTAGACCTTCTCGTGGAGCTCGCCCTTGCCGTCCATCCAGCCCTTGATCACCTGGATGCGGTCGAGGTTCGCGCCGATCGGATCGCGGAGCGCGCCCACGAGGAAGGTCGGCGCCTTGCCCGCCGGGGCCTTCGAGAGGTCGCCGCCCATCGGGACGCCCCTGGCGTATCCGATCCGGGCCGGCATCCGGTCGTACGCGTCGTTCGCTTCGAAGTCGAAGCCGCCGAAGAAGCGCACGACCATGCGCGTGCCGGTCGTCGCGTACGTCTCCCGGCGCTGCATGGCGTCGAAGATCGCCTCGCGCGTGTTCTCCTTCGCCCACACGGCCGCCCAGCCCGACGCGCCCACTTCCCAGTCCATGATCGTCACGCCGGTCTTCTTGTTCGCGACGAACGTCTTCGTCAGGCGCTCCGGACTCGGCTCCTGCGGCGCCGTCTTCCCGAAGAAGTTGTCCTCTTCCACCGCGACGAGGCCCGTGTGCGAGTCGGTGCTGCCGATCATTCCGAACTTGTACGGATTCGTGCCGAGCTGCTGCTCGAGCTTCAGGCCGTTTTTCAGCGCGGAGCGGGCGTACTCGTACTCGAGCATGTCCTTCGTCTTCGCCACGCTCGCGTCGAGGTTGCCCTTGTCCCAGAGCTCGAACGCGGCGAACTCGTCGTTCGGCGAAAGGAAGGGATGGGCCTCCCCGGTGCCCTTCGTCTGCGTCACCTCGTAGAGCGGCTCGCGCGCCGCGCGCGTCTCGGCGTACGTCCGGTCGAGCTTCTTCCCGAAGGCCTCGACGACCGGGAACATGGTCCCGTTCGACAGGTTGCCGTTGTGGGCGATGGCGAGGACGCTGCTTCCCGTCTTCTGCTCCGCCATCGTCATCCACTTCCAGAGGTCCTCGGGGTTGTCGCTGCCGAGGGGCCTGAGTGTCGTGAACGGCTCGACGAGGCCCGCCTGCGCACCGTTCCCGCGAAAGATGACGTTCCGGTGAAGGTTGTTGCCGCCCGTGTTCGAGGTCCACTCGAACCCGATGAAGGCCGTGAACCGGCCGGGGTCGTTGTAGGCCTCCGCCGCCTTGATCGTCTCCATCCACGCGTTGCGATAGGCCGCCGTGCCGGGCTCCGGGAAGCCCTTGGGCATCTTCCCGTTGCTGAAGCTCACGATGATGTCCATGGCGGCGTCGCCCCCCTTGCCGCCCTTGATCTGGTCGTACCACCTGCGGCCCTGCTCCGTCGCGAGGAGCGCCGGGTCGCCGCCCATGAGCTGCGGGAAGAACCCCATGCCGTCCGAGTGGTCGGCGACGACGAGGAAGTCGAGCGGGCGCGAGAGCTTGACGGGCTGGCCGCTGTTCGAGACGACCTCCTCGCCCCGCGCGAACCGGTCGGCGTCCCGCGGCGTGAGGCGCGCGCCGAACGCGCCCGCGTCCATGGAGAACGACGTGTGGAGGTGCGTGTCGCCGAAGAGCGGACGCGTCGGGTAATCGCGGCCCGCGTACGGGGAGTACGAAGCCTTCGGGAACGCCTTCGCGGCGGCCGCGGCATCGATCTCGCCGGCGTCCTGGGCGAAGAGCGGCGCCGCGGCGAGCGCGCCGAGCGCGAGCGCAGCCAGGCCGGCGAGTGTTCTGCGGAGACTCATGGGATCCTCCTGTGCGTCCTTGCGAGCCTAGCCCGGCTCGCCGAAGGCGATTTGTTTCAGCGCGGCCTCGTCGTGGACGACGAAGCCGTCGGGCGTCGTCGCGACGACGCCGTCCTTGCCCCAGCGGCTCATGACGCGGATCGCCGTCTCGACGGTCGTCCCCGTGAGCTCGGCGATCTCGAGCCGCGAGAGCGCGAGCGGGATCTCGACGCGCGAAGGCGCGGGGCGGCCCATGCGCGCGGCGAGCGTCAAGAGGAGGCGCGCGATGCGCCGCTCGACGGGCGCCGAGAGGTCCGCGAGGCGCCGCGTGATCTCGAACTGCCGGACCATGAGGCCCTGCAGGAGGCTGCGCGTCATCTCCGGGTGCGCGTCGATCGCCGCGAAAAACGCCCGCTCCGGGACGCGCAGGATCGTCGAGGGCTCGAGCGCGACCGCGGACGCCGGGAAACGCCCGCCCTCGAAGACCGCGACGGCGCCGACGGGCTCGCCGGGGCCGAAGAGGCCGAGGATGACGTCGCGGTCGGGCCCCGCCTTGACGACCTTCACCCGGCCGAGGACGACGAAGCAGAGATCCTCGGCCGGCGCGCCCTCGTGGAAGATCTCCTCGCCCTTCCCGTACGGGACGGCCTGGCAGACGGGCGCGAGGACCCGGCGCTCCTCCGGCTTGAGGCACTGGAAGAGCGGAATCGCCGTGAAGTGGGGAAGGGCCGGGGACATGGGCCGGAAACGGCTCCCGTCAGGCCGAGAGCGCGACGACCGCGCGCGCGACGACCGCGAAATGGCAGACGGCGGCGGCGACGACGAGGGCGTGGAAGATCTCGTGGTAACCGAAGACCCTCGGGAACGGGTCCGGACGGCGAAGCGCGTAGACGGCCGCGCCGAGGCTGTAGACGACGCCACCCGCCGCGAGGAGGGCGACGGATGAGGTCCCGAGCGCCGCTTTCAGAGCCGGCAGGAGCGGAATCGCAGCCCAGCCGAGGAGGACGCAGACGGCGGCGACGAGCGCTTTCGGCGCCTTCACCCATGCGACGGACATCACGATCCCGAGAACGGCCCCGCCCCAGACGATGCCGAGGAAGATCCAGCCGAGGCGGCTCCCGAGGAGGAAGCTGAGCGGGGTGTACGTCCCGGCGATCAGGAGAAAGATCGCCGAGTGGTCCAGCCGGCGCCAGACCGCGCGCACCTTCTCCGACCAGTTCTTGCGGTGGTACGTGGCGCTGACCGCGAGGAGCGTGACGAGCGAGAGCCCGTAGACGAGCGCGCCGGCGCGCGCGCGCGCCCCGGAAGCCCGGAAGAAGAGGATCGCCCCCGCGACCGCCGCGACGAACGCGGAAGCCTCGTGGAGAACGCCCCGGAGGAGGGGCTTGGACGTTGCCGGAGCCCCGGCGGCAGACGTGGTCACGGACCCCATCCTACGCCGCCGTCTTCCGGAACCGCGCGACCGCGAGGCCGATGATCACGACCGTGTAGAACGTGAGCCAGGCGACCGGCTCCCAGAGCTCCCGCATCCCCGCGCCGCGCAGGACGATGCCGCGGACGACCTCGATGAAGTACTTCGCCGGGATCACGTAGGAGAGGTACCGGAAGATCGCCGGCATGCCGTCGATCGGGAAGACGTACCCCGACAGGAAGATGAACGGCAGGATGAAGAAGAACGACATCTGCATGGCCTGCATCTGCGTCGCGGCGAGCGTCGAGAGGAGCATCCCGAGGCCGAGGACGGCCGCGATGAACATGAAGCCGACGAGGTAGAGCTCGACGATGCTCCCGGCGATCGGAACCTGGAACAGGTAGAGCATCAGGACGATGATGAGCGTGAGCTGGAAGACGCCGATCAGGACGAACGGCGCGATCTTCCCGAGGATGAGCTCGACGCGCGTGACGGGCGTGACCTGGAGCTGCTCGAGCGTCCCGCGCTCCCTCTCGCGCACGATCGCCATCGCCGTGAACTGGATGAGCGTGAACGTCAGGATGATCGCGATGAGCCCGGGGATGATGAACGTCGCCGTGCGCAGGTCGGGGTTGTACCAGGGCCTCACGCGCAGGTCGACGGGCGGCCCGGGCTCGTTCCAGCCGGCCCTCGCGGCGAGCGTCCGGAACGAAAGCTGATTCGAGATCCCGCCCGCGATCCCCATTGCCTGGCTCGCGGTCACCGTGTCGGAGGCGTTCACGACGAGGAGGGCCTTCGCCGGCACGCCGCGGCGCCGGTTCTTGCCGTAGTCGTGGTCGATCACGAGGCCGACGGACTCGTACCCCGAGTCGATCTCGCGCCGCAGTGCGGAATCGGAGTCGACGTACTTGACGACGTCGAAGTACTCGCTGGCGGTCATCTTCGCGACGAGCTCGCGGCTCTCGTACGACTTGTCCTCGTCGAGAACGACGGTCTTGAGGTGCTTGACGTCGTAGTTGATCGCGTAACCGAAGATGAGGGTCTGGATGATCGGCACCATCACGATCATCCGGAGCGTGATCGTGTCGCGGCGCAGCTGGAGGAACTCCTTGCGGACGAGGGCGAGAAGGCGCTTCATCGTTCCTCCGTCATGCCCGGACGGCCGCGCCGGCGGGCGCGGCGCTCCGGGCGAGCGACACGAAAACGTCCTCGAGGGAAGGTTCGGCGAGGTGTTGCGCGCCGAGGGGCGCGAGGAGCTTCGCCGCGGCCGCGGCCGCGCCCGGGCGGGCGACGGCCCGGAGCCGCCGTCCGAAGAGGTAAGCGTCCTCGAGGCTCGCGTCGCTCCGCACGGACGCGAGAGCGGCGAACGGCTCGGTCGCGAGCGGCACCTCGATGAGCCGGCCGCCGAGCGAGCCCTTGAGCTCCGCCGGGCTCCCGGACGCGATGATCCGGCCGTCGAGGATGAACGCGAGGCGGTCGCACTGCTCGGCCTCGTCCATGTAGTGCGTCGTGACGAGGACCGTCATCCCGCGCGAGGACGCGAGCTCATCGATGAGGTCCCAGAACATCCGGCGCGCTTTCGGGTCGACGCCGCCCGTGGGCTCGTCGAGGAAGAGGAGCTCGGGCTCGTGGAGGAGCGCGGCCGCGAGCGCGACGCGCTGGCGCTGGCCCGTCGAGAGGTTCTCGGTCAGCTCCCCAAGGAGCCGCCCGAAGCGCAGGCGCGAAGAAAGTGTTCCGATGCGCTCCGCGAGCCGCTCACGGGAGAGGCCATAGATCGACCCGAAGAACTCGAGGTTCTCCTTCACCGTCAGGTCGAGGTACAGGGAGAACTTCTGGCTCATGTAGCCGAGGCGCTTCTTCCACGTCTCGGTGTCCTTCGCGACGTTCAGGCCGCCGAAGCCCGTCGCCGAGCCCGACGTCGGATGGAGGAGCCCGGTGAGCATGCGGATCGTCGTCGACTTCCCCGACCCGTTCGGTCCGAGGAAGCCGAAGACCATTCCCTTCGGGATCTCGAAGGAGACGTGGTCCACGGCGGTGAAAGACCCGAACCTGCGCGTGAGGGCGTCGCAGCGGAGGAGGAAGTCCGAAGAAACGCCCGGGGATTTCTTTGAAGGTGAAGAGGGCACGAGCGGCGGCTGTGCGCGGCGACTCGCGGCGGCGCTCGGCGTGCTGGCGTGCTCGGCGCCCCTCCCTTTCTCTTCCTCACTTTCGCTGAAATACACGAACGCGTCGTCCAGCGTCGGCTCTGCGGCTTGCGCTCCGGCCGCGCTCCGCCCTCTCGGGGTCTTCTTCAGGATCTCTTCCTTCGTCCCCGTCGCGACGATCCGCCCTTCGTTCAGGAACGCGAGACGCGTCGCGTACTCGGCCTCGTCCATGTACGGGGTGGAAACGACGATCGTGAGCCCCTCGTGGTGGAGGGCGTTCAGGACCTGCCAGAACTCGCGCCGCGAGACCGGGTCCACGCCCGTCGTCGGTTCGTCGAGGAGGAGGAGCGCAGGGCGCGTCAGGAGCGCCGCGACGAGCGCGAGCTTCTGCTTCATGCCGCCCGACAGCGCGCCCGCGAGGCGGGCGCCAAAGCGGTCGAGTCCGACGCGGGCGAGGAGGTCCCGCGCGCGGGGGTCGGCCTCGGACGCCGGCACGGAGTAGAGGCGCGCGCGCAGCGCGAGGTTCTCGTCGACCGTGAGGTCCTCGTAGAGCGAGAAGCGCTGTGGGACGAGCCCGAACGACACGTCGTCCCGGACGAGGCGGCCGGACGTCGGCTCGAGGAGGCCCGCGACGATCCGGAAGAAGGTCGTTTTGCCGGCGCCATCGGGCCCGATGAGCGCGAACATTTCGCCGCGCGCGACGTCGAGATCGATGCCGCAAAGCGCCTGGCGGCTGCCGAAGCTCCGGACGAGCTTCTCGGCGCGGATCACTTGCCGGAGCTCTTCGCGGGGGCGGCTTCCGCGGCCTTCACGCGCACGTCCGCGGGCTGGCCGGGGACGAGCGGCGCGTTCCAGCCGGCGTCGAGGTCGACCTTCGCGGCGTAGACCATGTTCACGCGCTCGCGGGACGTGTCGACCGGCTTCGGAGTGAACTCGGCGTCGGGCGAGATTTCCGTGACCCTCGCCGGGAACGTCCGGCCCTTGAACGCGTCGACGGTCACCTCGGCGGGGCTCCCCATCCGGACGCGGCCGAGCTGCGTTTCCGGGATGAACGTCCGGACGTAGAGGCGGTCCGCGAAGGCCATCGTGACGGCGGGCTGGCCGGCACCGAGGAGGAGCCCCGGCTCGGCCATGCGGTGGAGGATCACGCCGTCGGCGGGCGCGCGGATCTCGGACTCGCGGGCGACGGTCTCGGACTGCATCAGGACGGTCTGCGCGCGGCCCACGTCCGCGCGCGCCTGCTCCGTTTGCCACTGGCGGAAGCCCTCGCGGGCGAGCCGGAGGCGCTCTTCGGACATCTTGAGGTTGGCCACTGCGCGCTCGAGATTCGTGCGCGCAACGTCGACGTCGCGAGGAGTTCCGACTTTCTTAGAAAGCAAAATCTCCTGGCGCTCGAGCTCCGGCCGCGCCAGTTCGACAGCGGCGCGGCGGTCGACCACCTCCGACTCCGCGCCCTTGATTTCCGCGTCGCGGCTACCGGTCTTCAGGTCCTGAAATCGCGCCTCGGCGCTCTTCAGCGCCTTTGCGTCGCGCTCCGGCGCGAGCGCCGTGTCGCCGAGGTCCAGCCTCGCGACGAGGTCGCCCTCCTTCACGCGGTCGCCCTCGCGCACCTTCACCTCGACGACGCGGCCCGCGACCTTCGGCGCGAGGTCGACCATGGGCGCCTCGAGGCGGCCGCTCAGGACGACGACGTCCGGGTCGCCTCCGTTGCGGCAGGCGCACGCGAGGGCGGCGGCGAGGAGAGCGGCGATTCGGGGCGCTCGGCGCATGGGATCTCCTAAGTGACGGCCGGGGCCGGCCGTCTTTCGGCCGCGGGCGCCGCGGCAGGGGCGGGCTGTTTGCGCAGCCTTCGGACGAGACGCCCGGCCCGCTGCTGGGCGTCGTCGAAGAGCGAATACGCGACGGGCGTCGCGAGGAGCGTCAGGAGGAGCGCGAGCGTCTGGCCGCCCGCGATCACGGAGCCGATCGCGCGGTTCGTGCCCGCGCCCGGTCCCGACGAGACGAGGAGCGGAAGCATGCCCGCGACGAACGCCATCGTCGTCATGAGGATCGGGCGGAGACGCTCGCGGCTCGCGAGCATGACGGCCGCGTCGCGCTCCATCCCGCGCTCGCGCAGCTGGTTCGCGAACTCGACCTGGAGGATCGAGTTCTTCTTGACGACGCCGAAGAGGACGAGGATGCCGAGCGACGTGAAGATGTTCACGCTCTGCCCGAAGATCAGGATCGAGAGGAGCGCGAACGGCATCGTGAGGGGCAAGGCCAGCAGAATCGTCACCGGGTGCAGCCAGCTCTCGAACTGCGCCGCGAGAATGAGGTACATGAAGATGCCCGAGAGGGCGAACGCAAGCAGGAAATTCTGCGCGCTCCGGCCCTGCTCCTTCGAGCGCCCGACGAACCGGTACGTGTAGGACGCGTCGAGGTTCAGCGCCTTCGTCTCCTTGACGAGGAGGTCGAGCGCCGTCTGGGACGAGTATCCGGGGTTCATGTTCGCCATGATCGTGACCTGCCGGCGGCGGTTCAGGCGGTTGATCTGGGACGGCCCGACGCCGCTCCGGAACGAGGTCACGTCCTCGAGAGGGACCGCGCCGAGCCGGTAGGAGGGGACGTTGAACCGCCGGAGGCTCGCCTCGTCGGCGCGGTCCTCGGGCCGGGCGCGGAGGTAGACGTCGTACTGCTCGCCGCCGTCGTCGAAGGCCGAGACCTTTTCGCCGCCGACGAGGATCCGGAGCGTCTCGGCGACGTCCGCCACGGAGACGCCGAGATCCGACGCCTTCGAGCGCGCGACCGTGACGCCGAGCTCGGGCTTGCCGAAGATGAGCGTCGAGTCGACGTCGACGATGCCCGGAACGGTCCGGAGCTTCGCCATGAGAGCGTCGGAAACCTTCGCGAGCTTGTCGAGATCCGGGCCGTTGATCACGTACATGATCTCGGCGTTCTTCTGGCCGCTGGAGAACGCGTTCACGTACGAGACGTCCGTTCGGAGCTTCGCGTCCGCGTAGCGCGGGAGGATCTCCTTGCGGACGCGGTCCATGACGGTCGTCTGCGACTCCTTGCGCTTGTCGGCGTCCACGAGCTTCACATAGACGCTGCCGAGGTTCTGGGTCTTCGCGTCGTCCGCGGCGACCGTCAGGAGGGCGTACTCGACGCCGGGGAGCGTCTTGACGTCCTTGCTGATGCGGTTCCCGAGGAGCGCCGTCGCCTCGAGCGAGGTCCCCTCGGGCGCCCGGAAGTTCACCTCGAACTGCGACTCGTCGTCGTATGGGAGGAAGTTCTTCGGCACGACCTTGAAGAGGATCGGCAGCGTGGCGAGCGTGAGGGCGCAGATCCCGACGACCGCCCACCGGTGGCCGATCGACCACCGGAGCATCGCGGCGTACGTCCGGTCGATGACCGCGTAAAACCCCCTCGATTTACTCGTGGCGGCCGCGGAATGCGCACCTCCCGGCCCCTCCTTCTTTCTAAGAGAATTTTCTTTCTGCTCTTCTTTCCGGCGGAGGAACCGCGCCGACAGCATCGGCGTCAGCGAGAACGAGACGACGAGCGAGACGAGGATCGCGAACGCCATCGTGAGGCCGAAGGAGTTCATGAAGCGGCCGACGATACCGCCCATGAACGCGACGGGCAGGAAGACGGCCACGAGCGAGAGCGTCGTCGCGAGGACCGCGAGGCCGATCTCCTTCGTCGCGTCGATCGCCGCCTGGAACGGCATGACCTTCTTCTCCTCGATGAACCGGAAGATGTTCTCGAGGACGACGATCGCATCGTCGATCACGATGCCGACGGCGAGCGTCAGCGCGAGGAGCGTCAGGACGTTCAGCGTGAAGCCCATCGCGTACATGAGGGCGTAGGTCGAGATGACGGACGTCGGGATCGCGATCGCCGCGATGAGCGTCGACCGGATGTTCCCGAGGAAGAGGAGGACGACGAGGGCCGCGAGGAAGCCGCCGAGGAGGAGGTGCTCCTGGACGGTGTCGACGGCCGCCTTGATGAACTGCGACTGGTCGCGGACGATCTCCGTCGAGTAGCCCGCGGGCAGCTGCGGGGCGATCTCGGCGAGGCGCTCCTTGAGCGCGTCGATGACGGCGATCGTGTTCGTGCCGGACTGCTTGCGCACCGAGAGGACGACCGTCGGGACCCCGTCCTTGCTCGCCGCGCGCTCGGCGTCTTCCTCGCTGTCCTCGACCTTCGCGACGTCGCCGACGCGCACCGGGAGCCCGTTGCGCTGCGTGATGAAGATCTGCTCGAACTCCTGCGCGTTCGCGACGCGCCCGTAGACGCGGACGGTCGCCTCGGTCGCGCCCGCCTTCAGCGTGCCGCCGGGGATCTTCACGTTCTGCGTCTGGAGGGCGCGGCGCACGTCCACGGCCGCGAGCCCGTAGGCCTTCAGGCGCTCCGTGTCGAGGCGGACGTTGATGCGGCGCGAGCGGCCGCCGAGGATCGTGACCTGGCCGACGCCGTTCACGGACTCGATCTGGCGCCGGAGGATCTTGTCCGCGTACTCCGTCGTCTCCCGGAGCGTCCGCTTGCCGGAGAGGGCGATCGAGAGGATGGGAGTCGCGTCGGGGTCGAGCTTCTCGACGATCGGCTGGTCGATGTCGCGCGGGAGGTCCGCGAGGACCCGGTTCACCTTGTCGCGCACTTCCTGCGCGCCGACGTCGGCGTTCTTCTCGAGGATGAACGTGACGAAGACCTGCGAGATGCCTTCGGAGGACACGGACTGGAGGTCGTCGATCCCGGCGATCGTGTTGATCGACTCCTCGATCTTGTCCGTGACCTCCGTCTCGACCTCCTCGGGCGCGGCGCCCGGGAGACGCGTGATCACGGCGACGGTCGGGAAGTCGACGCGCGGATAGCGGTCGACGCCGAGGCGCGTGTACCCGACGCCTCCGACGACGACGAGGGCGATGATGAGGACCGACGCGAAGACGGGCCGGCGGACGCAGAGGCGCGCGAGTGCCTGCACGGAATCTCCTTAGCGCGAGCCGCCGCGGAGGACTTCCAGCCCGTCCGCGAGCCGGCGATCGGGGTTGACGACGACGCGCTCGCCGGCCGCGACGCCGGTCCGGACCTCGACGGAGTCGGCGTAGCGGTCCCCGAGGGCGACGATGCGCTCGGAGACGCGGTCCTTGCCGAGGACGAAGACGTGCGAGACGCCCGAGTCCGTCACGATCGCCGCGGCGGGGACGAGGAGCGTGGGCTCGGTTTTCGGGAGCTCCACGCGCGCGGTCACGAACAAGCCGGGCTTCAGAACGTGCCCGGCGTTCGGGACGACGGCCTCGACGACGAGCGTGCGGGCCTCGGTGCGGAGCGACGGCCCGATGTAGCGCACGATCGCGTCGAAGCCCCGGTCGGGGAAGGACTGGACGGCGAGGCGGGCCTTCTGGCCGACCTGGATCGCCGGCACCGCGATCTCGGGGATCGCGAGCTCGGCCCGGAGCGGGTCGATCTTCACGAGGCCGCAGATCGCCTGTCCGCGCCTGACGAACGCGCCTGCCGAGACCTTCTTCTCGGTCACGACGCCGGAGAACGGCGCGCGGATCGTGCAGTCCTGGAATCCCTTCTCGGCCAGCGCGAGCGACGCCTTCGCGAGGTCGAGGTCGGTGCCCTTCCTCTGGTCCTCGGCCTTCGCGACGACCTGCTTTTTCCGGAGCTCGGCGTAGCGCTCGACCTCGGCCGACGTCCACGCGAGGTTCGCGCGGGCCTGGTCGAGCTGGGCCTTCGCCTCGCGCTCGTCGATCGTCGCGAGGATGGCGCCCTTCTCGACGTAGGTCCCGCGCTCGACGCGCACGGTCGCGACCTGGCCGTCCCGCTCGGCGGCGACGTCCGCCGACTCGTCGGCGGCGAGGGCGCCCGTCACCTCGAGGATGCGGGGCAGGACGCGGCTCTCGACGGGGGAAGTGGCGGCGGCGATCGGCGGCGCCTCGACGGACGCCGCGGCCTTTGAGGACCCGTTCGAACGCGAGCAGCCCGCGAGGAGGAGCGTTGCGGACACGAGGACGAAGGAGAGCTTCGAGCGCATGGTGTTCAGCGTCCTTCCACGGCCTTGACGGCCGGTGCGTCGCCCACGATCTCGATGCGGCGCTCGTCGAGGAGCGTCCCGGCGGCGCGCGCGTAGTCGGTCAGGGCCTTGCGGTAATCGGTGAGGGCGGCGATCTCCGTGAGGACGGCCGTCGCGAGGTCGTTCTGCCGCGTGAGCACGAAGAAGTTCGTCGAGAGGCCCACGTCGTAGCGGTCCTTCTCGGCGGCAAGCTGCGTCTGGGCCGCGGCGCGCCCGGCCTTAGCGGCGTCGATGCGCTGCGCGGCCGTGTCGAGCGTGAGAACGGCGTTTCGGACCTCGACGGCGACACGCTGTTTCGTCTGCGCGAGGAGGATCTCCGCCTGGCTCTTCTGCGCCTTCGCGATCGCAGCGTCGCCCTTCGCGACGCGGTTGAAGACGGGCACCGAAAGCGAGAGACCGATCGAGGCGTCCGGGAAACGCCCTTCGGCGACCGTCCCGAGCGAGCGGCCGAAGCCGCCGTCGATGGCGTCCGGCACGACGATCGGCACGCCCAGGAACCCGGAATCGGGAGCGTTTGGATTGAGACTTCCCGCGAGGCCGCGCCGCGCGTATCCCGCGACGAGGTCGAGCTGCGGCTTGAGCCGGTCTCGCGCGAAGTCCACGTCCACCCCGCGCTGCGCGACGCGCGCCCGCGCCTCGGCGAGCTCGGGCCGCTTGTCCTCGGCCACCCGGAGGGCGCTCGCGAGGTCGACGTGGAGGACGGCCGTCTCGGGCGCGTCGACGGGGTCGATCGTCTGGTTCCAGAGCGGGTCGGCGTCGTCGTTCAGGAGCAGGAGCTTCAGGAGCAGCTCGGCGCGCCGCATGTTCTCCTGCGAGGCGTAGAGGTCGCCCTTGCGGCGCTCGAGCTCGGCGAGCGGCTGGGCGATGTCGGACTCGGGGAGCGTCCCGACGTCGATGCGCGACTTCGTGTCGTCACGCTGCTCTCCGGCGAGACGGACGCTCGCCTCCCGGACGAGGACGTCGCGGCGCGCGGCGACGAGGTTCCAGTAAGCGCGGTCGACGCTCGTGACGGTGTCCGCGACCGTGCGCCGGAGCGAAGCCGTTCCGCGCTCGAGGTCGAGCGCCGCGATCCGGATCGCGCGCCGGGCCGGGTCGATGGACAGGTTCTGCAGGAGCGGCTGGCGGAGGTTGATCCCGAGGGACGTCGAGTATGCCGGCGAGAGGAGGACGAGGAAATTGTTCGTGATGTCGCGCGAGGCCCCGGCAAAGACGTTCACGTTCCCGCCCGTCGGCAGGAGCTGGCCGATCGAGGCCGTGCCCGACACGTTTTCGGAGGAGGGCACGATCTCGCCGTACGGGGCGCCGGAAAGAAGCGAGTTCACGGGGTCCGTGTGGTTGTGGTAGCCGCCGTCGAGGTGGAGGGCCGGGTCGTACGAGCCTGCGGCCCTGAGGACCGACGCGTCCGTGATGTGGAACGACTCGCGCTCGAGGGCGATGTCGTTGTTCCGTGCGAGCGCGCGCGCCGTCGCGTCGGCCAGCGTGATCGGGACCGCGGGTGTTTCCGCCGGCGCGGGCGCGGTCTGGGCGGCGAGCGTTGCCGAGGTGACGAGCAAGGCGGCGAGGACCGGGCGGATCACGAGGGCCTCCTTTCGCCGGCGGGCGGAGCGGGAGCGGCCGTATCCGTGCTCAGGCTGGCCTTCTGAAGCCGGGGGTCGATCGCCTCGGAGAGCCGAGTGAAGAGGTCCGCTTTCGTCGCAACGATCGCTTCACACTCGGCCCGCGTGAGCTCGAGCCCGCGCCCGGCGAGCACGGCGAGAGTGCCGAGGGGGTCCGCTTCGAAGCGGCGCCTCATCTCCTCGTCTGTCGCGAGCTTCCCGAAGATCATCTCGACGCACTTTTGCGACATGGCGGTGAAGTCTCCCATGGTGTCGCTTTTCACGCGCCATGCCATGCTCGATCCGGATCGTCCGAAGAGCACGTAAGATTTTCTTAGAAGTTAATTTAGCGTGGTGAGATGTCGGAGCGCGTCGAGAGCGGCATGCCTTTTCGGTGTGACGAAAAATCGACACATTGGGGCGGGGCGGTCGCACACGGAGAGCCGCTCCCCCCTCTTCACCTTCCAAGAAGAAACCAGCGATTACCGGTGCTCCGACACCTGCACGAAGCGAGAGGGTCCGAGCCCGGTCAGCCCCCGGCGATCCGGTCCATCTCCGCCGCGAGGCGGAAGTCGAGGTCGGTGAGGCCGCCCGCGTCGTGCGTGTCGAGCGCGACGCTGACCTTGTTCCAGACGTTGGTCCATTCCGGGTGGTGGTCGATCTTCTCGGCGAAGAGGGCCGCGCGCGCCATGAAGCCGAACGCCTCGGAGAACCCGGCGAACTTGAACACGCGGTGGAGCTTCCCGCCCTTGCGTGTCCAGGCGGGATGCGCCTTCAGCCTCGCTCTTATTTCCTTTTCGGGGAGCAGGGGAGGTCTCGCCATGGCGCGATTCTGTCTCATCCCGGCGCCGGCGGGGCCGTTATGATCAAGGGTTCGGAGGTTCCATGAAACTCTGGAGAGCACTCGCCTTGACCGTCCTTCTCGCCGCCGGCGCGGCCCTCGTCTGGTTCGCCGGCTCGACGGCCTGGTCGGCCGGGCGCGAGCGGCAGGCGCTCGGCGCGTGGAGCGCGCTCGGCCTGCCGCTGCCCGGGAGCGCCGATTCGCTTCCGAAGAAGGACACGAACGCCGCCGCTCGCGCGCTCGAGAAGGTGGCCCTTCCGCTCGGGATCGACCTCAGGAACCGCGCCGAAGCCCAGAAGACGGAGCCCGAGACGCCGCCTTCGGAAAAGGAGCTGGCGAAGACGGAGTGGGGCCGCACGCGCGGCCCCCTCACGAAGTGGGCGACGGACCAGGCGGAGCGCCCCGAGGCGAACGTCTCGGCGCCGCCGGTGGAGGTCGCGGCGTGGATGACCGGCCACGCCGCCGAGCTGGACACGATCGAGAACGGGCTCGTCGCAGGGCCCGCGCCGGAGTGGGCGGAGGACCAGAGCCTGCTCTTCGCAGCGCCGTCCCCGAACATGGCCGGCCACATGCAGCTCCACGTCGTCCTTCTCGGTCGCGCCCTCGCGCGCGCCGCCGGGGGCGACACGGCAGGCGCCGAGCACGCGCTCCTCGCGTCGTGGAACCTCGCGGCGCCCGAACGGCAGCGCGTCGACGTGCCGAGCCGCTCGATCGCGTCGATCGCGACGCACCTCGAGATGGGCGTCCTGCGCAAGCTCCCCGTGAACGCCGAGCCCTGGCGCGCGCGTCTCGCCGCCTGGGACGCGCGCGAGGCCGTGAAGCGCTCCTGGGCGAACGAGGCGTGGACGACGTGGCGGGCCGCGCGCACGCGGCAGGAGGCGGGCCTCGTCGCGGGCGCGCCGCAGGGCACGCTGGCGCGTCTCGCGGGAGGGCCCGGCCGGCGCCTCGAGGCGGCCGCTTTCCTCGACGCCTGGCGCGCGATGACCGAGTCCGCGGTCAGGAGTCCGGTCTCGGACGGCGACGGGGCGAACCTCGCGGAGGCGTTCCGTCAGGGGCTGGGCCGATGGGCTTCCGCCGCGCCGCCGATCCCGAACATCGGGGCCGCCTGGAAGCGCGCGGACCGCCTCATTCTCGAAGCCGAGCTCACGAACAAGGTCTTCGACATCCGTGCGAAGCGCGATCCCTCCGGCGCATGGCCCGTGTCCATCCCGGGCATCGAGTCTTCGAAGGCCGAGAACGTGAAGTGGACGTACACCATCACGGCGGAAGGCCGCGCCTCGGTGGCGACGAACCGCGTGCTGAACTGGCCCGACCGCGCGTCGTCGCTCCTCGGCTGGGTCTCCGAGCCGCCGGCGGCGGGGAAGGCAGCGGCGCCGAAGCGCCGATAATCCCCCGATGCGCATCGCCGTCGCGATGTCGGGAGGAGTCGACTCCTCAGTCGCCGCGCTTCTCCTGAAGCGCGAGGGGGCGGAGCTCGTCGGCCTCTCGATGCACCTCTGGGACCACGACCGCGACGGGACCGGCGCGGCGGCGGGGCGGTGCTGCACGCTCGACGACCTGACCGTCGCGCGGCGCGCCGCCGAGACGATCGGGATCCCGCATTACGTCCTCGACCTCACGGAGCGCTTCGAGGAAGCCGTCGTGAGGCCGTTCGTGACGAGCTATCTCGAGGGCCGGACGCCGATCCCGTGCACGGCCTGCAACACCGAGGTGAAGTTCAAGACGCTGCTCGCGCGCGCCGAAGCTCTCGGCTGCGATGCCGTGGCGACGGGCCACTACGCGCGCGTCGAGACGGATCCCGCGACCGGGGAGAAGCGGCTCCTCCGCGCGACGGACGCGAGCCGCGACCAGTCGTATTTTCTCTACGACCTCACGGGCGAACAGCTCTCGCGCGTCGTCTTCCCGCTCGGCGAGCTTCAGAAGACGGCCGTGCGCGAGATCGCGCGCGAAGCGGGACTCCCGAACTGGGACAAGCCGGACTCGCAGGAGATCTGCTTCGTCCCGAACGGCACCTCGCCGGCGGAATTCATCCGGCGCGAGGCGCCGCGGCTCGGGCTCGATTTGCCGGCAATCGGCGGAGCGAAGGCAGGGGAGATTGTCTTAGAAGGTGGAAAGAGCGCGGGAACGCACGAGGGGACGTTTGGTTTCACGGTCGGCCAGCGCCGGGGGCTGAAGATTTCTTCGAGTGACCCTCTCTACGTGCTGGCGACGTACCCCGACGAGCGGCGTGTCATCGTGGGGCCGCCGGACTCCCTTCTTTCCAAGAAGATCCTCCTCGAGAGCGTGAGTGTGCGAACAGCTGGAGACGCAGGGCGGCCCCTTCACGTCCTCGCGCGCATCCGCTCACGCCATCCCGAGCAGACCGCGTCGCTGACGCTCGGGGACGGCGGCCGGGGCACGCTGGAGTTCGACGAGCCGGTCCGCGCCGCCGCGCCCGGCCAGTCGGCCGTCTTCTACGACCGCGCCCGCCCCGAGCTCGTTCTCGGTGGCGGGATCATTGCGCGGCCCGTTTCCCCTCCCTGAAACCCGAGGTTTTCGGGCCTTTTTCGGCCGGACTTGACTTGCGCGGAACTTACGCCTATATTGCGCCCGGGTGAGGTGACCCATGGGCTCCATCAGCCGGACGATCGAATGGGATGCGAAGCTGGCGAAGCGTGCGCTCGATGCAATCGACGTCCGGGACCTCATCGTGCCCGGTCTCGGAAACCGCCGCATCTTCCGGATCCTCCTGACGAACGCGTGTCGCCACGCATGCGACTGGTGCCCGATGCGCGCCGAGCGCGACCTTCCGCCCGCCGCCCTCGAGCCCGCGAAGCTGGCGCGTCTCTTCATGACCGCGTTCCGGCGCGGCTGGTGCGACGGGCTCTTCGTCACGAGCGGCATCCCGAAAGACGCCGTGCGGGCCATGGACGGGATGCTCGAGCTCGTCGAAACCCTCCGCGTCACGCACGGCTACCGCGGATACCTTCACGTGAAAGCGCTCGCCGGCGCGCAGCCGGGCCAGATCGAGAAGCTCGTGCGCCTCGTCGACCGCGTCTCGTACAACCTCGAGATCCCCTGCCAGCGCGCCGCGGACGAAAGCGCGAGGGACCCGCTAGCCGCCCCGGTCCGCGACGTGGCCGCGGCCATCCGCGAGGCGCGCCGCGATTCCGCGCGCAAGGCGCCTCCGGCCCTGCTCGAGCGCCGTCTCGTGGAAGCGGACCACCTCCTCCGCGACTACGGCTTCCGGGCGAGCGAGCTGCCGTTCGACGAGGACGGCCACCTCCCGCTCGACCAGGATCCGAAACTCGCGTGGGCGCGGCGCCACCCGGAGCGCTTCCCGGTCGAGCTCACGACGGCGCCGCGCGAGGAGCTGCAGCGCGTGCCGGGCTTCGGGCCGCGCGCGGTCGAGAGAATCCTCCTCGTGCGCGGGCGGGATGCGCTGCGCGACCTGACGGATCTCCGGCGCCTCGGAGTGCGCGTGGGCCGCGCGGCCGGCTACGTGACGCTCAAGGGACAGCTTCTCGGTACGAGGGTAACGGGAAGGCCCAAGGGAAAGCAGGGCGCGCTCTTTCAGGGAACAACATCTTCCAGATCAAAGCTTTACGACTTCGGCAGCGGCGCGTTCCGCTGACGGAAAACCCGCTGAGACTCAGTCCGGTTGCTCCGTGACGACCTCGGAAGTGGTCACCCCGTGTGCTAGAATCAGAGTTTGCATATGGCCAAGTCTGCCGCCGCCGCCGCCTCGATTCTCAAGGACGTTCGGGCCCTTCTGGAGGCCCGCGCCGACGAGAAGGAAGCCGCAAAAGATGGCAAGTCCAGGGGCAGCGCCTCCCAGCCGCGCAGCCCGCTGAAGGCGCTCGGCGTGAAGACGTCGTCCGTGCGCTCGATCGCGCGCGAAATCCAGACGAAGAACAAGCCGGCGATGGACTACGGGGCCGCGCTCGCGCTCGTGGACGCCGCCGTGGGCCGCAAGGTCCGCGAGGAGATCCTCGTGGCGCTGGACGTTCTCGAACGCTACCGGAAGGACTTCGCGCCGGGTCTCTTCTCCCACGTGGAGAAGTGGAGCTCGGTCGCCGAGGACCTCGAGGTCGCCGAGGCTCTCGGAACGCGCGTCGCCGCGCCGGCGCTCGCCCTCGAGCCCGTGAAGATCAACGTGCTTCGGAAGTGGGCGCGCCTGCGCAGCGTCGGCAAGCGCCGCCTCGCCGTGCTCGCCTCCGTGGGCCTCGTGAGCGACGGCCGCCGCGAGGCCGCCGCCGTCCTCGAGCTGGCCGAGTTGCTCCTCCACGAGGATCACCCGGCGATGGTCTCGGCCGTCGCGAGCCTCCTGCGCGAGACGACGAAGGTGGACGCGAAGGCGGTCCAGGACTTCCTTTTCCGTCGCTCGGTCGACGGCAATCCGGACATTCTTCGCGCCGGTTCCGAGAACCTCGACGCCGCGCGCCGGGCCGCGCTCATCGCGAAGCTCGAGGCCCAGGCCGCCGTCGTCGCCGCGACCTAGTCCGTTTTCGGATCCCGCGCTCCCCGGAACAGCAGCCAGCCCAGGGCCGCGAACGCGAACATCGGGACGAGGTCCGAGGCGAAGAGGCCCGGCCAGAATTTCGGTCCGAGCGCGATCTTCATCGGCAGGTCGAGCTCGTCGTCGAACGCGAGACCGAACACGGGGAAATGGAGAAGCGCGACCGCGACGCCCACGAGCGCGCCGCCCGCGATGAGGCCCGACGACCAGAGCGTGCCCTCGCTCTCGGCCGGGTCGTCCGGGACGCGCCCGTAGCGCCTGTCCGCGAACTTGCGCACGAGGCCGCCGATGAAGATGGGCATCGTGGACGAGAGCGGCAGGTA
The DNA here is from genome assembly GCA_035542215.1 of Thermoanaerobaculia bacterium. Classification (GTDB taxonomy): domain Bacteria; phylum Acidobacteriota; class Thermoanaerobaculia; order UBA5066; family UBA5066; genus Fen-183. The sequence continues at coordinate 31,646 of DATKLW010000066.1, read as the reverse complement.
CACGCCGACCGCGAACGTCAGCGAGTGCCCCGTCGTCATCTCGATGATGACGGCGATCGCGACGCCGATCAGGATCAGGCCCCACGGGAGCTTGCGGTCGAGAAGGCCCGAGATCAGGACCGCCATGAGGTTCGCCTGCGGGGCGGGGAAGCTCGGCGTGCCGATCCCGTCCACGCGGCGGGCGACGGCGGCGCCGGTTCCGCGGTCGACGAGGTAGTTCCCGGCCTCGAGACCCGTCACCTCGCCGGCCGCGACGCGGACGAACGCCTTCGGCGCTCCGTCGGGGCCCTTCACGTCGTCGGCCGAGGCGATCGAGGCGGCCGAGACCGCGACAGGCGTGGGGAGCGGCGTGACCTTCGTGCCCGACGCGTTGATGAGCCATGTCGTCCACCCGATCGCGGCGACGGACGTCAGGACGCCGGCGAGGATCGCGGCCTGCTGGGCGACCGGCGTCGAGCCGACGAGGTGCCCGGTCTTGAGGTCCTGCGCGGTCGTCCCGGCGTTCGAGATCGCGATGCAGACGACCGAGCCGACGACGAGCGCGACGTACGAGTAGGCCGAGCCGCTCCAGCCGACGGTCAGGAAGATCAGACAGGTCCCGATCACGACGGCGATCGTCATCCCCGAAAGCGGGCAGGACGACGAGCCGACGAGGCCGGTGATCCGGGCGGAGACGACGGAGAAGAGGAACCCGAAGACGACGATGAGCGCCGCCCCGAGGACGTTCATCTTGAAGACGGGCACGACCGCGATGAAGGCGACGATCGCGAGCGAGCCGCCGACGACCCACGTGAGCGGCGTGTCGCGCTCCGTCCGCAGGACGCCGGCGCCCCCGAGCGCGCCGCGCAGCTGCTTCATCGACGCGGTGAGCGAGTCCCAGATGGCCGGGGCCGCCCGCACGAGCCCGAGGACGCCGCCGGCCGCGACGGCCCCGGCGCCGATGTACCGGATGTACTGGGAGCGGACGGCGTCGAAGTCCATGTTGCGGATGAGATCGGCGGCGGGCGCGATCGCCGAGGCGGACGTACTCCCGAAGAACACGACCATCGGCGAGAGGATGAGCGCCGCGAGGATGCCGCCCCCGACCATGAGGACGCTCGACTCGTAGCCGATGATCCAGCCCACCGCGAGGAGCTCGGGGGAGGTCTCGCACTCGAGGCGCGCGCCCGGGTAGAACGCGATCAGGCGCGCCACGCGCACCTTGAAGAGGGCGAAGACGGTCGTCGCGAGCTTGAACGCGGCGCCCACGCCGATCCCGGTGAAGATCTTCGTCGCGGACGTCCCGCCCTTCTCGCCCGCGATCAGGATCTCGGCGCACGCGGTGCCCTCGGGGAAGCGGAGGGCCGCGTGCTCCTTGACGATGAGATACCGGCGGAGCGGGATCATCATGAGGACGCCGAGGATCCCGCCCGTCAGAGAAATGAGAAACGTGACCGGGATCTGCATCGGGAAGCCGAGAAAGATGAGCGCCGGGATCGTGAACACGACGGCGGCCGCGATGGACTCGCCTGCGGATCCGGTCGTCTGCACGATGTTGTTCTCGAGGATCGTCGAGTGGCCGAGCTTCTTGAGGATCGTGATCGCCATGACGGCGATCGGGATCGACGCGGACGTCGTGAGTCCGACGCGCAGTCCGAGGTAGACGGACGCGGCGCCGAAGACGATCCCGAGAACGGCCCCGAGCGCGACGGCGCGGAACGTGAGCTCGGCGGGTGCTTCGGACGGCGGCACCCAGGGCGTGAATGAGGGGGCCGGGGTCCCGGTCGTCGCGCTCATGGGGCGGGAGTGTAGCGGCGGCGCGTTCCGCCCGCCCGAAAGATCGGGCGATGCGGGAGGATTCAGCGCGACAGGAGGAGGCGCTCGGCGCTCTCGAGCTCCTGGCCCGTGAGCGGCTTCGCGAACGGGAGGGCGCGCCAGCGGGCGACGCGCTGCGACCTCGGGAGCCGGCCGATGAGGCGGATCTCGGACTCGAGACGGTCGTGCGCGCGGGCGTCGACCTCGTCGAGACGGCTCGCGAGGCGGCGGAGGCCCACCTGCTGCTCGTCGCTGAAGTCCTTGACGACGATCCAGCGGTCCTCGAGGAGCGCGCGCTCGTCCTCGGGACGGTTCAGGAACGCGGCCTCGAGCGCGACGAACCGGGCGCGTTCCTTCGCTCCCGCCCGCTGCCAGTCGAGGAAGCGGCCCGTCAGGCCGTCCGGCGTGTCGGGCGGGCGCGACGGGAAGCCGCCGGCGGGGACGGCCACGGGCGCCCTCGGACCGACCGGCTCCGGGAAGAACGCGTCGAGCTTCGCGAGCGTCTCGAACGCGTTGAGGAAGTCGAACTGGTGGAGGATCGCGGCCTGCGCCTTCTCGTCGCGCGTCAGCGGCGGGCGGTCGAGGTTGATCGGCGTCGAGCGCACCGCGACGATGTCGGGCGGGAGCTCCGCGGAAGCCGGGAGGGCGCCGGCGGGGGCGGCGGGCGCGGCGGCGGGCTCGAGTGCGGGGGGAGCCGGCGCGGACGGTGTGCGGCGGAGCGCGCGGAAGCCGAGGAACGCGAGGACGAGGACGAGGACGGCGGCCCCGAACAGCGCGGCGGGCTGCCTCCACGCGTTGCGGGGGGGCGCCGACAGGCGCTGGACGAGCCGGGACTCGAGGTCCTCGGGCGGCTCGAGCGCCCCGGCCGGACGCAGGAGCCGGTCGATCGCGGCGAAGTCGCGGGCGGAGGCTCGACAGGCCGGGCACTCCTCGAGATGCGCGACGACGGGCGCGTGCCCGCCCTGGCCCGCCGATCCCGGGTCGACGATGCGCTCGCGCAGCTCGTCGCAGTTCACGCGGCTCCGCCTTCGGCCGGGAGGCCGCTCCCGCCGTCCTCGGACGCGCCGTCCCCGCCGGGCACTCCGAGATCGAGGAGCGGTTTGAGGGACGTCCGCAGGGTCTCGAGGGCGCGCACGAGGCGCCGGCGCAGCTCGCCCTCGGAGACCCCGAGCGCGGACGCGGCCGTCGGGAGCGGCAGCCGGGCGACCCGGGTCAGGAGAAACGCGGAGCGCTCCGCGGGCGGAAGGGACGCGATCGCGGAACGCTGGAGGGCGGTGCGCGCGGCGGCCGACTCGGCGAGTCGCACCGTCGAGATGACGGCTGGTTCGGAACGCGGCTGCTCCTGCGCGACGCGCGCCGCGTGACCCCAGAGGTGCGCGGCGAAGGGTGTGCCCGGGTCGTAGCGCCCCGCGGTCCGCACGAGGCGCTCGAAGGTCTGAAGCGTCGCCTCCGCGGCCGCGGACGGCTCCCGGAGGCGCTCGAAGACCGCGTAGACCGGCTGGCGCCAGCGCGCGAGGAGACGCTTCAGCGCCGCGTCGTCACCCGTCGCGACGAGGAGCAGGTCGCCGGAGTCCGGCCCCTGCGCGGCCCCGGTGCGCGGTGCGACGGCCACGGGCCCATTCTGCCAGACGGAGGCGCGGCTACTCGGTTTTCAGGAAGCGCGCGAGCAGCCACTCCTGGACGGCGTCGTCGCCCTTCCTCGCGATCGCGGCCATCTCGCCGTGGGCGAGCGCCTCGTTGAGGCTGCCGTTTGGAAGGAAGATCAGGATGGCCGGCAGCTCCGCCCTCGGGTTGATCAAGTACTTGTCGATGAGTGCGGCATTCGGCATGTTCGAGACGTCGATGTCCACGGGGACGAAATCGTGGGTGACCGCCTCGAAGAACTTACCCTTGTGGATCGCGTGGTTGAAAACGGCGCACGGGCGGCAGTCGTTCGTGCCGAGGTTCACGAGGAGGCGCCGGCCGGAATCGCTCGCGACCTTCAGCGAGAAAGCGATCGCCTTCTCGCCGATGAGGTCCGGGTCGTAGATCAGCGGGTCGCCGGAGGGCGCGGCCGCGGCCGTTGGCGTGCGCGCCTCCGGGGCGGGCCCGGCGGCGGGCGCCGGAGCGGCGGACGCAGCCGCGAGAAGGGCAAGGGACGGAAGGACGAAGCGAAGAGGGAGTGTCATCGGGAATCGGTCTCCTTGGTTCGTTTTGTTCGTCAGTTCGGCCGCGTCGGGTCGGCCGGGGGCGGCGTGGGGGCCGCCTCGAAGTCCGTGCGGATCGGGCCAAACGTCTTTTCGTACTGGGCGACGTTCTGTGTGAGGGCGTGCAGGAGCTGTTTGGCGTGGACGGGCGAGGTGAGGACGCGCGACAGCACGCGCACGTCCGTCCTTCCCGGGACGACGCGGCCGAAGTCGAGCACGAACTCGGCCGGGTTGTGGATGATGTTGGCGAAGTTCACGTAGACGCCGTTCGCGACGGAATCGTCGATCGAGAACTGCAGGGTCGGCGGCTGGGGTCCTTCGGTCTTCGGCTGGTCGGCCACGGCGGCACCTCGCGGGTCGATTCGGGTCCTCTTCGCAAGAGGCGCGCCAGTATAGTGACACGGAAATGAGAGCCGTCCTGCTCGCGCTCGTTCTTCTCCTGGTGGTCCCGTCCGCTCTCCGCGCCGACGACGCCGCGCTCCTCGCGGAGGCCGACCGGCTCTGGGCGCTCCGCGCCGAAGGAGCGACCGGCGGCCATGCGCGAGCCGGCGCGATCGATCCCGTCATCGCCGCCTGCCGTGCCGCCCTCGCCAGCGAGCCCGGCTCCGTCGCGGCGCTCGGCCGGCTCATGCGCGCGCTCTACTTCAAGGGCGAGTACGTGGCGGACGACGTGACCCGAAAGCGCGAGATCTTCGACGAGGGCCGGAAAGCCGCCGAGCAGGCGCTCGACCTCCTGCGGCGCGAGACCTCGAAGGCGTCGGGCAAGGACCTTTCGACGGCCACGCCCGTCGAGCTCGCGCCTCTCCTGAAAGGCCGCGAGGATGCGGTCGAGGCGTTCGAATGGGCGGCGGCCGACTGGGGGAAGTGGTCGCTCGCGTTCGGGAAGATGGCGGCCGTCAAGCAGGGCGCCGCCGCGAAGATCCGCGACTACGCACAGGCGGTCATCCTCCTCGACCCCGCGCACGACGACGGCGCGGGCTACCGGATCCTGGGCCGCCTCCACCATCAGACGCCCTCGGTGCCGTTCCTGACGGGATGGGCCTCGCGCTCTCAGGCGCTGAAGAACCTCCGCCTCGCGGTCGCAACGGGTCCGAAGAACTTCGTCGGGCGCCAGTTCCTCGCGGAGGCGATCCGGGATTACGAGTCCGACAGGGGAGCCGAGGCGCGCGCGCTGATGCAGGGCCTCGTCGACGACGCCCCGCAGCCGGACTGGCTCGTCGAATCCCGACGGTCGCAGGAGGAAGCGGCCGCGGCCCTGAAGGAATGGAGCCGGTGAGAGAATGAGTCGCATGAGCGATCCCCGGCTCCGGAGCGCGATCGACCGGGTCCTCGCGGGCGCGGAAAGCCGGACGCTTCTCTCGGCCGTCGACGCGCCGCCGCGCCCGCGCCGGCGCGAGGTCGTCGAGATCCTCAGGCTCCTCCAGGAGGTCGTCCACCCGGGTTTCTTCGGCGAGACGGCCCTTTACCGCGCGAACCTGCGCGACCACCTCGCGGACGTCCTGTTCCGTGTCCACGTCCGCCTCGCGGAACAGGTCGAGAAGGCGCTCGCGCCTCACGACCCGGACGGGGCGGCCGTCCGGGCGCCCGGGATCGTCACGAGCCTCTTCGAGGACCTGCCCGCGATCGCGGACATGGTCGCGGACGACGTGCGCGCCGCGTTCGACGGCGATCCGGCCGCGACCGGATTCGACGAGATCATCCTCGCCTATCCCGGCGTGAAGGCCGTTTTCACGTATCGCGTCGCGCACGCCCTCCACGGGCTCGGCGTTCCGCTCATTCCCCGCGTCATGACGGAGTTCGCGCACCTCGAGACGGGCGTCGACATCCACCCGGGCGCGCGGATCGGGCGTTCGTTCTTCATCGATCACGGCACCGGGACCGTCATCGGCGAGACGACGGACATCGGAAGGAACGTGAAGCTCTATCAAGGGGTGACGCTCGGCGCGCTCTCGTTCCCGAAGAACGAGCGCGGGGAGCTCATCCGCGGGACGAAGCGCCACCCGACGGTCGAGGACGACGTCGTGATCTACGCCGGCGCGACGATCCTCGGCGGCGAGACCGTGATCGGCCGCGGCTCGGTCATCGGGGGCAGCGTCTGGCTCACGTCCTCCGTCCCGCCCGGAACGCGCGTCACCCTCCAGGGCGAGGACCTGAAGTTCGAGCCGCGCGCCGTGCCCGCCGGGGCGAGACCGTGACCGTCGACGCCGTCGTCCTCGGAGCCGGGCCGGCCGGATGTGCGGCGGCGACGGCGCTCGCGCAGCGGGGCCGCTCCGTTCTCCTCCTCGACCGTGACCCGGAGCCGCGCTTCAAGATCGGCGAGTCGCTCCTCCCGTGGAACCGGCCGGTCTTCGAGGAGCTCGGGCTCCTTCCGAAGATCGAGGCCGCGGGCTTCCAGCGCAAGTACGGCGCCCTCTTCACGAACGAGCGCACGGGCGGCGTCCGGCAGGTCGATTTCCGCGAGGCGTGGAACGCGTCGCGCCCGTCGGCCTGGCAGGTGAAGCGGAAGGACTTCGACGGCCTCCTCGCCGCGCACGCGGCCGCGTGCGGCGCAACGGTGCGCCGCGGCGTCGCGGTGGAAGACGTCGTGTTCGAGGGCGAGCGCGCCGTCGGCGTCCGCGTCGCGGGTCCGGGCGGCCCGGAGGCGATCGCCGCGAAGGTCGTCGTGGACGCGACGGGCCAGGCGGCGTTCCTCGCGTCGCGCCTGAAGATCCGCCGGCAGGACACGAACCTCCGCAAGGCGGCCCTCTACGCGCACTTCACGGGCGTGTGGCGCGGCGCGGGCGACCGGGCCGGCGACATCCTGCTCCCGTTCCTCCCGGACGTCTGGTACTGGCTGATCCCGTTCTCGGACGGGACCTCGTCGGTCGGCGCGGTCTTCGCGCCGTCCGTCCTCGCGACGCTGTCGGGCCGGACGAACACCGAGAGGCTCGAGGAGCTCCTCGCGCGCTCGTCGAAGGTGAAGGAGTACCTCGCGGGCGCGACGCGGACGAGCGACGTCGGGTCCGTCTCCGACTACTCGTTCACGTCGACGCGCTACGGCGGCGACGGGTGGGTCCTCGCCGGGGACGCGGCGACGTTCCTCGACCCGGTGTTCTCGTCGGGCGTCTTCCTCGGCATGTCCGCGGGCCTGAGGGCCGCGAAGGTGATCGACGCGTCGCTCGCCCGGAAGGGTCGCGTCGACGCCGCCGACTTCGACGCGTACGGCCGGACGACCGAACGCATGGTCGCGCGCTTCCGGCCGTTCGTGTACGGGTACTACGACCCCGTCTTCACGCGGATGTTCTGCGAGGAGGCGCCGCTCGACGCGCTGCGCGCGGCGGTCACGTCCACGCTGGCGGGCGACGTCGAGAACCCGGCGCTCGCCGTGCGGTTCTTCAACCGGCTGACGCTCCTCGCCTTCGCGTTCGCGCGCCGGATCGAGAAGGACCCCCTCGCGGCCACGGCCTGACGGATTCCTCCGACGCACGCTTCGCCTCGGCGAGGAGACGGGCGACCGTCTTTCCCGTGCCGGGCACGACTCGCCGCGGCGCGAGGTCGGCGAGCGGGACGAGGACGAAGAGGCGGGACGCCATCCGGGGATGCGGCACGGTCAGCGTGCGCGTCGCGATCCGGGAAGAGCCGTAGAGAAGGAGATCGAGATCCAGCGTGCGCGGGCCGTTCCGCGCGCCGCGGCCTCTCTTTCGGCCGGCGGAGGATTCGGATTTTCTCAGAAGGGCAAGAAGGGCCGCGGCGGAAAGTGACGTCCGCCCCGTGATGACGGCGTTGAGGTAGTCGGGTTGATGGGGGAGAAGAGGGACGGGAGAAGATTCATAGAAAGGTGAAGAACGGAGATCGTGCAGGTGCGGCGCCATCGCCGCGATCGCCTTTCTAAGAAATCCCACTCTGTTTCCCAGGTTCGAGCCGAGGCCGATCGCCACGAAGACGGGCCGTGGCCGGGCGGGGCGGTCAGTACTCGTCGTCCGACTCTTCCGCGCCTTCGAGCGTCGGCGCCTCGCCGAGGGGAAGCTCCTCGTCGTCGTCGACGCGCTTGGCCGCGGGGTCCTCGGGCTCGCCGGAGGCGACGTCTTCCTCCTCGCGGTTACGGTCGAAGACGTCCGGATCCGCGAACTCGTCGCGCTTGGCGCGCCGCGCCGCGTGAAGGACGACGGGCGACGTGGGCTGCGGGGGCGCATCTTTCTGGTCCGCGCCGCACTTCGGACACTGGACGGGGTTCTTCCTGAGGTCGTAGAACTTCGTCCCGCATTTGAAGCACGTATGTTTCGTTCCCAGATCGGCCATGAGCCTCCCGAAAAAGACGCCGGAACATAGCATCCGTGTTTTTTTCGGTCAACGCGGGCCGCCACGTACACTCGGGCGGACCGATGGAACCCTCTTGCCGCACGCTCGGCCGTCCGGCCCTGGCCCCTCTCGCGGTCGCGGCGTTTCTCGCCGCCGTTGCATTCCCGGCGCGCGCCCAGATGCCGTTCGGGCCCGTGACGGCGCGCTCTTTGGCAATCGGCGGCGCCGCGGTGGGACTCCCCCCGGACGTCGCGGGCGCCGTCGACAACCCGGCGCTCGCCCCGGACAAGGAGTTCGCGTTCGCGCTCACGGCGGGCCTCGTGACGCGCGAGAGCGGCGACTTCCTCGCCCCTCTGGACGCCGTCGTCGGGAACGACCCCGTGAAGCTCGCGACCGGCGCCCAGCCGCAGAACTACGCGGACGTCGTCGCCGCGCTCCACACGCTGGGCGACCCCGGGAACGGGATCCTCGGCAACGGGAACGTCTCGATCGCGGCCGCGCACAAGGGCTGGGAGCTCTCGTTCACGGACCGCGCCTACAGCGGCGCCTTCGTGAGGGCCGACCTCGTGCACACCGCGCTCGGCGCCAACCCCGCGAACTCGATCGCGTTCAACGCGTCCGCGCTCGTTTCGAACGGCCTCGAGCTGAAGGACCTCGCGCTCGCAAAGTCCTTCTCCTTCCTCGAGGGCGCGATCTCCGTCGGCGGGGCCGTCCACGCGCTCTGGGGGACGACGTACGTTTCCGAAGAGTCCGCCTTCACGGCGGACACGGGCTCGGGGCCTTGGCACTTCGCGCAGTCGTCGCAGACCGGCCTCGCGCGCTCGCACACGAACTGGTCCGTGGACGCGGGCGCCCTGTTCTCCCTCGGGCCCGTGCACGTCGGCGGCGTCTGGCGCGGCATCAACGAGCCGTCGTTTCCGTATGCGGAGGGCTCACCGCCGGCGGAACGGGGGCAATCCGTGACGTATGGATCACAGGGACGCATCGGCGCTTCCGTCCACGTGCCGGTCATCGGCCTGACGTTCGCGGCGGACTACGACGTCACGAAGAACGACACGCTCATCCCGGGCCTGAAGAGCCGCGAGGTCGGCGGCGGCGTCGAGTGGACGATCGTCGCGGTCGTCGTCCGGGGGGGCGCCTCGGTCAACCTCGAGTCGCCGGACAAGAAGCCCGCACTCACGGGCGGCGCCGGCGTCGTGATCGGCCCGGCGAAGGTCGACGTCGGCGGCTGGTACCGGACGGCGAACGGCGCGCTCGGCCTCGTCGCGACCGCCCGCTTCGGCATCTGACGCGATGCTCGGGTTCGAGCGGCTCGCCGGGACCGGCGCGGGACCCCGTCGCGGCCTTCTGACGCTGGACCACGGGACCGTCGAGACGCCCGCGTTCATGCCGGTCGGAACGGCAGGGACGGTCAAGGCCGCGCGCTGGAGCGACCTCGAAGCCGCGGGCGCCGAGATCGTGCTCGCGAACACGTACCACCTCATGCTCCGGCCAGGCGGCGACACGATTCGCGCGCTCGGCGGACTGCACAGATTCCTGGGCTGGGACCGGCCGATTCTCACGGACTCGGGCGGCTACCAGGTCATGTCGCTCGCAGGGAGCCGGACGATTTCGGAAGAGGGCGTCGTCTTCCGGAGCCATCTCGACGGCTCCGCGCACGCGCTCACGCCCGAGCGCGCCGTGGACCTCCAGCTCGGGGACTTCGGGGTCGACGTCGCGATGGTCCTCGACGAGTGCACGCCGTGGCCGGCGACGAAAGACGAGGCGGCGTCGTCGATGGCGCTGACCCACCGCTGGGCCGCGCGCGCCGCCGCGCGCCGGCAGTCCCTCGGCGGGACGCGCGGCGCGCTCTTCGGGATCGTGCAGGGCGGGATGCACGCGGACCTGCGCGCCGAGAGCGCGGCGGCGGTCGCCGCTCTCCCGTTCGACGGCGTCGCGTGCGGCGGACTGTCGGTCGGGGAGCCGAAGGACGAGATGCGCGCGATGGTCGCGCACACGGCTCCGCTCCTTCCGGAGGACAAGCCCCGCTACCTCATGGGGGTCGGGCGGCCCGACGACCTCATCGACGCCGTCGCAAAGGGCTTCGACCTCTTCGACTGCGTGCTCCCGACCCGCGCGGCGCGGCACGGCCTCCTCTACACCTCGGAGGGGACGCTCGCGATCAAGCACGCGAGGTACCGCGGCGACCCGCGTCCGCCGGACGCCGGCTGCGGCTGCCCGACGTGCCGCCGCCACTCGCGCGCGTACCTCCGGCATCTCTTCACGCTCGGCGAGCCCACGGCGGCGACGCTCCTCACGGTCCACAACCTCACGGCGATCCTTGACTTGATGCGGGGAATCCGTGAGGCTCTCGCGTCGAACCGGTTCGCGGCGTGGGCGGCGGAAGCGCTCCCTCGCTGGTCGAGGGCCGTCGGAAAGGACTCCTGATGAACCCCTCTCTCCTGCAGGCCGCCCCCACGAGCGCCGCGGCCAACCCGCTCGTGCAGATGGTCCCGTACCTGCTCATGTTCGTGATCTTCTACTTCGTGCTCCTCGCGCCGATGCGCAAGCAGCAGAAGAAGCAGAAGGAGCTGATCTCGGCCCTGAAGAAAGGCGACCGCGTCGTCACGACGGGCGGGATCCACGGGACGATCTCGCAGGTCGAGGACCAGATCGTGTGGCTCAAGATCGCGGACACGACGAAGATCAAGATCAACAGGAGCGCGATCGCGGGCCTGTCGGGCGACGTCGAGACGAAGGAACCGTCCTGACCGTCCGGTTTCCGTGAGAAAATGAGGGGTGCCCTCGGGGCGAACTCTCACACTGCTCCAGTCGTCCGACTGGCATGCGGGCTCCGCGCTCTCCGGCGGGGGGCTCGGGATGCCGGCGGACGTGCGCGCCGTCCGGCGCGAGGAGGTCGACGCCGCCGCTGAGCGCGCCGTCGCGGCAGCGACGTCCTGCGGCGCCGACGCCCTCCTCGTCCCCGGCGACCTCTGGGACGCCGAGAACGTCGCCGCCTCTTCGATCCACCGGATCCTGGAGGCGCTCGCGTCTCTGGCGCCGCGGCCCGTCTTCATCGCGCCCGGCAATCACGACTTCGCGGGCGCGGGCGGCTGGTACGACCCGTCGGTGCTCGCGGCGCTCGGAATGCGGGCGTGGCCCGGGAACGTCGTCGTCTTCCGCGCGCCCGGGTGGGAAACCGTCGCGTTTCCGGGCCGCGACGACGCAACCGTGACGGGCCGGGCGTTCCTGTCGCCGGCGGTCGTCGTCGAGCGTCCCCTCTCGCCTCCGCCCCGGCGGCCCCTTTCGGAGCACGCCCTTCTCCTTCTCCACGGCTCCCTCGAGAGCTATCCCGGCGCGGACTCTCCAAGGGGCACGAAGCGCACGGCGCCGTTCTCGCGCCGCGAAGTCCTCGACGCCGGGTTCTCCTGGGCCGCGCTCGGGCACCACCACCACTTCCATCTCGTCGAGGACGATGCCGGGGTCCCGCGCGGGGCCTACTCGGGCTCCCCGACGGGCCGGGGCCTCGACGAGACGGGCGCCCGCGTCTTCCTCAAGATCACGCTCGTCCCCGGGGAGCCTCCGCGCGTCGAGACGCTGCCCGCGGACGCGCGGGCCGTCCACGACCTCGCGGTCGACGCGACGGACCTCGAGAGCGCCGCCCTCGCCGAACGGATCGAGACGGCCTGGGGCGTCGCGGGCGTCGGCGCCGGCGACCTCGTCCGGCTCACTCTCACGGGGACGCAGCCCTACGGCGCGCGTCCGGCCGAGTCCGCGCGCGCGTTCGCGCCGCGCGTGAAACACCTCGTGGTCCGCGACCTCACGTCGCCTCCCGTGGAGGATCCCGGCCTCCGCTCGGCGGAGGGCCGTTTCGCGGCAGACCTCCGGGCCCGGCGCGACGCCGCCATCGAAGAAGGTCCGCGCCGCCTTGCCGAGCTCGCGCTCCGGGTCGGACGCGACGCGCTCGCGGGCCGGCCGGTCCTGCCTCCAGAGCCGGAGGACGCGTGAGGATCGAGCGGATCCGGGTCGAGGGCTTCGGCGCGCTCCGGGGCCTCGACCTCGCCTGGCCCGAAGGCTGCGTCCTCCTCGCCGTCGACCCGAACGAGACGGGCAAGACGACTCTCTGCGAGGCGATCGTGACGGCGCTCTACGGACTCCCGAAGACGCGCGGCGTCGCGACGAGGGTGCGCGAGCTGCGTCGCCCGCGGAGCGGCGCGCCGATGCGCGTCGGACTCGACGTGTCCGCGGGAGGCCGGAGATGGTCCATCGACCGCGACCTGGATGCCGGGACGCTCCTCATCCTCGACCGCGATCGCGGCGCCGACGCGACGGCGGAGTTCCTGCGCCCCGGTGGCCGCGACGTCTTCGGCGAGATCGTCACGGGCGGCCTCGGCGAGCCCCTGTTCCGCGCGACCGCGTACGTGAAGCAGAACGTCCTCGACACGGACCGGCTCGAGGCGGGCCTCACCGTCGAGCTCGCGCGCATCGCGGACTCGGGCGGCGGCGAGGCGTCCGTCGTGAGAGCGCTCAAGGCGCTCGAGACGGCGCGCAAGGAGATGCCGGGCGCGTCGACGGGCGGCGCCGTCTCGGTCGACACGGAGATCTCGCGCCTGACGAGAAAGCTCGACGCCCTCAAGGCCCGGCGCGACGCTCTCGCACACAGAAGGCGCGAGGCCGCACAGGCCTCCGCCGCCCTCGCCTACCGCACGCGCGAGAGGGACGAGGTGCGGCGCCTCGCCGACCTCGCGGACATCGCCGCGATCGCCGCCGAGCGCCGGGCGCTGAAGGAACGCCTCGACGTCGCAACTGCCGCGGTGGAGAAGCGGCGCGAGACGGAGAGCGAGGCGAAGGCGCTCGCTCCAGAGGCCGCGCTGTTCTCCGACGCGGCCCTCGCCGCCGTGGACCGCCTCCGCGAGGAGCGCGGGACGCGGCCGCAGGCGCTGGAGGGCGCGCGCGCCGCGCTCGAGGCGAGCCTGCGCGAGGCGTCGCGCGACGCCGGCGACCTCGCGCACCGCTTCGGGGCCGTGTCGCGGCTGGAAGACGAGGCGCGTGCGAGGCTCGAAGTCCTTCTCCGCTCGCTCGCGAGTCTCCGGAAAGAGCTCGCGGAGGCCGAGCGCGCGCTCGAGGGACAGTGGGAGGCGCTGCGCTCCGACGGGCTCGCCGAGGAGATCGTCCGGCTGGACGGGGTCCCGGCCGAAGACCGCGAGTTCGTCGTCGGGGCGGAGGAAGAGCGCGGCGCACTCGAGCTCGAAGGCGTGAAGCTCGACCGAAAGGTGGCCGACGCATCCGCCCTCGCGGCGATCGTCGCGGGCGAGCGCGGGCAGCGACTCCGGCTCGCGAAGGGGATCGCCGGTGCGGCCGTGGCCCTCGTCCCGGTCGCCGCCTGGTTCGCATGGCCGTCGGCCGGCGTCCCCGTGTGGATGGCCGTCGCGCTCGCGGTCTTCGTCCTGACGCTCGGAATCTCCGGCGCCGTCGGATGGGGGCGCGCTGCGGACTACCGGGCCGCGGACGAGGCGCGCGCCCGCGAGGAGGAAGCCGCCGCGCGGCGCAGGGCGACCGAGATCCGGCGCCGCCTGTCGGACGTGCGGCTTCGCCTCGACCGCGCGGCGAAGGGCGCCGGGTTCCGGGACGCCGCCGCCCTCCTGAAGGCCCACCGGCGCGTGCGCGCGGCGGACGACCGGCGGCGCGCGCTCGCCGCGGCGACGACGCGCCGCGACGACGCGCGAGGGCGCTTCGAGGCGCTTGACGCGGGCTTCGCGGCTTTCCGCGAGACGCTCGGCCTTCCCCCGGGCGTCCCCGAGGCGGGCGCGGCCGCCCGCCTCCTCGACCTCGTCGCGGAGTTCGGCCTCGTGCGGCAGGAGACGCGGACACGCGAGGAGGTCCTCGCCAAGGAGAGCGAGCGTCTCGCGCGGGAGGACGCCGACCTGCGCGACCTCGAGAGGCGCCTGCGCGATGCTCTGGCCGCGACGGGCGTCCCCGCGGGCCTGCCGCTCGCCGAGGCGCTCCTCGCGGTCGAGGCCGGGCGCCGGAAGGCCGCGAAGTTCCGCCAGCTCCAGGAGCACGACCTTCCGGCCCGGCGCGAAGCCGAGGGGGCGGGCAACGCGGAGGAGCTCGCCGCCCGCCTCGCCGCGCTCGACGCGGAGATCGCGCGGCGAACTTCCGAAGCGGGCGGCGCGATTCCCGAGGCGGTGGGCACGCCGGAGGAGGCCCGCCGCGCCGCGGAGCAGTCGCGGGCCGCGCTCGCGCGGGCGGACGAGAGCCGCCTCTCGGCGGAGCGGACGCTCGCGGCGGCGGCGCGCGAGGGGGGCGACGGCGCTCGCGACGTGGAGGAGGAGATCGAGACGGCCGAGGCGCTCCTCCGGCGCGCGACGCTCTTTCGCGACGCCGTCGAACTCGCGCGGACCTCCCTGGGCGCGGCGGCGACGTCCGTGTATTCGGACTTCCGCCGGGGGCTCAACGAGGCGTCGCGCGCGATCCTCTCGACGTGGAAGACGCCGTACGAGGCGCTCGAGTTCTCCGACGAGCTCACGCTCTCGGCGCTCGTGAAGGGCGGGAGGGTCGCGACGAAAACGGAGATCGAGTCGGGCCTCTCGACCGGCGCCCGCGAGCAGCTTCACCTCACGGCGAGGCTCGCCGCGCTCCGTTACCTCGGGACCGGCGTCGCGGGCGTCCCTCTGCTGCTCGACGACCCCCTCGTGGGCGCCGACGACGAGCGGTTCGTCGCCGTCATGCGCTTCCTCGCGATGGAGGTGCTCTCGGAGCGGCCGGTGCTCGTCGTGTCCTGCCACGCGTGGCGGCACGAGCGCCTCCTGGCGGCGCTCGGCGAGGCCGCGGCGGGCAGGCTCGCCCGCGTCTCGCTCGCTCCGTTCTCCTCGCGGCCGGCGGCGGCCGCGCGCGGGAACGGCGAGGCTTCGGCCGCGCGGGACTGAACCGGCCGGGGTTCTGCTAGACTTCGCCGGTTCGCCCGGAGAAGCCGGGTCTATCCCGCGGGTTTCCCGTCGCTCCGGTGGCCTCGGCCGCCCCCGGCCGGGCCCGCTCCCGGAGGTTGAGTTCGTGAACAAGCCCACCGGATGGCGCGTCGCCGTGACGTTGGCCGTCCTTCTCGGTTCGACCGGCGCCTACTGGTGGCGCGGCCACGAGGCGCTCAAGAAGTCGCCCACCGCTCCGCCGAATCCCACGACGGCCGAGGTCCTTCGAAACGGCCTCAAGCTGGGCCTGGACCTCAAGGGCGGCATCCACCTCGTGATGCAGGTCAAGACGTCCGACGCCCTGAGGGTCGAGGCGCAGGACACGCTCGAGCGCCTCAAGGACGAGGGCACGAAGCGCGGCGTCGCCGTGATCCCGGCGGGCCCCGCGGACGGCACGGGCTTCACGCTGAAGCTCGACGAGAAGACCGACCAGGCCAAGCTCAAGGATCTCGTGAGGTCGATCCTGCCGCCGAACTCGTGGTCCGTGGACGAGCGCGGCCGGGAATGGAAGATCGGCTTCAAGGACGTGGAGCGGACGACGATCGAGGATCTCGCGACGCGCCAGGCCGTCGAGACGATCCGGACCCGCGTGGACGCCCTCGGCGTCGCCGAGCCGGTCATCCAGCGCCAGGGCACCGACCGCATCGTGGTCGAGATCCCCGGCGTCGACGACCCGAGCCGCGTGAAGGAGATCATCGGCACGACCGGCCTCCTCGAGCTGACGCTCGTGGACGACCGGGGCGGCCCGTACCCGACGCCCGAGGGCGCAAAGGCGGCGTACGGCGGGACGATCCCGGACGACCTCCGCATGGTCGAGGGCTACAGCGAGGACGCGGACGCGCGGACGCGCACGCCGGTCACGTACGTCCTCAAGCGCGCGGCCGCCGTCACGGGGCGCGACCTCAAGAACGCCCGCGTCGACCGCGACAAGTTCAACCAGCCGGCCGTCATGTTCTTCCTGACGGCGCCCGGCGCCGTGAAGTTCGCGAAGGTCACGGGCGAGAACATCAACAAGCATCTCGCGATCGTCCTCGACAACCGCGTCGTGTCGGCGCCGAACATCAACAGCCAGATCAAGGAGAGCGGCATCATCGAAGGCAACTTCACGGCCGAGAAAGCGGACGCGCTCGCGCTCGTCCTGCGCTCGGGCGCGCTCCCCGCCGAGATGATCGTTCTCGAGGAGCGCACCGTCGGGCCGTCGCTCGGGCTCGACTCGATCAAGAAGGGCGTCCTCGCGTCCGTCGTCGGGATGATCTGCGTCTTCATCGTCGTCGTCCTCTACTACCGTCTCGCGGGCGTGAACGCGGTCCTCGCGCTCGTCCTGAACGCGGTCATCCTGCTCGGCGCGATGGCGTACATCAACGCGACGCTCACGCTGCCGGGCATCGCGGGCTTCATCCTCACGATCGGCATGGCCGTCGACTCGAACGTCCTCATCTTCGAGCGCATCCGCGAGGAGATGGACAACGGCAAGGCCCCGAAGAACGCGATCGACCTCGGGTTCAAGCGTGCGTGGGGAACCATCGTCGACACCCACGTCACGACGATCTCGGCCGCGCTCTTCCTCTTCCAGTTCGGCACGGGGCCCGTCAAGGGCTTCGCCGTCACGCTCGTCATCGGCCTCCTCGCGTCGGTCTTCACCGCGGTCTTCGTTTCGCACCTCCTGTTCGACCTGATCTACGGGCCGAAGGAGCGCGTCGAGACCGTGTCCATCTGAATCGGAGAATCGCGTGCGTCTCTTCCACAAGACCAACATCGACTTCCTGAAGATCAAGTGGATCTGCATCTCGCTGTCGATCCTCTCGATCCTCATCGGCACGATCTCGCTCGTCGCCAAGCGCGGCCCGAACCTCGGGATCGACTTCACCGGCGGCGCCCAGATCGTCTACGCGTTCTCGAAGACGCCCGACGAGGACCAGATCCGGAAGATCGTCGAGGCGGCGAGCGTCAAGGTGACGTCCGTTCAGCGCTACGACAAGGCCGAGCGCAACCAGGTGCTCCTGCGCGTCCCGATGGAGAAGAAGGAAGGCCGTGACGTCTCGAAGGAGGTCACGGCGGCCCTTACCGCGGCGCTGCACCCGGCCGGCGCGGCCCCGGACGCGTTCGACCTGAACCTCAACGGCGCCGACGTCCTCCTGAACAAGCTCGTCGCCGACGACCCCGAGCACGCGGCGCAGCGCCCGAACGTCGACCCGAAGGTCGAGTACGGACGCGTCGCCCAGGCGCTCATCGCGGCGCGGTCCGAGAAGGGCCTCTTCGCGTCCGTCGACGAGGCCGCGAAGACGCCGGGCGTCTCGCCGACGATCGCCGACTGGCTCAAGGCCAAGACGATCGCCGGCCCGTTCACCCTCCTGTCCGCCGAGAACGTCGGCCCGCAGGTCGGAAAGGACCTGCGCGAGAAAGGCTTCTGGGCGATCCTCTTCTCGTGGGCCGCGATGCTCCTCTACATCGCGTTCCGCTTCCGCTCGGTCTCGTTCGGGACCGCGGCGGTCGTCGCGCTCATCCACGACACCTGGACCACGCTCGGCCTCTGCTCGATCCTCAACCTCGAGATCTCGCTCACGGTCGTCGCCGCGTTCCTGACGCTCATCGGCTACTCCGTGAACGACACGGTCGTCGTCTTCGACCGGATCCGCGAGAACCGCGAGAAGAACCGGCGCGCGCCGCTCACCGAGCTCGTGAACCACTCGATCAACCAGACGCTCTCGCGGACGGTCCTGACGTCGCTCCTCACGTTCGTCGTCGTCGTCGTCCTCTTCTTCCTCGGCGGCGAGGTCCTGCGCGGCTTCTCGTTCGTCATGATCATCGGGATCATCGTCGGGACGTACTCGTCGATCTTCATCGCCGCGCCGCTCGTGATCGTGTGGGAAGAGTGGCGGCAGAAGAAGGCGGCGGCGAAGTCGTCCGCGGCACCGGCGCCCGTGAAGCCCGGCAAGCCGGCGAAAGCGCGCTGAGGAGCTAGACCGCGTCCCCGGCCTCGGGGCCGAGGACGCCTTCCCACTTCGCGACGACGACCGCGGCGACGCAGTTGCCCGCGAGGTTGATCGACGTGCGGGCCATGTCCATGAGCTCGTCCACGGCGAGGATCATCGCGACGCCCGCCTCGCCCGGCAGGTTGAAGCTCGCGCAGCCGGCCGCGATGATCACGAGCGACGCGCGCGGGACGGCCGCGACGCCCTTCGACGTCAGCATGAAGACGAGGCACATCGTCGCCTGCTCGACGAGCGAGAGGTGCCGTCCGGCGGCCTGGGCGATCGTGAGCGTCGCGAGGACGATGTAGAGCGTCGAGCCGTCGAGGTTGAAGCTGTATCCCGCGGGCAGGACGAAGCCCGCGACGCCCTTCGGGACGCCGAACTCGACGATGCGCTCGAGCGCCCGGGGGAGAGCGGCCTCGGAGGACGCCGTCGAGAAGGCGATGAGGAACGGTTCGCGGACCTTCGCGAAGAAGCGGCGGACGGAGACGCGGCAGAGCGCGAGCGCCGGGACGAGGACGACGAGCGCGAAGACGACGAGCGCCCCGTAGAGCGATCCGACGAGCTTCGCGTAGCTTCCGAGGACCGTGATCCCGTGGTGCGAGACGGCGCCCGCCATCGCGCCGAAGACGCCGAGCGGCGTGAGGGACATCACGTAGTCCGTGAGCTTGAACAGGACCGCGACCGCGGCGTCGAAGAAGTCGACGAACGGCTTTGCGCGCTGCGCGCCCACGTGCGCCGCCGCGACGCCGAGGAGCGTCGCGAAGATGACGACCTGCAGGATGTCCTGCCGGGCCATCGCGTCGATCGGGTTCGACGGAAAGAGATGGAGGAGCGTCTCGACGAGCGTCTTCGGCTTCGCGAGCCCCGTCTCGCCCGTCGCGGGGAGCTTGAGGTCGAGGCCGGGCTTCACGACGTTCGCGAAGACGAGTCCGATCACGAGCGCGACCGTCGTCGCGATCTCGAAGTAGATCAGCGCCTTGACGCCCATCCGTCCCACGGCCTTCACGTCGCCCGTCTTTCCGATCCCGAGGACGATCGTCGCGAAGATGAGGGGGACGACGAGCATCTTGATGAGGCTGATGAACGCCTTCGAGAGGAAGCGGAACGTCTCGTACGCGGCGGGGTACGTCTCGGCCGGGAAGACGTGGCCGAGGGCGACGCCGAGGAAGAGGGCGTAGAAGATGAGCGCCGTCGAGGAGAGCCAGCGGCTCCGCGCGCGGCCGCCGCTCATGCCGGCGTCCCTCCGCGGGTCTTCCGCGCCTTCCACCACTCCCAGAGGAGAGGCAGCATCGAGATTCCGATGATCGCGAGGACGACGAGCGAGAAATTCTTCTTCACGGCCGGGATGTTCCCGAAGAAGTAGCCCGAGAAGACGCAGATCGCGACCCAGGCGACGCCGCCGACCACGTTGTACGCGAGGAACGTCCCGTACGTCATCGAGCCGACGCCCGCGACGAACGGCGCGAACGTCCGCACGATGGGGACGAAGCGCGCGAGGATGATCGTCTTCTTGCCGTGCTTCTCGTAGAAGGCCTCGGTCTTCCTCAGGTGCTCCTGCTTGAGGAATTTCACGGAGCCGTCGAACGCGCGCGGCCCGATTCTCTTCCCGATCGCGTAGTTGGCCGAGTCTCCCAGGACGGCGGCGAGGGAGAGGAGGAGGAAGACGAGCGCGACGTTCAGGTTTCCGAGGGCCGCGAGCGCCCCGGCGGTGAAGAGGAGCGAGTCGCCGGGCAGGAACGGCGTCACGACGAGACCGGTCTCGCAGAAGACGATCATGAAGAGGAGCGTGTTCGTCCAGGCGCCGTAGTCGCGCACGACGTCGGCGAGGTGCCTGTCGAGGTGCAGGAAGACGTCCATCAGCTGCTTCAGCAGGTCCATTCGATCCCTCGTTGGGTGCGGAGAATAGCCGGAAAGGACGATAATGGGCCGCCGTGTTGCGCTTCGAGGACATCCTCGAGAAGGTCGAGTCCTACCACCCCCACGTGGACGAGGACCTCCTGAGGCGCGCCTACGTCGTCTCCGCCCATGAGCACAAGAACCAGCTCCGCTCCTCGGGCGAGCCGTACCTCGTCCACCCGCTGAACGTCGCGATGATCCTCGCGGAGATGAAGCTCGACGAGGCGTCGATCGCGGCGGGCCTCCTCCACGACGTCCTCGAGGACTCGTCGGTCACGAAGGAGAAGCTCGCCGGACTCTTCGGGCCGGACGTCGCGCACCTCGTCGACGGCGTCACGAAGATCGGCCGGTACGCCTTCACGTCGAAGGAGGCGCAGCAGGCCGAGACGTTCCGGAAGATGCTCCTCGCGATGACGGACGACCTGCGGGTCATCCTCGTCAAGCTCGCGGACCGTCTCCACAACATGCGGACGCTCGAGCACCTGCCGGAGAGCAAGCAACGCGCCGTCGCCGCCGAGACGATGGAGATCTACGCCCCGCTCGCGAACCGGCTCGGCATGGGCAAGATGAAGGGCGAGCTCGAGGACCTCTCGTTCCGGTTCCTCTACCCCGAGGAGTTCGCCGCGCTCCAGGCGGCCGTGGATGAGCGGATGAAGGCGTCGGCCGCCAGCGTCGAGAAGATCCGCCAGGAGCTCGTCGCGAAGACGCAGGCGATGGGCATCGAGGCGGAGATCACGGGCCGCGTGAAGCGCTACTGGTCCGTCCGCCAGAAGCTCATCCGGCAGGCGATCCCGCTCGAGCAGCTCTACGACGTCCTCGCGTTCCGGATCCTCGTCTCGAACATCCCGGACTGCTACACGGTCCTCGGCATCGTGCACCAGGCCTGGCGCCCCGTTCCGGGGCGGATCAAGGACTACATCGCGATGCCGAAGCGGAACTTCTACCAGTCGCTCCACACGACGCTGGTCCCGGAGGGGGCCGTCCCGTTCGAGGTCCAGATCCGGACGCGCGAAATGGACCTCATCGCCGAGAACGGGATCGCGGCGCACTGGAAGTACAAGGAAGGGGAGGCGAGCCGCGCCCAGGAGGCGCACGTCGGGCTCCTGCGCCAGATCTTCGAGACGACGAAGGACGTCTCGGACCCGCGGGAGTTCCTGTCGTCGCTGCGCATCGACCTCTACCCGGACGAGGTCTACATCTTCAGCCCGAAGGGGGCGGTCTTCGCGTTCCCGCGCGGGGCGACGCCCGTCGATTTCGCGTACCGCGTGCACACGGACGTCGGCCACCACACGACCGGCGCGCGCGTGAACGGGCGGCTCGTGCCCCTGAAGACGCCGCTCGAGAACGGCGACATCGTCGAGATCCTGACGTCGCCCACCTCGCAGCCCTCGCGCGACTGGCTCGCCTTCGCCCTGACGGCGCGCGCGAAGAACAAGATCCGCGCGTTCATCCACACGGCCGAAAAGGAAAAGTCCGTCGAGATCGGGCGGCGCCTGCTCGACCGCGAGCTCAAGAAGTGGAAGAAAAGCCTGCCGAGACTCCTCGAGGCGAAGGCCTTCGACGCGCTTCTCGGCGATTTCGGCGTCGCGAAGGTGGACGATCTCATCGCCGACGTCGGCTTCGGAAAGCTCGCCCCGCGGGCCGTCGTCGCCAGGCTCCTGCCCGAGGCGGGCGGCGAGGCCCAGGCGCCACCCCCGTCGCGAGTGGCCGCGATCGGCAGCGCGATGCGACGCGTCCTGCCGTTCGGGACGGCGCCGGGCATCCGCGTGAAGGGCGAGAACGACCTCCTCGCGACGCTCGCAAAATGCTGCCAGCCGGTGCCGGGCGAGGAGATCGTGGGCTACGTGACCCGCGGCCGGGGCGTCTCGGTCCACTCCGTGAACTGCCCGAACGTGCGGAGCCTTCTCTTCGACCCGAGCCGCGAGATCGCCGTGCAGTGGGAAGAGGTCAAGGACCAGTCGGTCACGGTGGACCTCGAGATCCACACGGAAGACCGGCAGGGCATGCTCGCCCGAATCACGCAGCTCCTGTCGGCGGCGAACTCGAACATCCGCTCCATCGAGGCGCGGACGAGCGGCGACGGCCGCGCGACGATCGAAGCGAGCGTCACGACCCGGGACCGGCGGCACCTCGAGAGGCTCCTCGTGGGCCTCCGGGCTCTTCCCGGAGTGACGGACGTCCGCCGGAAGCTCCGGACCTCGGACGCCGAAGCCGGCTGACGCTGGCGCCTCCTGGTGTCCTTTTTCCGGGCGATGCGCCCCCGGAGACGGACGGCCGGGCGAAGCGGTGCGGTCCGGTCTTCGGACGCGGCTACGCCCGTACCCCGGCTCCGAAGAGCCGCTTTCGCTTTCGGGATGGGGCGGACTTGTACCACAACTGATTCGTTGTCGCAAGGGAAATCGCACATTCC
Organism: Thermoanaerobaculia bacterium; assembly: GCA_035542215.1. Taxonomy (GTDB): domain Bacteria; phylum Acidobacteriota; class Thermoanaerobaculia; order UBA5066; family UBA5066; genus Fen-183. The sequence goes on along the minus strand of DATKLW010000066.1, from coordinate 9,160 downwards.
CAACGACTTGACACCACCCAGGGGGGGACGCACACAATAAGGCGAGTCAATCTCTTTTCACGGCGGACCGTGTCAGGCGTTCCGGGGTAGGAGGTCAGCTGACCGTGCTGTTCCGCAAGGCGAAAAACCTCGTCGGACTCGACATCGGCTCGTCGGCCGTCAAGCTGGTCGAGTTGAAAGAGGGCAAGGAGGGCACCTTCCACCTCGTCAAGGCGGGGCTCGAGACCCTTTCGCCCGAGGCGATCGTGGACGGCGCCATCATGGACTCCTCGCTCGTGGTCGAGACCATCACGCGCCTCCTCGCGTCCACGGGAGTCAAGAACCCGAACGTGGCGGTGTCCGTTTCGGGCCACTCCGTCATCGTCAAGAAAATCATGCTGCCGACGATGCCGGAGGAGGAGCTCTCCGAGTCCATTCGCTGGGAAGCCGAGCAGTACGTCCCGTTCGACATCAACGACGTCTACCTCGACTATGTCGTCCTCGACCCCGGCGCCGTCGGGGAGACGATGGGCGTCCTGCTCGTGGCCGCGAAAAAGGAGAAAGTCGACGACTTCAAGAACGTCGTGACCCAGGCGGGGCGCTCGCCCTCGCTCGTGGACGTCGACGCGTTCGCGCTCCAGAACTGCTACGAGGTCAACTACGGGGCCGATCCGGGCCGCGTCGTGGCCCTCGTGAACATCGGCGCCTCCGTCATGAACGTCAACATCCTCGCGCAGGGCCAGACGGTCTTCTGGCGCGACATCACGTTCGGGGGCAACCAGTTCACGGACGCCCTCCAGAAGGCGTATTCACTCAACTTCGAGCAAGCCGAGGCCCTCAAGAAGGGCGAGCCCGTCGCGGGCCAGAACGCCGCGTCGATCCAGCCCGTCCTGACGGGCGTCTCGGAGGACGCGGCGGCCGAGCTCCAGAAGACGCTCGATTTCTTCCAGGCCACGTCGGGCGCCGACCGCGTGGACTCGATCGTCGTCTCCGGAGGCGGCTCGAAGGCCGCGCACTTCGAGGACACCCTGAAGGACAAGTTCGGACTGCCCGTCGAGGCGATGAACCCGTTCCGGTCGATCTTTACCGACGACCGCTCGGTGGACGCCTCGTGGCTTTCCGAGGCCTCGCCCTCGCTCGCGATCGCCGTCGGACTCGGCGTCCGGAAGATCGGGGAGTAGCCGAATGATCCGGATCAACCTCCTCTCCGAGGCACGGCCCCAGCGCAAGAAGAAGGGCGTTTCCGCCCTCGGCGCCGGCGGGCGTCTGAACACGCTTCTCCTCGGCGGGGCCATCGGTCTCGCGATCCTCGTCGGGGTCATTCACTACTGGGTTCTCCGGAGCCAGATCAAGGCCCAGGAGGAGAAGATCCGGATCGCGCAGGTGGAGGTCACGCGCCTCGAGTCCGTCCTCAAGGAGGTCAAGGACTACGAGGCCAAGAAGGCGCGCGTCCAGCGCAAGGTCGATCTCATCAACCAGCTCAAGCAGAACCAGCGCGGCCCCGTGCGCCTCATGGACGAGGTTTCGAGGGCGCTGCCCGACCTCGTCTGGATCGAGAGGATGGAGTACCACGGGAACGCGATCCAGCTCGACGGAAAGGCCTTCAATCCGCCCGCCGTCGCGAACTTCATCGCGAACCTGAAGCTCGTTCCCTCGTTCCAGGAGCCGAAGCTCTCGGACCTCTCCGCGTGCTCGGGCACGGCGGGATCGCAGCTCTACTGCTACAAGATGTCCTTCACGTTCTCGAACCTCGACCGAACGCAGCCGGAGACCTCGGCCCCGTCCCCCGCGAAGCCGGCCGAGCCTTCCAGAAAGCCCGGCGGCGCCGGCGCTTCGGGAATGTAGGGGGGGCGCGATGGCGACGATCGACCTCAAGCAGCTCGAAGGGAAACCCTGGTATTACGGCCTCGGAATCGGCCTCGCGATCGCGATCGCGCTTTACGCCGTCGCCTACTACCAGATTCCGAACTTCTCCGAGATGAAGCAGACGCTCGAGAACAAGAAGAACGAGCTCGACGCGCTGCAGCAGAAGATCACGCAGGGGCGCGCCGCCGAGCGCCGCCTCCCGCAGCTCCGCGAGGAGGTGCGCCGGACCGAGCTCGACCTCCAGCGGCTCCTCTCGATCCTCCCGACCGCCCGCAACGCCGAGGAGCTCATCAAGAAGGTCCAGGCGCTCGCGAGTCAGGGCGAGCTCTTCACGAAAAAGTGGGCGCCGAAGGAGTACATCAACCGCGACTTCTACGCGGAGTGGCCGATCGAGCTCCAGGTCGACGGCTCGTACCACAACCTCGCGCTCTTCTTCGAGAAGATCGCGCGGTTTTCGCGGATCATCAACATCGAAGACCTCTCGATGACCGGCTACCCGGATGCCCAGGGCGGCCGCACGCTCGGAGCGAACTTCACCGCGAAGACGTTCATCTACCTCGGGGACACGGACTCGAACGCCGCTGGCGCGCCTGCGCCGAAGAAGGCCGCGCCGCGTCCGGCCGGTGGCGCCGCGAAGAAGGAGATGCCGGAAGGATGAGCGCCCGTCACGCCGCCCCCCTCTTCGCGCTTGCCGTCCTCGCCGCGGCGGCGTCGCCCGTGGCCGGGCAGCAGACTCCGACGCCGCAGCCGACCCCCGACGCGAAGATCACGGACCAGGACTTCACGCCCTCGGTCTACACGTACGAGGTCGGCGGCCGCCGGGACCCGTTCCGCTCGCTCCTCGTCCGCAACCCCTCCGACAAGGAGCGCGTGCGGCCACCCGGCCTCGCCGGCGTGATGGTCGACGAGCTCGAGCTCCAGGGCACGATCAAGGTCAAGAACGTCTGGGTCGCGATGATGCGCGGACCGGACAGCAAGTCGCATCTCATCCGCAAAGGCACGACCCTCTTCGACGGCGAGGTCACCGACGTGTCCGCGACGGAAGTTACGTTCCGCCAGAACGTGAACGACCCGACGAATCCCAAGCCGTTCCGCGAAGTGGTCAAGACGCTCGCACTCCAGAAGAAGCCGTGAGCGAAGGGACGTCCATGACGACGATGCTCAAAGGGTCCGAGAACTTGAAGGGCTCTTCCGATCAGGTGGGATCCGGTGGAGGTAGCATGCGGAACCCGTGTCCCCGCGCCGCGCGTGTCGCGGCGCTCGCGCTGCTCGTACCCGTCCTCGCCGGGTGCGCCTCCTCCGGCGACCGGGCCGCTGCGGCGGACTCCGGCAGGACGGCGCCGGCTCCGGTCGTTCTGACCGGCGCAACGCTTCTCGTGGACGGGGAATCCCCCCGCCTGCTCCTGACGGGGAACGGTCCGCTCGCCCCGACGCTTTACAACCGCGAGGGATCCACGAAGGTCGTCGTGGACGTCGCGAACGCCGTCGCCGCCCCCGGGCTCGAGCCTCCCCGCGCCGATGGGGCGTTCCTCTCCCGCATCGAGATGAAGTCCTTCGTGGAGCTGGGCAAGCCGCACATCCAGTTCGAGCTCACGAGCCGCGTCCCGCTCGAGCCCGCGATCGCCTCGCAGTCCGGGTCGCCCGCGATGGCGGTGAGCCTCGCGAAGGCGGCGCCCGCCCCCGCGCCGGCGGAAGCCGCGGCGCCCCTCGCCGTCGCGTCGGCCGCGCCGGCCGAGACCCCCGTCGTCAAGGTCGAGCCCGAGCCGGGCGTCAGGACCGAGGACGTTCCCGCCGCGGCCGCGCCGGCTGCAGCCGCGACGACCTCGATCGCGATCGGCGGCGCTTCCGAAGCCGCGCCCGTCCCGGTCCATCACGCCGCGGCCGGGTCGCGCGCCACCCGCCTGTCCGGCGTCTCCGTCGCGCAGAGCGGCGGGCGCCTCGTCGTGACGCTCTCGGGAAACGGCGCTTTCGCCTACGACACGTTTGCGCTCGCGAATCCGCCGCGCTACGTGGTCGACCTTCCGGGGGTCCTCCTCGCGACGCAAAAGAAATCGCAGGACGTCCGGCACCCGGCCGTGACGCGCGTCAGGACCTCGCAGTTCAAGGGCGGACCCGAGCCTGTGACGCGCGTCGTGTTCGACCTCGCGGCCCCCGTCGAGCCCGCCGCGAAGACCGCGTCGACGGGCCTCGCATTCGCGTTCGGAACGGCTCAGGCCGTCGCGACCGGCTCCGCGCCCGGCCCGGCCATCGCTCCGGCGCCCGCCGTCGCGGAGACGGCCGCCCCGCCGGTGAAGGTCGAGGCTCCGCCGGCGGACGTGAACGCCGCGGCTCCCGCTCCGGCCGTCGTCGTCGCGGAGGCTCCCGCCCCGCCGGCGAAAAGCGAGACGCCCGTTCCGCCGGCGGCCATGAGCACCGCCCCGGACAGAGTGTCGGCCGCGCCCGAAAAGGTAGCGTCGGTCGAGGCCTCCGCGCACGCCGCCGCGGTTCCGGCGGCCGGCTCGTACGAGAAGCACGAGGTGGACGAGCCGCGGGAGACGGTCGTGAAGCCCGAGCCGGTGCCCCCGGCGCCCCCGGCCCCGGTCATCGTCGCGACGACGAACGGGTCGGGCACCGCCTCCCCGGCGGTGTCCGAGCCCCCGCGCCTCGTCCCGTCGACGCCGGAGGTCCGGGAGGTCAAGGCTGCGCCGGTCGCCGCCGCGTCGAAGCCGGTCCCCCCCGCGGCCGAGCCCGCGCCGAAGCGCCGGAAGACGGCCGAGGACAAGGCTCTCATCGAGGCCGCCGAGACGCTCCTCAACCAGCAGGACGCGGCCGGCAAGCCCCGCGAGATCGCGAACCCGTTCGAGGCGCGCACGCTCGGCGCCAACGACAAGCAGTACACGGGCGAGCCGATCACGCTCAACCTCAAGGACGCCGACATCAAGGACACTCTCCAGAGGTTCAGCGAGCTCACGCAGCTCAACATCGTCCTCGACCCCGACGTCCGCGGCACCGTCACGGTCAGTCTCCAGGAGATCCCGTGGGACCAGGCCCTCGAGCTGATCCTCAAGATCAACCAGCTCGGGTACGTCCTCGAGGGCAACGTCATGCGGATCGCGTCGTCGTCGAAACTCCTCGCCGAGGAGCAGGCGCGGCTCGCGTTCACGGCGGCGCAGGACAAGAACCGGCCGCTTCGCACGGTTCTCCAGAAGGTCTCCTACGGCAACGTGAACGAAATGGCGGCCACGGCGCGAAAGGTGATGTCCGTGCGCGGCGACATCTTCGTGGACGCCCGCTCGAACACGCTCGTGATCAAGGAGCTGCCGGATTACCTTCCGACGGTCCTCGACCTCATCAAGAACCTCGACGTCGCGAGCCCGCAGGTCATGATCGAGGCGCGCATCATCGAGGCGACCCGGACGTTCTCGAACTCCATCGGCATCGTCTGGGGATTCAACGCCGTCTCGGGGCCGGCGACGGGCAACACGACGGGCCTCGTCTTCCCGAACTCCGGCAGCGCCGCGGGCAACGTCTCGCTCCCGAGCGGCGCTCCGCAGGTCCTGCAGCTTTCGCTCGCAAACGTCCTCAACACGTTCCAGCTGGACGCGTCGATCCACGCGGCCGAGTCGCGGGGCCTCGTGAAGGTCGTGTCGACTCCGAAGATCCAGACGCAGACGGGTGAGGCCGCGAGCATCCAGTCCGGCTTCCAGATTCCGGTCCAGACGACCGTGAACAACACGACGTCCGTCCTCTACATCAACGCGACGCTCCGGCTCGACGTGACGCCCCAGATCACGAACGAAGGAACGGTCATCATGGATCTCACGATCCAGAAGCGCGAGCCGGCGGCGGGCATCAACATCGCGAGCGGCCAGAACATCCCGCTCACGACGCGCGACGCCAAGACGCGGCTCATGGTGCGCGACGGCGGGACGGCGGTCATCGGCGGCATCTTCAAGATCACCTCCAACGATGCCCAGTCGATGATCCCAGGCCTCTGGAAGATCCCGCTCATCGGAAACCTCTTCCGGAGCCGGGACCAGTCCGAGAACACCGACGAGCTGATGATCTTCATCACCCCGCGGATCATCCGCTGACAGGAGCGCGTGCGATGAAGAGAACCACAACCCTCACGTCCCTCGCCCTCGCGGCGGCAGTCGCGGCTCTCCTGCCGGGTTGCTCCACGAACACGCAGGGGGACAGCGCCGCGCCGGTCTTCCTCGTCGGCGAGTTCACGGAATTGCCGCTCGAAAAACTGCTCACGGACGCGACGCCGCTCCAGTTCAAGACGACGACGCTCACGAACACGGTGAAGAGAACGGGCGTCACGACGCTCACGTTCCTGGACGTCCAGGTGGACACGGCGACCGTGCGCTGGACGCGGGTCGACGGCGGGACCGTCGCGAGCCCGACCCAGACGTTCGGCGTCGGGGTGGTCGTCCCCGCGAACGGAACGTCGACCCTGAGCAACTACCCGTACATGTCCGCGGCCGAGCTCCTGCTTCCCCCGCTCGACCAGCTCTACCCGTTCAACGGCGGCATCGACCGCGAGACCGGCAAGTCCGAGATCATCCAGCTCGGCCACGTCACGTGGAGCGGGCACACGATCTCGGGCCAGGCGGTCGTTTCGGGCGAGGCCACGTTCAACATGTTCTTCACGTACAACGGCGTCTCCGTCCGATCCGGGGGAAAGCTTGTCCGGTGACGAGGTGAAATCCATGCGACGAATCCCGTTCCCGAGTGCCGCGCTGGCGGCGGGCCTCGTGGTTCTGCTCACGGGCTGCGCGGGCGAGACCCCGACCTCCCCGACCTCCTCGGGCGGCGGCGGCGGAAACGGCGGCTCCTGCGCGGTGGTGATCGCGATGGTCGCGACCTCCCAGACGCCCGTCGTCGGCACCGAAGTCGTCGTCCGGGCCGCCGTGACGAAGTCCGGAGCCGCCGTCGCCGACGGGACCTCGGTCCTGCTGTCGACGGACCTCGGCCTCTTCGCCGAGAACGGCCTCCAGACGGTCTCGAAGACGACGCTCGGCGGCGCCGCCGACGTGACGCTGTACTCGGTCAACCCCGGCCCGGCCCACGTCAAGGCGACGTACGACTGCGGCTCCGCTTCGATCACCGTCACGTATGCGGGCGCCCAGACCCTGGGCCCGTACGTTTCGTCGTTCCAGCCGCAGAGCGGCTCGTGCGCGGGCGGCGACTCCGTCACGTTCCTCGGCGGCCTCTTCGGGACCTCGCCCGGGAGCGTCTTCTTCGGCGGCTCTCCCGCGTCGATCGTGAGCTGGTCGAACGCGTCGATCACGGTCACGACGCCGGCCCACGCGCTCAAGAACTCGCTCGTGCCCGAGACGGTGAACGTCGTGATCGTCGCCGCGGGGGGCCAGACCGCGCCCGTCACGTTCACGTACTTCTGCGTCGCCCAGAGGATGAGCATCGCCTCGCTCAGTCCGATCGCCGGGTCGCCGAGCGGCGGCGACGCCGTCGTGATCCTCGGGAGCCACTTCGGGACGAACATCGCGACGACCCAGGTCACGTTCTGCGGCCTGCCCGCGCAGGTCACCGGGGTCTCGGACGTCCAGATCAACGTGACGACGCCTGCCCACACGCTCGCGAACACCGCGGTGTCCGAGAGCTGCCCGGTCGTCGTCACGCGCGACCTCGGCCTCGTCTCCGTGCAGGCCGCGACGTCTCCGACGCCGTTCGTCTACAAGGGCAGCGGCGCGACGGGAACGTGCAACACGGACCCGACCTTCTACGTCTCCAGCCTGACGCCGAACACGGGCCCGCCGGACGGCGGCACCGTCGTGACGATCACGGGAAACGGCTTCCCGGCGTCCGCGTCGCTCCTTCTCGTCACGTTCGGCGGAAACCCCGGAGTCGTCACGTCCTCGAATCCGAACGGCACGACGATCCAGGTCTCGACGCCCCGCCGCGTCCTGGCGTCGCCGACCGTGCCCGAGACCGTGGACGTCGTCGTGACGGACCTCGGAAGCGCCTCGCAGCGCTGCTATCGCGTCGCGGGGGGCTTCGTCTACACGGCCCAGGCCCTCGACCCGTCGTTCTACTCCGTTTCGCCGCGCACCGGGCCCAACGACCAGGCGACGCGCACGACGGCGTTCGGGGCGAACTTCCAGTTCCCGATGCAGGTCTTCATGACGGGCGGCAACTGCGGCGCGCAGCGCGTCGAAGCGCCCGTGATCTCGGTCCTTCCGTCGCAGATCGTCTTCAACACGCCGATCGCGGTCGGCGGGAACGCCTGCCTCGCGGGCCAGCTCGTCGACGTCGTGATCCTGAACCCGGCGACGGGAAAGACGGCGAACTGCCCGGGCTGCTTCAAGTATTACGCGTGTCCGACGGCCGGCGTCGCGTCGCCTTCGGTCGGCAGCGCCACGCAGTCGACGACGGTCGTCATCACGGGCAACAACTTCGCCGAGCCGGTGGTCGCGAACTATCGTCTTGCGACTTCGACTGCCACGCCGGTCGCGTCGCTCAACGTCACGAACGTCTCGAACACCTCCATCATCGTGACGCTGCCGCCGCTCCAGACGCTCCTCGGCGGCGCCCTCTCCTGCACGTCGACCGCCGGGTTCATCGACCTCACGTTCCCGGGCCTCGCGTGCAACTCGGGCACGCCGCTTTCGGTGCCCTTCACGTACAACGCGAACCCGCCGACGGCCACCGCGGCCTCGCCGTCGAACCTCAGCCAGGACGGCTCGGCGTTCCCCGCGACGGGCAGCCCGGCGACGATCACGGTCACCGGCACGAACTTCGCCGCCCCGGTGACGGTCGCCCTGATCAAGGACGGAAGCCTGGTCTCGAACACGCCGGTCAACACCGCGAACGTTTCGAACCCGACGTCGCTCTCGTTCACGGCGCCGGCGGTGCCGGCGGGGTCCTTCAACAAGAATAACTGCGGCCTGGGCGGCGTGATGGAAGTCCCGACGTCGTTTGGCATCCGGATCACGAACACGCTGACCGGGTGCTCGGTCGACCTTCCGAACGTCCTTCTGTACAACCCGACGGATACGACGTGCCACGCGAGCGTATCGATCACCACCACGAGCCCTCTCACGGCCGGCGTCAACAACAGCCCATACACGACGACGTTCGCGGCCACCGGCGGCACGACCCCGTACACGTGGGCGCTCAGCGGAAGTCTGCCGGCCGGTATGAGCCCGGCATCGCTGGCCCCGACGACGGGTGTGTTCTCGGGAACGCCGACGGCGACCGGAACCTATGTGTTCACCGTGACGGTCACAGACGCCCTGAGCACCACGGACACGAAGACGTTCTCCTGGACGATCAACTGACGGATAGGAAGCGCATCGAAGAGGTTCGGGCC
>DATKLW010000065.1:0-4340 GCA_035542215.1 Thermoanaerobaculia bacterium | reverse complement strand
GCCAGGATGTTCTGCATCCTCTTGAACGCGGCCGCGAGCGGCGCGAAGTCGGCTTCCTTCCGCATGGCGTCCACGGCGGCGACGCGCTCTGCGGCATCCGCCGGGTCGTGCGCGTCGGCGGCGAGGACGGCGTCGATCGTGTCGGCCGCGTGCGAGTCCCGCTCGAGGAGGAAGCGGAGCCGCTCGGTCAGGAAGGCCGAGAGCTCCGGGACGACCTCGTCCCGCCCTCGGCCGAGGGTGCCGTGGAGCTGGAGAGAGTCCGAGATCGCGGCCGGCAGGTCGAGGTGCCATTTGCGGTCGAGGAGGATTTTCACGACACCGAGCGCCGAGCGGCGCAAAGCGTAGGGGTCCCGCGAGCCCGTCGGGACGAGCCCGAGGGCGAAGAGGCCCGTGAGCGTGTCGAGCCGGTCCGCGAGCGCGACGGCGGCGCCGACTTCGCTCCGCGGGGAGGAGTCGTCGGCCGAGGCCGGACGGTACTGGTCGTAGATCGCCTGCCAGACCTCGTCGCGCTCTCCTTCGCGTCTCGCGTACAGGCCGCCCACGACGCCCTGCAGGTCCGGGAATTCGCGCACCATGTCCGTCACGAGGTCGGCCTTCATGAGGCGTGCCGCGCGCACGACGGAGGACGAGTCGGCGACCTCGAGGCGCGCCGCGAGGCGCTCGGCGAGGTCCTGCACGCGCCCCGTCTTCCGAAGGTAGTCGCCGAGCGACTCCTGGAACTGGAGGCGGCCGAGTCGCGGGAGGCGGTCCTCGAGCTTCGTCTTCCCGTCGTCGTCCCAGAAGAAACGCGCGTCCGCGAACCGGGCCGACGTGACCCATTCGTTGCCCTGAGCGATGAACCCCCTGGGGTCGCCCGTCTGGTCGCACACCGCGAGGAAGGCGGGCAGGAGCGCGCCGTCGCGGCGGATCGGGAGCATCTTCTGGTGCTCGCGCATCGAGGTGACGAGGATCTCTTCGGGGAGCTCGAGAAACGCCTCGTCGAACGCGCCGCGAACGAGTCCGGGCGACTCGACGAGATGGGACCAGACTTCGAGAAGAGACGCGTCCGCGGCGGGCGCGCCGCCGATCTCCGCGGCGAGCGCGTGCGCCTGTTCCTCGAGGCGCGTGCGGCGCGCGGCGAGGTCGGGCTCGACGTGCGCGGCGCGGAGTTTCGCGAACCAGTCGGCGACGCCCATCACGATGATCCGGCCGCCCGCGAGCGTGCGATGGCCGTACGTCGTGCGGCCGCTCTCGACGCCGAAGAGCTGCATCGGGACGACGAGCCCATCGAGGAGCGCGACGACGGAGTGAACGGGGCGGATCCAGATCGGCCCGCCGTCTCCCCATCGCATCATCCGCGGGAACGTCATCTTCTCGACGAGCGGCGGCAGAATCTCGGCGATGACCTCGGACGCGGGGCGTCCGGGGACCGTTTTCTTCGCGACGACGTAGAGGCCCTTGGGGAGCTGGACGACGGAGAGGTCGTCCACGGACACGCCCTGCGACCTCGCGAAGCCTCGCCCGGCCTTCGTCGGCCGGTTGTCCATGTCGAAGGCCTTCGCGGCCGGCGGCCCCGTGACTTCGAGCGCCGTATCCGGCTGGCGGTCGGCGACGCCCTCGCCGACGAGGATCAGGCGGCGAGACGTGGAGTGGACGGTCAACGTGCCGCCGAGGCGGGCCTCGGTGAACGCGCCCGAGACGCGGGCGAGAAGGTCCTCGCGCGCGCCCGGGAGGACGCCGGCCGGGATCTCCTCGGCGAGGATTTCGAGCAGAAACTCAGACATCGAATGGCTCCGTCACCGGCGCGATCCGCGGCGGGCCGTCCGCGGGCGGAGTCTCGGCGGGCGGGACGTCCGTGGGCGGAGCGCTCACGGGAGCGGTGTCCACGGGCGCCGCTTCCTGCTCCGCCTTCTTCGGGAGCATCGGGAATCCCTGGGCCTCCCGCGACGCGACGTAGGCCTTTGCGCACTCGACGGCGAGGCCGCGGACGCGCTTGATGACGCCGACGCGGTCGGTTGCGGAGACGGCGCCGCGGGCGTCGAGGATGTTGAAGGCGTGCGAGCACTTCAGCGTGAAGTCGTACGCCGGGAGGACGAGTCCGGCTTCGAGGCATCGCTTCGCCTCGGCCTCGAACTTTTCGAAGAGCGTCTGCCAGAGTGCGGGATCCGCGACCTCGAACCCGTATTTCGAGACCTCGAACTCGTCCTGCCTGCGCGCCTCGCCGTACGGGACGCCGGGCGCCCACTCGATGTCGTAGACACTGCGCTTTTTCGCGAGGAACATCGTGAGGCGCTCGAGGCCGTACGTGATCTCGGCCGTGATCGGCGCGAGGTCGAGGCCGCCCGCCTGCTGGAAGTACGTGAACTGCGTGATCTCCATCCCGTCCAGGAGCACCTGCCAGCCGACGCCCCACGCGCCCAGCGTCGGGGACTCCCAGTTGTCCTCCTCGAACCGCAGGTCGTGCTCTTTCGGGTCGATCCCGAGCGCGACGAGGCTCTCGACGTAGAGCTCCTGGATGTCGACGGGCGCCGGCTTCATGACGACCTGGAACTGCTGGTGCTTCACGAGCCGGAACGGGTTCTGGCCGTAGCGGCCGTCGGCCGGGCGGCGCGAGGGCTGCACGTAGCCGGCGTTCCACGGCTCGGGGCCGAGGACGCGCAGGAACGTGGCCGGGTGCATCGTCCCGGCGCCGACTTCGACGTCCCACGGCTGCTCGATGAGGCAGCCCTTGGACGACCAGTAGGCGGAGAGCCTGAGAATCAGCGACTGCAGGTCCATGAGCGGACGCCGAGTTTACCGAATCCGCGCTCAGCCGAGGCTGTGGAGGAAGCGGTAGCTCTTGAGCTCGTGTCCGAGGAAGCTCCGGCGCGCCTCGCGCACGAGGTCCTCGACGGCTTCGAGCGCGCCTTCGGGCGGCGGCCGCTTCGCGAGCTCCTCGAGCGGCAGCTTCCGGATGGACGCGAGGGCGCCTTTCGCGGGCTCGGGAACCTCCTCCTCCTCGAGGACGCCCGCGAACCTCAGGAGCCACGTCTCGAAGTAGCGCGTCGCGAGCGGGGCCGGGATGCCGGCCTCGAGCGCGTCGAGGACGTGGCGCACGAGCCGGTACACGTCGCCGCCGAGCTCGGACTCCGGCACGAACGTGAGGGCGCTCTCCGCGATGTAGGGCAGCAGCATCGCCGCCGCGGGGCTGACGGCGAGGTCGTAGGCGCTCCGCACGATCTCGAGGCCCTCCACGCGCGCGAGGTCGGCGCCCTCCTTGCGGAAGTACGCGAGGGAGACCTCGGTGAGGAGCTGGAGCGCCGCCGCGCGCTTCGACTTGCCGCGCGCGCCGCGCACGGCGGCCCTCACGACGCCGTGGTCCTTCGTGAGGAGCGCGACGACGAGGTCCTTCTCGGACAGAGGGTCGACCTTCAGGATGAAGGCCGTGCTCGACACGAGCGCCATTTCGGCGATTCTCCTCCCGGCGCTCCCCGCGACGGCTGTTCCGCAGGGACGGAAGGCCGGGTAAGATCCTCGCCATGTCCGGACCCGTGTGGAAGCGCCTCCACCAGAAGGGCGCATGCGACTCCTGCGGAGAGACGTTCGACGAGCTCTACGCCGTCGGCACCGTCTTCGATTTCACGTTCCGGCCCGATTCGGCCTATTGCGCGACGTGCTACGCCCGGTACAAGGGACGCGCGGACGAGCTGAATCCGGACGCCGCCTCACACATGCAGGAGCCGCGGACTCTGTCGCGGCCCAACTCCGTCAGCGACGTCGAGTGATTCTCGAACGTTTCCAGGGGTCGCCCCTCCTCCCGGTCGCGGAGAAGGTGGCCGCGGGGACGCGCCTCTCGTTCGCGGACGGCGTCGCGCTGTTCAACTCGCCCGACGTGCTCGGCGTCGGCGCGCTCGCGAACTTCGTCCGCGAGAAAAAGCACGGAAACATCGGCTACTACAACGTCAACCGGTACCTGAACCCGACGAACCTCTGCTGGGTCGACTGCGGCCTCTGCGCCTGGGCCCGCAAGCCGGGCGTCGACGGCGGCTACTCGATGTCGATCGAAGAGGCCGTCTCGGAGGCGGCCGCGGGGTGGCACGACGGGATCACGGAGCTGCACGTCGTGGGCGGGCTCCATCCCTCGCTCCCCTACGGCTGGTACCTCGACCTCTGCCGGGCGCTGAAGTCGCGCTTCCCCGGCGTCCACCTCAAGGCGTGGACGATGGTCGAGCTCGACTGGTTCGCGCGGGTCGGCAGGAAGGACGTCGATGAGGTCATCGAGGAGCTCAAGGCGGCGGGGATGGACTCCTGCCCCGGCGGCGGCGCGGAGATCTTCGCGAAGCCGGTGAGGGACGTGATCTGCCGCGACAAGATCTCCGGCG
>DATKLW010000064.1:0-6379 GCA_035542215.1 Thermoanaerobaculia bacterium | reverse complement strand
TAGAGGTCCTGCGGGTTCTGCTGGTTCGCCTGCCCGAGCTCGGCAATCGCCTTGTCCCAGTCCTTTTCCGCGAGGGCGATGATCCCGTCGAGCTCGTGCGCGTTCCTGATCTGGAACGAATTCTTCGCGGCCGCCGCGCCGCTCCGGAACGTCTCCGCCTCGCTCTTCGCCGTCTTGAGGTCCTTCTTCGCCACCGCGACGCGGGCGAGGTTGAAATGGCTGACGAGCGCGGCGTTCGCCTTGATCTCGGGCGAGAGGCTCGAGTCCTCGACGATCTTCAGGCCGCGCGCGAAGTCCGCCTTCGCCTGATCGGGCTTGCCCGCCTCGAGGAGGATGTTCCCCTTCAGCCCGGCGTCGAAGGTCATCGCGGGGACGTCGTTCGTCTTCTCGCCGAGCGCGAACTGGTGATCCACGTCCTCGAGCGCCTTCGCGGTCTTGCCGCCGTCGAGGTGGACGACCGTGAGGGCGAAGAGGGCCGTCCGGCGCTCCCCGTCGTTCCGGGCCTTCTTCGTGATGTTCGCGAGCTCGGCCTCCGCCTCGGCCGCCTTGCCGGAATACAGGAGATCCATGGCGATCCCCTGGTGCGAAGCGAGGAAGTTGGGATCGATCTCCAGCGCCTTGCGGTACTGGGCGATCGAATCCTCGAACCGGCCCATCTTCAGGAGGAGCTCGCCGTACGAGTCGTACGGATTCGGGTCCTTCGGGATCAGCTCGATGTACTTCTGAAACGCCTTCTCGGCGGAGGCGAAGTCGCCACTCTGCCGGTACGAGTAGCCGAGGAGGTTGTAGGCCGTCGAATAGGCCGGCTCGATCTCCGTCGCTTTCCTGTACTGCTCGATCGCTTCGGGGAACTGCTGCTGGCCGAAGTACCAGACCCCGAGGGCGAAGTGGGCGCGCTCGTCGGCCGGATACGCGGCCACGAGAGCATCGAGGTAATCCTTCTGCTTCGAAGGGTTGTTGTTGGCGCCGGCCTCGGTGGCGAGGATCTGGAGCTTCTCGCCGTTCGAGACCTTGTCGGCGAGGGCGACGGCCTTCTGGAGGTGCTCGAAGAACTCCTTTCCCGTGGGCGCCGAGGTCGCGAGGTTGAGCTCGGCCGTCGCGAAGGACGGATCGAGCGAGACCGCCTTCTGGAAGTGCGCGATCGAGTCCGTGATCAGGAGCTTCTCGGCGTCGTCACGGCCTTTCAGGAACTCGGCTTTCGCCTCGGCGGACGAGGTCGTCACCGGGATCTTTCCGCCGCCCGCCGGGGTCGGATCGGAGGCCTTCACCGTCTCGGCGTGAGCGGGAGCCTCCTTCTTTGCGCAGCCCGCGAGCGGAATTCCGGCCGTGAGGCCCAGGATCAGGAAGGGTTCGAGGATTCGGTTCCGGCGCATGAGATCCTCCTTAGGCGATTCGCCCGCAGGGCACGTCGATTCGTCCTACGAATGCGCCGGGAGAAGGTTGCGACGGGATCTCGAAGAATAGAATCCGCGGCGGGAGCGCGAAGGACGAGACCGCTCACGGGGCGGCAACGAGAGGAGAAGGACTCATGAAGCGGTTCGCGAAAGGGCTGGCTGTGATCGCGTTCGTCCCCGTGCTGGCGGGTCCGGCGGTGGCGCAGAGCGGGACCGACCCGTTCCAGTGGCTCGAGGACGTCCAGGGCGAGAAAGCCCTCGCGTGGGCGAAGCAGCACAACGCGAAGTCGACGGCCCTCCTCGAAGCCCGCCCGGAGTACAAGCCGGTCTACGCGCGCACGCTCGAGATCCTCGACTCGAAAGAGAAGATCCCGACGCCCGAGCTCCTCGGGGAGACCGTCTACAACTTCTGGAGAGACGACGCGCACGAGCGCGGCATCTGGCGCCGCACGTCGCTCGCGTCGTACCGGACGCCCGCGCCCGTGTGGGAGACCGTCCTCGACGTCGACGCCCTCGCGAAGGCCGACGGCAAGCCCTGGGTGTTCCACGGCGCGAACTGCCTCGCCCCCGCATACGTCCGCTGCATGGTCCGACTCTCGCCCGGCGGCTCCGACGCTTCCGTGGAGCGAGAGTTCGACACGAAGACGAAGCAGTTCGTGGCCGGAGGCTTCTCGCTGCCGGAAGCCAAGTCGAACGTCGCCTGGCGGGACGAGAACACGCTGTGGGTCGGAACGGACTTCGGCCCCGGATCGCTCACGGTCTCCGGCTACCCCCGGATCGTGAAGCTCTGGACGCGCGGGACGCCTCTCTCGGCGGCGAAGACCGTCTTCGAAGGCAAGGCAGAGGACGTCGCCTCGAGCGGAAACACGGAGATCCTGAGCGACGGCCGGTACGACGTCGTGACGCGCACCCCCGTGTTCTTCCGGCACGAGACGTTCCTCCTCCTCGGCGGCCGCCTCGTCAAGCTGGACCTGCCGGAGGACTCGCGGATCCGGACGTTCTTCCGGGACCGGATCCTCTTCTCGCTCCGGAGCGACCTCGCGGCCGGCGGCCGGACGTACCGCGCGGGCTCGCTCCTCGCCGTCACCGTCGACGACGTCCTGCGCTCGGTCCGCCGGTTCGACGTCCTCTTCGAGCCCACCGAGCGCGTCTCCCTGGCGAGCGTCACGCGCTCGCGCGACCACGTCCTCCTCCAGACGCTCGACAACGTGCGGAGCCGCATGACGTCGCTCGCCCTCGAGGACGGCGCGTGGACGCGGTCGGAGGTGCCGACGCCGGGCCTCGGCACGGCGTCGTTCGCGTCCGCGGACGACCAGACGAACGCGTTCTTCTTCACGTATCAGGACTTCACGTCCCCGACGTCCCTGTGGCTGGCCGGCGCCGGCGCCGAGCCCGCGAAGCTCAAGTCGATGCCGGGCTTTTTCGACGCGACGGGCATGAAGACCGAGCAGTTCGAGGCGACGTCGAAGGACGGCACGAAGATCCCGTACTTCGTCGTGACGCCGAAGGGAGTCAAGGCCGACGGAACGGCCCCGACGCTCCTCACCGCGTACGGCGGCTTCGAGATCTCCGAGGTGCCGCGCTACAGCGGCGTCGTCGGCTCCGCGTGGCTCGCCCGGGGCGGCGTGTACGTCCTCGCGAACATCCGCGGCGGCGGCGAGTTCGGACCGTCCTGGCACAAGGCGGCCGTGAAGGAGCAGCACATCCACAACTTCGAGGACTTCGCGGCGGTCGCGCGGGACCTCGAGGCGCGGAAGATCACGTCGCCGCGCCACCTCGGGATCATGGGCGGCTCGCAGGGCGGCCTCCTCGTCGGCGGGACGTTCACGCTCTACCCCGAGCTCTTCCACGCCGTGGTCGCGCAGGTGCCGCTCGCCGACATGCGCCGCTTCAACCACCTGCTCGCCGGGAACAGCTGGATGGCCGAGTACGGCGACCCGGACAAGGCCGAGGACTGGGCGTACATCCGGACGTGGTCGCCCTACGAGCTCCTGAAACCCGACGCGAAGTACCCGACGCCGTTCTACTGGACGAACACGAAGGACGACCGCGTGCACCCGGGGCACGCGCGGAAGATGGTCGCGAAGATGGAAGCGCAGGGCCACCCCGTCTACTACTTCGAGAACACCGAGGGAGGGCACGGCACCGGCGCCGTGAACAAGGAAACGGCGCAGGTCACCGGGCTCGAGTACGCGTATCTCTGGATGATGCTCAGGTAGAGCATGAAAAAGACCCCCGGCGCCCTGGCCCTCGCCGCGTCACTCGCTTCCGGTCTCGCCGCCGCCCAGCAGCCGGCGCCCGCCGCCGCGCCGCTCACCGCGCGCTACGCCGACATCGGCACGATGATCGTGACGACGTCGGACCACACGATGTTCCCGCACGAAAAGCGCGCGCAGGGGCACACGTACGAGGGGAAGGCGTACCCGGCCGACGCCCACTACAGCGACCGCACCGTGGCGATCTTCGTCCCGAAGGGCTTCCGCGCCGGCGACGAGACGAGCCTCGTCTTCTACTTCCACGGCTGGCGGAACAACGTGGACGACACGCTCCGGCAGTTCAAGGTCGCCGAGCAGTTCGCGGCGAGCGGCGTGAACGCGGTCCTCGTCCTCGCCGAGGGCCCGAGGAACTCACCCGACTCCTTCGGCGGAAAGCTCGAGGAGACGGGCGTCTTTTCGAGCCTCGTCGCCGACGTCCTCTCGACGCTGAAGGCGCGCGGCCTCGTCACGAGCACGAAGCCCGGGCCGATCGTCCTCGCCGGGCACAGCGGCGCGTACCGCGTCATGGCGTTCATCCTCACGCGGGGCGGGCTGGCCCCGAACATCAAGGAGGTCTACCTCTTCGACGCGCTCTACGGCCAGACGGAGAAGTTCGCGCACTGGATCGACCGGTCGGGCGGAAAGCTCATCGACATCTACACGCCCGAGGGCGGCACGCGGGATGAGTCGCTCTCCCTCATGGACGACCTCCGCGCGTGGGACATCCCCTTCGCCGCGGTTCCGGAGAGCGCCGTCACGCCGGATCTCCTCCGGAAGAACCGGCTCGTCTTCATCGACTCCGCGCTCGAGCACAACGACGTCGTCGCGAAGAACGAGCAGTTCCGCGCCTTCCTGGCGGCGAGCTCCCTCCCGCGGCGCTGACGGGGCGCGGACAGCCGCGCACCTTTTTACGCGCCGAGGTACTCGACGTGGACGTACGTCCCGAGCCTCGGGTTGTACGCGAGGTACTCGCCCTCGTGGTCGGGATCCTCGTAGATCACGATCTGGTCCGAGTTCCAGTTCCAGTCGTCGACGTACACGAAATCGACCGGGAGCACGCGGAAATAGAAGTGCCCGAACCAGAACCGTTCTCGATTGCCGCCCGCGAGACGGAACACGTGCCGCGGGCCGAAGCCGCCTCTGAAGTGGCCGTGCGCCCAGGGATGCTCGATGACGTAGCGCGCGTCGCCGCGGGTTTCTTCGTGGCCGACCCATTCGTTGTTCGCGGCGTGAACGTGGGGCGCGTTCGGGTGGCCCGGCTGGTCGGAGAGCGACCTGCGCTCGACGACGGCGGGCCCGGCGGGCGGCGCCGTATGCCCGGCGGGCGGGCGAGGCGCAGGTCTCGGGCCGTGCGGCGGGATATAGGGCTTGGCGGCGTGGGCGGGCGCGTGCTGTTCCTTGTGCTCCTGCGCGAGCGCCGGAAGCGAACCGAGCAGCAATACCCCCATCACGACTGTCGACGTCTTCATGAAGATCTCCTCGGGGTGCGCCTTCGGCACCCGGACGTGATTTAGCAAGCAACGTGCCCGCCGAGGGAGTCTCTTTTTCAAGCCGGGTGGGGGGCCCGGCGCCTACGGCCGGAACGCCTCCACGAGGCCGTCCATCCGCTCGCCTTCGCGGAGCAGCCGGACGCGGACGAACCCCGCGCGCTCGAGGCCCGCGCGGATCTCGTCGAACGTGTACGTGCCCCCGTGCGCTGTCCCGACGAGCATGTTGATCGCGAACAGGGCGCCGGCGCGCGGACGCGTCCGGGCGGGATCCATGACGTGGTCGCGGACGACGAGCCGGCCGCCGGGTTCGAGCGCGCGGAAGATCCTGCCGTAGAGCGCGTCGTTTTCCGCCGGGCCGTTCTGGTGAATGATCGCGGACAGCCATGCGAGGTCGTGGCCTGCGGGCAGCTCGTCCGTGTCGAAGTTGCCGGGCACGAGCGTGACGCGCCCGAGGAGGCCGGCCGCCGACAGGCGCTCGCGGGCGATCTCGACGACGGGCGGAAGGTCGAAGAGCGTCGCGTGGAGGTCCGGCGCCGCCCGCAGAAACGCGGCGGCGTACGTGCCCGGGCCGGCGCCGACGTCGAGAAGCCGGCGCGCACCGCCCGGGTTTACCTCGGAGGCGAGCTTCGCGGCCTGCGGCGCGGAGACGACGTGCATCGCCTCGATGAACGCGCGCGTCGCCGCCGCGGGAGGGCGCGCCGTGAGCGGCGTGCCGCCGACCTTGCGCGTCAGGCCCGTCCAGCGGTCCCAGAGCGCCGCGGCGTGGAGGAGCATCGGGAGGATCGAGTCGGGAGCGTCCGCCGTGAGACACGCCGCGTCCTTCGCCGTCCGGTACGTCCCGCCCATCTTGTCGAGGAGCCCCATCGCGGCGAGCGCGTCGAGCAACGTCGCGAGCGCGCGCGGGTCCGCCCCGAGGCGCGCGGCGAGAGCGTCCGCCGCGAGGGCCTCCGTCGCGAGCGCCGTGAAAACGTCGAGCTCGGCGCCCGTGAGGAGGACGCGGCTCTCCTGGAACGCGCGCGAGAGAGCGAGGAGGGATTCGGGTGTGTTCATCGGCACGCGACCTCCGTCGGCCGAGAATAAACGCGCCGGAGAAACCCGGGCCCCCGTTCCTGCGTTTGTCCCGGCATGCCGAACCGCCGCGCCGCGCTCGTCCTCGCCGCCGCTCTCGCCACGATCCCGCTCCACGGAGTCTCCGGGGAACCGGGGAAGGTCACGCAGATCCTCCGGGTGGAGGGCGTCA
>DATKLW010000063.1:0-4322 GCA_035542215.1 Thermoanaerobaculia bacterium | reverse complement strand
CTCCACGCCGCGTGCGCCGCGATCGTCCCGCTGAACGACGCGGGCGCGAAGGCGCTCGAGGTCATGGACCGCGCCGCCCTGCGCTCGGTCGAGACCGAGCCGGGCGTGCCCGAGTCCCTTCGCACGCTGCCGCCGGGCGCCGCGGGGCTCCTTGCGGAGTTCCAGGCCGCGGACGAGAAGGAGCGCGAGGAGCTCGGACGGATTGCCGCGGCCGCGGGGGCCGCGCTGAAGCTCGTCGAGCCCGCGCGCTTCACGCACGACGCGACCGAGCAGGCGCGCCTCTGGCGCGTCCGGTCGGGCATGTTCCCCTCCGTCGGCGCCGTCCGGAAGAGCGGGACGACCGTCATCATCGAGGACGTCGCGTTCCCGATCGACCGGCTCGCGGACGCCGCGGTGGACCTCAACGCGCTCTTCGGCGCGCACGGCTACGCAGACGGGATCATCTTCGGCCACGCCCGCGACGGGAACCTCCATTTCGTCCTCTCGCAGTCGTTCCGCGACCAGCGCGCCGTCGACCAGTACGCGCGTTTCATGGACGACGTCGTCAAGCTCGTCGTCGCGCGCTACGACGGAGCGCTGAAGGCCGAGCACGGCACGGGCCGGAACATGGCGCCGTTCGTCGAGACGGAGTGGGGCCCCGAGGCCTGGTCCGTCATGAAGCGCCTCAAGGACCTGGCCGACCCGTCCGGACTCCTGAACCCGGGCGTCCTCGTGAACACCGACCCGCGCGCGCACCTGAAGGACCTCAAGCCGATCCCGTCGGTCGAGGACGAGGTCGACCGGTGCATCGAGTGCGGCTTCTGCGAGCCGCTGTGCCCGAGCCGTGAGCTCACGCTCACGCCCCGGCAGCGGATCGTCGTGCGCCGCGAGATCGCGCGTCTCGACGAGACGCGGGCCGACCCGCTGCTCCGCGCCGCGCTCGAGGCGGACTTCCCGTACGAGGCCCTCGACACGTGCGCCGTGGACGGCCTCTGCGCGACCGCCTGCCCGGTCAAGATCGACACGGGTCTTCTCACGAAGCGCTTCCGCGCCGCCCGTCACTCCGCCGCCTCGCGCCGGACCGCGGCGTCCGTCGCCCGCTCGTTCGCCCTCGTCGAGCCCGCGCTCCGCATGGGCCTCAGGGCCGGCCACGCCGTCCAGGCGCTCTTCGGGGCGGGGGCGATGACCGGCCTCACGAAGGCGATGAAGGCGGCCCTCGGCGGCCCGTTCCCGCAGTGGAGCGCGGAGATGCCGCGCGCCGCGAGCGCGCCGAAGACGAAGACCACGCGCGAGGGCGCGCAGGCGATCTACTTCCCGTCGTGCCTTTCGCGGACGATGGGACCCGAGGCCGGCGACGGCGAGACGCCGCCGCTCGTCGACACGCTCGTCGCCCTCGCCGCGCGGGCGGGCGTACCCGTCCACGTCCCCCCCGACGCCGCGGGGACGTGCTGCGGCGTCCCGTTCTCGTCGAAGGGCTACACGGAGGCGCACGCGATCGCCGCGAACCGCGCGATCGCGAACTTCTGGCGCTGGTCGGACGGCGGGAAGCTGCCCGTCTTCGTCGACACGAGCCCGTGCACGTACGGGCTCCTCCACGCGCGCGAGGCGCTCACGGACGAGAACAAGGCGCGCTTCGACGCGCTCACGATCCTCGACGGGGTCGCGTTCGTCCACGACGTCCTGCTCCCGAAGTTGACCGTCACGCAGAAGCAGCCGGCGGCCGTCCTGCACCCGGTCTGCTCTCTCGTGAAGATGGGCCTCGTCCCGAAGCTCGAGGCGGTGGCCCGCGCCTGCGCCGAGACCGCGACCGTCCCGCCCGACGCCGGCTGCTGCGGCTTCGCGGGCGACCGCGGCTTCCTCTTCCCCGAGCTGACGGCCTCGGCGACGCGCCTCGAGAGCGCCGAGGCGCGCGAGGCGGGCGCCGGGGGCCACTGGTCCTCCAGCCGCACGTGCGAGGCCGGCCTCTCGCGCGCGACGGGCGAGCGCTATCGCTCCTTCGTCCATCTCGTCGAGCGGGCGACGCGTCCCTGACCCGTCCCGCTCATCCGGGGAAAATCCCTCCGACGACGTCCACGAGCGTGTGCGCGAGAATCCCGGGGCGCAGGCTCTTGCGCGCGGCGGCGAGCGCGCCGAACCCGAGCCCGTAGACGCCCGCGAGAAGGGCGGGCCCCCAGCCCTGGTACGCGTGGGCGGCCGCGAAGACCGCGGCTTGAAGGAGGACGGCCGCGGACGTCGCGGACGTCCCGCGTGCGAACTGTCCCTGCAGGTAGCCCCGGAACGAGATCTCCTCGCCGGCGCCCGCGGAGACGCAGACGAGGATCCACGCCGCGGTCTGCGCCGGGCCCGACGGGCCGATGACCCTCGCGACGTCGTCGTGGATGCCGAGCGCGCGGGCGAGGAGCGGCGAGAGAACGAGCGCCGCAGCGACGAATCCGGCGGCGAGGGCGAGGTCGGCCGCGAAGGTCCGCGGCGCCGCCGAGAGGTTTCCCACGAGGTCCCGGAGACTCCGTCCGTTCTTCCGGATGCCCACGGCGATGAACCGCAGCAGGAGGAGCTGGACGACGACGACGGACGAGTACGCCGCCCATTTCTGCGCCGGAGAAAGCGCCGTCGCAGCGCCTCCGAAGCGGGGCTGGGAGGCGGCGCCCCAGGCGGCGATGGCCGCGAGGATCGCGAGAAAGATCAGCGTGTGCCGGCGCGAGGCGAGGAGGGGCAGGGGCGCAGCGGAGTTGGTCGTCATGGATCAAACCTGGCGCCGCCCGGACGGGAGCACAATGTCCCAGGCACCCACCGCGGCCTCGCCGTGGAGGGGCGCTTCAAACCGCTGATCGTGAAGGACAAGGAGGAATCGGACCTCATGCTTGACCGCTCACGGAAAGGCCCGGTCTCCGCGGCGGCGGCCCTCCTCGGGCGCCGCGGCGGCCTGCTCGGAGGCGCCGCGCGGGCCGCGAGCCTGTCGGCGCTCGAACGAAGCGAGATCGCCCGGCAGGCCGCCCGGGCAAGGTGGGCCGGCGGCGCCGCGGCGGATCCCGATCCCGGCCAGCCGCGCACGCGGGACGCCCGGCGCACGCGGCGGCGCATCCTCGCCGCGGCCGTGCGCGAAGTGCGCGCCCATGGCCCCACGGGCGCCCGGCTCGCGCGCATCGCGCGGAGCGCGGCCGTCCATCCCAGGACGATCCGCGCCGCGTTCGGGAGCCGCGAGGAGCTCGTGAAAGAGGTCTTCGCGTCGAACGCCCGTTCGCTTCGGGTGACGGGCAGCACCTCGCCCACGGACCTCGCGGAGGCTCTCGTCTTCTGGCAGCGTTTTCTGATGGAGCGCACCGGCGGGATGCGCGTGATGCTCTGGGAAGCGCTCGAGCCCCCAACGGGCGCCGTTCCGGGCGCTGCCGAGCGGCGCGCTCTCTGGCGCGCGGCGGTCGAAGGGCTCGAGGAGCTGCAGCGCGTCGGCCGGTTGCGGCCGGACCTCGACGCGCGCTATCTCCAGCTCGCTCTCGTCTCGCTCACGCTCGTGCCCGCGGCGCTCCCGCAGATGGCGGAGCTCGTGACCGGCCTCGCCCCTTCGGACCCGCGTTTCCGCGCCGGCCAGGAGGCCTTCCTCGCGTCGCTCGGGCGCCTTCTCGCGGCGCGTCCATAATTCCCCCGATGCGCGTCGCCCTGCTCCAGATGGATCTCGCCTGGGAGGACTGGAAGTCGAACCACGCCGGCGCGGCGAAGCTCCTCAAGCGCGCGGCCGACGACGGCGCTTCGCTCGCGCTGCTGCCGGAGATGTTCGCGACGGGCTTCTCGATGGACGGAACGAAGATCGCGCAGCCGGCGGGCGGGCCGAGCGAGCAGTGGCTGCGCGGGATGGCGCGCGGGCTCGGGCTGCACCTGATCGCGGGCCTCGCCGAGACGTGCGACGCCTCCGGAGCGCCGTCGCCCCTTCCCTGCAACAACGCGCTCTGGGTCACACCGGAGGGCGACCTCTCGCGCTTCACGAAGCTCCACCCGTTCTCGTTCGCGGGCGAGGACGCCGTGTACGCGAAGGGCGGCAAGGTCGTCACGTGGACGATCGAGGGCGTGCGCGTGACACCGCTCGTCTGCTACGACCTGCGCTTCCCCGAGCCCTTCCGCCTCGCGGCCGAGGGGACGGACCTCTTCGCGGTCGTCGCGAACTGGCCCGAGCGCCGCCGCGCGCACTGGCAGCTCCTCCTGAAGGCGCGGGCGGTCGAGAACCTCTGCTACGTGGCGGGCGTGAACCGCGTGGGCGAGGACGGCAAGGGCAACCGGCACATGGGCGACTCGTCCGTGACGTCGCCGTGGGGCGAGACGCTCGTCAGCGCGGCCGAGACCGAGACGGTCCT
>DATKLW010000062.1:0-2286 GCA_035542215.1 Thermoanaerobaculia bacterium | reverse complement strand
CGGCTTCTCGTTCTTCGCGAGGAGGTCTCGCGGCGAGGCCGCAGCCGCGACGCTGGCCGTCGCCGCCCTCGGCGCCGCCCCGTTCGCCGCATCCGTCCTCCTGTGCGGGCTGCCGGCCGTCGAAAGCCACGGGTTCCTCGTCGCCCTCCACACGCCGCCGGCGTGGCGGAGCCTCTACACCCGCATGGTCCTCCTCGGAGGCAACACGCCCGCGGAGATGCTCGCGGGCGCGTGGCGGGACGCCGTGTTTCCGTCGGTTCTCTTCGTTGCACTCGCGCTCGGGCTCTCGCGGCTGGCTCCGTCCCGGTGGCCTCGCGCGCTTCCCGGCGTCCTCGGCGCGGCGGTCGGAGCGGCTTCGGTGCTGTTGCGGGGGAACGAGGAGCTGCACGTCCTCCTGCCGGTCGCGATCCTCGTCGCGGCGATGGAGAGCGTCCTCTGGCTCGTCTCCGGGCCGGAGGCCCGCGCGGACGGGGGGTGGACGGCGCGCGTGGCGATCGGCCTCCTCGCGCTCGCGGCCGTGGCTCGCATGCCGCTCTTCTTTCGCAACCCCGTCTACGGGGCGTTCGCCGCGCCGCTCGCGCTCGTCGTCGCCGTCGGCTGGATGGGCCGGATCGCGAAGAACCGGACCTTCGTCGCCGGACTCGCGGCCGGTCTGACGCTCGCGCAGTGCCACGACCGGTGGGTGGAATACCGGGACCGTCCGTGGGAATGGGTGAGCCTCCCGGGCGCGCGCCTCTACCTCCCGCCGGAGGAAGCCCGGCTCGTGCGGGACACCGACGCGCTCATCCGCGAGCGGGTGAAGCCCGGCGGGTACGCCATGGTCCTGCCTGAACCCGGGCTCCTTCTCTTCACGACCGGCCGGCGCTCGCCGTTCATCGACGAGCAGTTCCATCCCCAGCACCAGGACGCGCGCGGCGAGGACGAGATGATCGACGCGCTCCGCACGCGGGCGCCCGAAGTCTTCCTGGTCACGAACCGGCCGTTCGGCGAGTTCGGCCCGTTCGCGTACGGCCACGGCATCCTCGACCGCTTCTCTTCCGCCATCCTCGAGCGCTACACGCGCGCGGGCCGCCTGGGCGCCCCGCCGCGCGAGCCGTACCGCGAGCGGCGGGCCACCGAGGCCACCGTCTGGGTTCCGTCGGAACGGCTCCCCGCCCGCTGAAGAGCGGCGGGCTCACGGGAACAGGCCCGCCGGGATGTCCCTCGTGGCGCCCCGCTGAGCCTCCGGCCGCCGGCGTGCGGTACGCTCGTCTCGTCGTGACGTCGTACGCTGGCAGCCTTCTCGACCGCGTCCACGCGGCTTCACGCAGGCGGAGGTTCGAACGGCTCCTCGAGACGCTTGCACCCTCCGCCTCGAGCAGTTTTCTCGAGGTCGGCG
Source organism: Thermoanaerobaculia bacterium (assembly GCA_035542215.1). GTDB lineage: Bacteria > Acidobacteriota > Thermoanaerobaculia > UBA5066 > UBA5066 > Fen-183. The sequence continues at coordinate 908 of DATKLW010000062.1, read as the reverse complement.
TCGGGAACGACGAGCCGCTTCCCGTCACGAACTACGTCGCCCGTCATTACCCGTGGCCTCGGCGGATGACGGCTTTGGGTCTCGGGAACATGGCCGGATTCCAGCGGCTGCATCCCGAAATCCGGACAGTCAGCTACGGCGGGGGCGCCTTCCCCTTCGCGGACGGATCATTCGACGTCGTCCATTCGAATGCCGTCCTCGAGCACGTCGGGAGCGAGGAGCGCCAGGTCGCATTCCTGGGCGAGTGCCTGCGCGTCGGGCGCTCCGGCATGGTGACGACGCCGAATCGCTTTTTTCCAATCGAGTCCCACACGCTTCTTCCTTTCCTTCACTGGCTGGGAAAGGAGAGGTTCGACGCCGCGATCGGCGCCGTAGGAGCCGCGCGGCTTGCACGGGCATACGCTCTCTTCGGACGGCGGTTCCCGATCGACGAGCTCCAGGACCTGCGGCTCCTCGGCGCCCCCCAGCTTCGGGGAATGCTCGAGCGCCTTCGGGAAGGGCGCGCCCGGGTTGTCCGGAATCGCGTGGGAGGGATGCCGCTCACGCTGTCTGTCGTGTGGCGCGAGTCCTGAGGTCAGGTCCCGGCGGAGCCGCGTCGCGCGCCCGTCGGGTCGAAGACGGGCAGCAGCGCATCCTCGTTGGCGCGAAGCCAGCCGACGCAAGCCGCCACGATGTCGCGAGGCGAGCGGCTGGGCGCCCAGCCGAACTCGGCCTGGACGCGGCGCGCGTCCGTGAGGTAGAGCGGAACGTCTGCAGCCCGGGTCTCCGCCACCGGCGTCACCGGTACGCGTCGGCCCGTGGCCGCGGCGCAGAGTTCCGTCAGCTCCAGGAGCGAGACGGAGATCTCCCGCCCTCCGCCGACGTTGAAGGTCCGCCCGGCCAGTTCCCGGAGACGCGGAATCTGCAGG
>DATKLW010000061.1:0-48199 GCA_035542215.1 Thermoanaerobaculia bacterium | reverse complement strand
GAGATCCAAGAGTCCTCCTCGGGGTGACGCCCGCGGATCTTCTCGGCCCCGGAGCCGCGCGTCAACCGCCGGTGATACCCTGTCTCAAACGGAGGGGCCGCCATGGGCATGTACATCATCGCGGAGCCGTGCATCGGCGTGAAGGACACCGCGTGCGTCGAGGTGTGCCCCGTCGACTGCATCCACCCGAAGAAGGACGAAGAGGGCCACGCCGAGGCGACGCAGCTCTACATCGACCCGAACACGTGCATCCAGTGCGGCAACTGCGAGCCCGTGTGCCCGCCGAAGGCCATCTTCACGGAGGAGACGATCCCCGAGAAGTGGAAGCACTACCAGCAGATCAACGCCGACCACTACGCCTGAGGCCGGCGGCGGGGTCAGTCGTCGTCGCGGCCGACGAGCCAGCCGATCAGGATGCCGATGGCGAGCGCTCCGAAGGCCATCACGAAGGCGTTGTCACGGCCGACACGGTCCACCTGCCTGAAGCGTCGGGCGAGCTCCTTGCGGACGCGCTTGCCCTGGACGCCCGCCTCGTCGAGCACGTCCTCGACGCGCGCCGCCACCTGAGCGGCGATCTCCTGGCCGCGGTCGCCGGCATCCTTGACCGACCCGAGAATTTCGTCCATCCGTGAGCGTGCCATGGCGATTCTCCCTGGCGGCGAGTTTACCCCTCCGCGCCGAGCCGCATTCGCTAGACTCCGGGGAGTTTGGACGACCGCGAGATCCTGACGCGGCTCTACCGTGCCGCCGTCGCCGCCGTGGACCCGGCCGCGCTGGTCTCGGAGGCTCTCGGGCGCCGCGGCGACGGAGTCTACGTCCGCTCCGTGTCCTCGCCGACGCGGCGGGAGTTCGTCTTCGCGCCGGGGCGCGTCGCGGTGCTCGCGGTCGGGAAGGCCGCCGTCCCCATGACGGTCGCGGCCGCCGCGAGCCTCGGCCGCCGGCTCGACGAGGCGCTCGTCGTCGCTCCCGCGGAGTCACCGGCCGAGGGCCTCCCGCGCGGCGCGCACCTCGTTCTGGCGAGCCATCCGCTGCCGGACGAAAACAGCCTCTTCGCCGGAGAGGCGGCGCTCGACCTCGCCCGGCGCCTCCGGAAGGGCGATCTCCTCCTCGTCCTTCTTTCGGGCGGCGGTTCGAGTCTCCTCGCGGCGCCCGCGGGCGACCTCGCGCTCGAGGACAAGGCGCGCACGGCGTCCCTTCTCATGGCGGCCGGGGCGCCGATCGCGGAGATCAACGTCGTGCGCGGCGCGCTCTCGCGCGTCAAGGGCGGCCGGCTCGCGGCCGCCTGCGGGGAGGCCGACGTGATGACGCTCGTCCTCTCGGACCTCGGGGACGACGGCTGGCACCTCGTGGCCTCGGGCCCCACGCTCGGCGTCCCGCCGCGGCCGGCGGAGGCCCGCGCGATCCTCGAGCGGTACCGGCTCGGCCCGCTCGTGACGCCTGCCGTGCGCGCCTTCCTCGACGGTCCCGCCCCCGCCGCGCCGCCGGCCGGCGGCCCCCGCTGGAGCGTCCTTCTCGCGGACGTGAGGACGGCGCTCGACGGGGCTCGCCACGAGGCGAACCGCCTCGGCTTCGAGACGCGCCTCGTGCCCGAGCTCCTCTTCGGAGAAGCGCGTGCGGCCGGGCGGCGCCTCGCGCTCGCCGGGGCGAGCGCGGGGAACCTCAGGCGCCGAAGCGTCCACGCGCGCCGTCTCCTGACGATCTTCGGAGGCGAGACCACGGTGACCGTGCGCGGACACGGCCGCGGCGGGCGCAACAGAGAGCTCGCTCTCTCGGCGGCATACGCGGTCGCGGGCGTCGGCGGCGCCTCGATCCTCTGCGCCGGGACGGACGGAGTCGATCACGAGCCGTCGGCCGCGGGAGCCTTCGCGGACGGAACGACGCTCGCGCGCGCCGAGGAGCTCGGTCTCGATCCCGGGCAGGCGCTCCTCGACAACGACACCGGGCCTTTCTTCGAGGCACTCGGGGACGCCTTCCGGCCCGGCGCGACCGGGACCAACGTCGGCGACGTCGCCTTCGTCCTCGCGCCGCCGCCCGGAACGCTCGACGGGCCCGCGGCATGAGATTCCGCAAGCGGGAGGAGCAGCGATGCCGACCGTCCTGACCGTGAACGACGCGGGCACGGAAAAGCGCATCGTCGTCGAGGCGCGGGCCGTCGTCGGGCGCGATCCCGATTGCGACGTCGTCCTCTCGAGCCGCTCCGTCTCCCGAAAGCACGCGATCGTGGAAAGGCGGGGAGAGGGCTGGGTCGCGCGCGACCTCGGGAGCGCGAACGGCCTCTTCGTCGAGGGCAAGCGCGTCTCCGAGGCGCCGCTCGCGTCCGGCGCGTCCATTCGCTTCGGCGACGTCGAGGCGACGTTCACGGCCGGCGCGCAACGCACGACGAGCGCGGAGCGCCTCGCGCAGTCCCTCTCGGTCGCACCCTCTCGCCGCGCGCGTCCGGTCGCTCTCGTCGTCGTCGTGACGCTCTCGATCGCCGCGCTCGCCGCGGCCACGGTCTGGTCCCGCTACTGCGACGGCGCTTCGCGCGCGTCCGCGCCGGCCGCCGCTCCCGCGCACGGCTGAAGCGGCGGGCGCAGACGCTTCAGGGCTTCGTCGTCGAAAGGCGGCGCTCCACGCGGAAGCGGCCGTCGCCGGCCGGCGCGAGGAGCAGGAAGTCGCCGCTGTAGCCCGGCGCGAGCGCGGAACCGCCCTCGAGCCACGCCTGCGCCTCCTGCGAGAGCGCGTCGGCCGTCAGCGTAAGCGTCCCGTCCGCCGCCGCGAGCCCTCTCGCCTTCAGGCCCTCGAGCACCTTCGCCCAGCCCTCGGGCCCGCCCTTCGGCGCGACGCACAGGAGCCGGTTCAGGGCGTCGACCTCGGTCTTGCCCTTGTAGGTGTCGAGGTCTCCCACGTCGAGAACCGCGCCGCCGCGGCCCCGGCCCACGGCCGGACCCGTGAAGCCCGGACGCGTCGGAGGGACGTTCCAGCCGACGTCCGCAAGGTACGGCGGCAGCCCGCCGCCGCCGATCACGACGGCGTTTCGCACGAGGACGTCGAAGAGCCGGTCGCGCACGTTGAGCAGGATGGAGTCGTACGCCGCAGCGTCGACGCGCGCCACGGATCCGTCCGCGAGAGCGGAGAGCGTCCCGAGGAGCGCGACGAAGTTCAGGCGGACGAGCGCCGCGGCCTCTTCGGCGCCCGCCGCCGAGAACCCGCCCGATTCGATCAGGAGCGTCGGCGTCCCCCAGCGCGTCAGCGAGTCGCCGAACGCGCGCGCCGTGTACTCCGTGTCGTAGCGCGAGACGCGGCCCGGCGCCCACGGCTGGAGGAGGTCGCGCACGAGGACGGCGAGCCGTTTCGTCGTCCGCCGGCCGTCGTTTTCCGTGAACGCCTCGTCGAACGGAACGGCCAGGAGCGCGATCGCGGCCTGGGCGCCCGAGGGTCCCGCGAGCGTGTTCGGCCCCTGGTTGTGGAGGTTGTATCCGACGGCCGGCTTCAGGCGGTCGCGCACGCTCTTGAGGAAGCGGCCCTCGGGCGACTGGAGACGGAGCGCGTCGCGGTTGATGTCGATCCCCTGAGCGTTCGTCCGTCGCGTGCGCTCGGCCCCGTCGGGATTGAGCATCGGGATGATCGCGAGCGTGAGCTTCGAGAGCAGCTCCTTCGTCGCCGGCGTCTCCCGTGTGGCGCCGAGATGGTTCAGGACGTCGAGGAGCGCGACCGTGGCGGTCGGCTCGTCGCCGTGCATCTGCGACCAGAGGAGCACGGTCGTCGGGCCGGACCCGGCGACGAGGAGCGGGATCGGCCTGCCCTCGGCCGAGGTCCCTTCCTCGTCCACGCGGAAAAGGCCGGGATGGCGCGCGGCGAGGCGCGCGATCTCGGACCGGAGGGCCGCGGATTTCAGCGCGAACGGATCGCCCGTGTAAACCCGCGCGGCGGGCCACGCGTTCCAGAGGCCGGCGGACGGAGGCTCCGCGGCGGCGGCGCTCCCGGAGGCGAGGAGGACGAGGAGAAGAGCGGACGCGAACGCGCGAGGAATCGGCATAAGAGAGCGATTGTAGATAATCGTCACCGGACCATGCCCCTCGAACCCGGATCCCGCCTCGGGACGTTCGAAGTCTTGTCGCGCCTCGGCGCGGGAGGCATGGGTGAAGTCTTCCGGGCGCGCGACACGCGCCTTCAGCGCGAGGTCGCGATCAAGGTCCTCCCCGAGGCTTTCGCGGAGGACGAAGACCGGCTCCAGCGCTTCACGCGCGAGGCCCATGTCCTCGCCTCGCTGAACCACCCGAACATCGCGGCGATTTACAGCTTCGAGGAGGTCGACGGCCTGAGGTTCCTCGTTCTCGAGCTCGTGTCGGGCGAGACGCTCAAACAGCGCATCGCGCGCGCGCCCGTTTCCGTGAACGAGGCGATCCGGTTCGGGCTCCAGATCGCCGACGCCCTCGAGGCCGCGCACGCCAAGGGCGTTCTCCACCGCGACCTCAAGCCCACGAACGTCAACGTGACGCCGGAAGGCAAGCTCAAGCTCCTCGACTTCGGCCTCGCAAAGGCGTTCGGGATCGGGGCGGCCTCGCCCGACATCTCGCACTCGCCCACGATCGCCGCCGACCCCACGCACCAGGGAGTCGTTCTCGGGACCGCGAGCTACATGAGCCCCGAGCAGGCGCGCAGCCGCGCGCTGGACGGCCGGTCGGACCTCTGGGCGTTCGGGTGCGTCCTGTACGAGATGCTGGCCGGGAAGAAGGCGTTCGACGGCGAGAGCGTGTCGGACATCCTCGTCGCCATCCTCGACCGGGATCCCGACTGGGCGGCGCTCCCGGCCGCGACGCCCGCGCCCCTCCTCGACCTCATGCAGCGGCTGCTGCAGAAGGATCCCAACGGCCGGCCGTCCAGCGTGGCCGGCACCCGTCCGTTCCTCGAGGCCGCCGCCGGTTCGCGCACGACCGCGGTCTTTCCGGTCTCCGGACGCTCGAGCCGCTCGGCCTCGCTCGCGCGCCGCGGAGGCCCGAAGGCGATGCTCGCGGCGGGCGCCGTCCTCCTCGTCGCCGGAGTCGGTCTCCTCTGGCTTGCCGTCCGCGAACGCTCCGGGACGGCCCTGCCCGCCTCGAAGCTCCTCGCGATCCTCCCCGCGACGGACCTCACGGGCCGCCCGGACGGGCGGCAGCTGTGCGACGGCGTGTCCTTCAGCCTCGGCGTGAAGCTCCAGAACATGGCGATCCCGAACCTCGCGATCACGCGGCCGTCGAGCGCGGCGATGCTCAAGGAAACGGACCCCGCGAAGTGGGCGCGCGACACGGGCGCGAACCTCCTCGTCCAGCCCGCGGTGCGCCAGATGGGCGAGACGCGGGAGCTCTCCTTCTCGATCTCCTTCGCCGGCTCCCCCATCCAGATCGCGGCCGGGGAGGTGTCGGGGCCGGCCGCCGAGCACTTCCGGCTCGAGGAGGAGCTCGCGCAGAAGCTCGTCTCGTCGCTGCGCCTGCATCTCGCGGCGGGGGGGGCCGTCCCGACGCCCGCGCCGTCGTCCGTCCCGGCGGGCGCCCCGCAGACGGACACCATCGTCGCCCTCGGGTATCTCGAGCGCTATGACGACGAGGCGTCCGTCGAGCGCGCGATCGATCTTCTGAAGAAGATCCCGGGCGGCGAGTCCTCGGCGGTCGTCCAGGCCGCCCTTGGCCGCGCGTACCTCGCGGCGTACCAGAACACGCACGATGTCGCGTTCCCGGCTCTCGCCCGGACGAGCGCCGAGGCCGCCCAGAAGATCGACCCGGCGCGATTCGAGACGCTCCTGACGCTCGGGCGCAGCAAGGCGGTTTCCGGGCGCTTCGACGAGGCGATCGAGGACTTCCGCCGCGCGCTCGCCCGCGACCCGGCTTCTGTCGAGGCTCTCCTCTTTCTCGGCGACGCGCTCGCCGATTCCGGCAAGCCGGAGGGAGCCGAGGCGGCGTACCGCGAGGCCGCCGCCGCCCGTCCGTCCTCCTGGGCGCCGCAGAACCGTCTCGGAGTCTTCCTCTACCTGAGGGGGGACTACGCGCGCGCGATCACAGCCTGGGAGGAAGCGGCGCGCCTGAATCCGACGAGCCCGCGGCCCGTCTCGAACCTGTGCGGGGCGTACCTCCAGACCGGGCGGCTCGACGACGCCGTGCGCGCCGCGCAGAAGTCCATCGAGCTGCAGGGGCAGCCGAACTCGAGCGGCTGGTCGAACCTCGGGACGTCCTACTTCTACAAGGGACGCTATGCGGAGGCCGCCGCCGCTTTCGAAAAGGCGGTCGCGGCCGCGCCGAAGAAATCGACGCCGTGGATCGGCCTCGGCGACGCCGCGCTCCGGGCCGGCTCCGCCGCGCGCGCCCACGAGGCTTACGAGGAGGCCCTCCGCCAGGCCGCCGGCGAGCTGTCGGTCAACCCGCGGGACGTCAACGCCCTGCGCAACAAGGCGCGTGCGCTCCGGAATCTCGGCCGAGAGGAGCAGGCCCGGGAGACCATCCTCCGGGCGCGTGCAGCGGCGCCCGACGACTCGGCGGTCCTCGTCGAGGCCGCCCGCCTCGCCTTCCTTCGCCAGGACCGCTCCACGGCGTTCGCCCTTCTCGCCGAGGCCGTCCGCCGGGGCTTCAGCCCGTTCCTCCTCAAGGCCGACCCGGAGTTCGGCGAGGTGCGGGCCGACCCCCGGTTCGAAAAGGCGCTGTCCACGGCGCGGGCAAAGGGTTCAGAATGACCGAAACGACAAGGAGGCCGACCATGTTCGTGAGTTGTCCGCAACGCGTTCGGATGGGACTCGCCGTCGCGCTTTCGGTCCTCGCAGCGGCGTGCGCAAAGACAGAGGAGAAAAAGCCGGTACTTCCGACGAAGCCGAAGAACTCCGTCGAGCTGCGGGTGATCAAGAAAGCCAACGGCCACCCAGGAGCCCTGGCGCTCCCGACGACTCGTCCGGTCGAGGACTACGACAACGCCTCGAACACGACGGTTCTGACGTGGAGATTCAAGCACAAGGCGACCACGATCGTCTTCGACCCGCCGCCGAGTCCGTCGATCCCCCGGATCCCGCCGCCCGACTGCACGAAGACCGCCAAGCAATGCACCGTGACCCTTCCGGCGGGCCTCGCGCCGAGCGACGGGGTCTTCCTCTACAAGTACACCGTCACGGGCAAGACCGACACCGATGAAGACATCGACGGAGACCCGTTCATCGAGATCGACCGCTGAGGCGGGAGCCGTCTAGCGCAGGTTCCTGACGGCGGCGCGGAACGCACGGCGGGCGTCGTCTGAATCGATCTCGAGCTCGAGCTTCGTGATCACGTGTGACATGTTCCCCGCGCCCTTCGCGGCCTTCTTCACGAGGACGCGGGCGAGCGGGCCGACGTGCTTCGCGAGCTCGGCCTCGAGAGTGTGGAGGTCCGCATCCGCCACGGCGAAGGCGTTCCCGCCGGCCACGGGCGCGGCGGGGGCCGGCGCCTCGCCCGAGGCCCGCCGCCCGGGGAGGGACGAACTGCGCGACACCTCCGGGACATGGGGAGGAGCCGGCGTTGCGGGCGCCGCGTGCTGGGGCGGGGGCGTCGCCGCCCGGCCGGCGAGGAGGCACTTCGAGCGGAACGCCTCGCGTGCCGGCCCCGCCGCGACCTGTTCGGCCAGCTCGCCGCAGAGCGCTTCGAGCGTCGGGGAGGACTTCGCGGCGCGCCGGACGAGAACGCGCGCCATCGGCCCGATGTCGCTCGCGAGAAGATCCTCGACGCGATTGAGGACGCCGGAGTCGAAGGCCGGGTGCGGCGGCGCCGTCGCCGCCGGCGCGCGTCCGGACAGAGAGCGCGGCGCGGACGCGTCGGGACGCACGAGCGTTTCGACGGCGGTCTCCCCAGGCTCGGCGGCCTCCGGCATCTCTCCCGTCTGCAGGCGGTAGAGGTCGCGGTCGAGCGAGTCCGCGTCCGGGTAACGCTCGGCGCGCTCTTTCGCCATCGTCTTCCGGATGACCCGGCAAATCCCCTCCGAGAGCTCGGGCCTGTACGTCCGCGGGTCGGCGAGGGGCTGGGCGAGGTGCATCGACATCACGAGCGCGCCCGACGTCCCCCGGAACGGCGTGTGGCCCGTCACGAGGTGATAGAGCGTCGCGCCGAGCGAGTAGATATCCGCGCGCGCGTCGATGTCCCTGAGACCCCGGATCTGCTCGGGAGAGATGTAGTGCGGCGTTCCGACCGCCTGCCCCGTCTGCGTGAGGTTCTGGTCCTCGTCGACGCGCTTGGCGATCCCGAGGTCGACGAGCTTGACCTCGCCCTTGCTCGTGAGCATGAGGTTGTCGGGCTTGATGTCGCGGTGAACGAGCCCCTCGGCGTGGGCGACCGCGAGCGCGCGACAGGCGTGGCGGACCACGAGGATCGCGTCCCGCTCGGTGAAGTGCCCGCGCTTGAGGTAGGCGCCGAGCGAGTGGCCGTCCACGTACTCCATCGCGAGGTAGTAGGTGTCGCCCACCTGTCCGAAGTCGTAGATCTGGACGATGTTCGGGTGGTTCAGGCGAGCGGCCGCACGCGCTTCCTTGAGGAATCGCTGGACGAAACCGGCGTCGCTCCCGAACTGCGGCGCGAGCGTCTTGAGCGCGACCGTCCGTTCGAGCGTGAGGTCCCTCGCGCGATACACGCGGCCCATCCCGCCCGCGCCGAGCTCGGCGAGGATCTCGTAGTCGCCGAATCGCTCTCCCGGCGCGAGGACGCCGGGCGTCATCGCGCCCCCGCCACCGCCCTCACTCATCCTCGAGCATCTTGAGGGCCTTGCTGAGGCTGATGCGCATCCGGTTGAACGAGCCCGCGAGCACGGACACCTCGTCGGAGCCGTGCACGGCGACTTCGGGCGCCCCGAGGTCGCCCGTCGAAACCCGGTCGGCCATCGACGAGAGGTTCCGGATCGGCCGGATGACGATGAACCAGAGGAGGATGTTCAGGAAGACGAGGATGAAGACGAAGACGCCGACGAGCGTCGCGAGAAGCGCCCGAAAGGCCTTCTTCGCCATTTCGATCGGCACCGCCATCGGGACCGAAACGATCTGCGCGCCGACGGTCTCATTCAGCTTCCAGCCGTAGCCGTTGTTCGTCCCGTAGGCCTTGACGACCGACGCGGGCGCGACCTCGGGCGTCGTGTGGCACGTCAGGCAGCCGGCGTCCGTGATCTTGATCGGCCGCGCGAGGTGGAGCGATCGCCCGAGCGGACCCTCGCGTTCCCCGATGATCTCGGCGAGCTTCCCGTCCGCGCGAAACGCGTTGACGACGTCGGCTTCCCAGTCCACCGTCCGGTCGCGCGGGTTCGTCGGGTTCAGCGTCGCTTCCTTGTACGTGTACTCGGGGTTGCTCTCCCTGAGGTTGTTGAAGATCTCCGTCGCCGAGTACGCCGGCACCGACTGCGGGAGGAACTCGTCCGCAAGGCGGGGTGCGAGCAGCGGCTTGATCTGCTTGTTCGTGTAGCCCCGCGTCGCGAGCGCCGTTTGCATCATGATCCGCGCGTTCTGAACGATCTGCGTGCGCGCGTTCGTCTGGAGGAGCTGGTCCGACAGATACGCCGCCGGGACGAGCGCAACCGCGAAGACGAGGATCAGGATCAGGTTGAATTTGACGATCAACGACATCTTCGGCCTCTTGTGCGATTGATTCTAACCCGCAGGTCGCACGGCCCGGAGCGGGGCCCGGGCTTGACAGAACGACTAATCGAAACTACGTTGGTTACCGTTGTGGCCGCGAACACCCGCTTTGCCGTCGGCGTGCATCTCCTGGCGGCCCTCGCCTGGAGCGGCGGGACGCTGACCTCCGAAGACCTCGCGGGGAGCGTCGTGACACACGCGGTCGTTCTGCGCCGCATCCTGTCGCGGCTCGAGAAGGCCGGCCTCGTGCTCGGGCATCCCGGGCGCAAGGGAGGGTTCACGCTCGCGCGGCCCGCGTCGTCCATCACGCTTCTCGACGTCCACCGCGCGGCCGGCGGAGGAGGGCTGTTCGCGGTCCACGCGAACAAAGAGGCACGGCACTGTCCCGTGAGCGTCTCCATCAGGGGCGTGCTCTCGGACGTTTTCGCCAGGGCCGAGGGCGCCGCCGAAGGCGAGCTGAAGCGCATCCGGCTCTCGGACGTCGTCGCCCGCATCCCGGCCGCGCCGGGCCGGCGCCGGGCCTGAGGAGCACCCGCCGAGCGGCTAGATCCGGCTCACGATGAATCGAGCCGTGACGAGGTCCATGGTCTCGATGTGGTTCGCGAACCACTTCGGGACGTCCCCGAGGACCCAGGCCCTCAGGCGCGCCGAGTCGCCCGTCGCCGCGAACCGGCGGATCTCGTCGTCGAGCTCGGCGAGGACGCGCACGTGCTCGGCGTGGTGGACGGGGAACGCGGGAAACGCGGTGCGGCGCATCGCGTCGTCCTCCCTCCCGAAATGGGCCGCGGTGTGGCCGCGCAGCGCCGCGAGGCTCACGAGGGCGGCCTGGGCGTCGCCACGCCCCGCGTCCAGCGCGTCGACCGCGTCCGCGACCGCATTCAGGAGCCGCGCCTCCTCGCGATGATCGGCGTTCACGAAGTCGAGCGGAACCTGCGGGATGGCGTCGAGGTCGACGAGCGGCATGTGCGTCTCCAATGCGGTCCCGATTATCGCCCGCCAGTCGTGGGAACATGAGGCGTAGAGCCGGCCCCGTGGGCGTCGGACAGGTGGAGGCGATCACGTCCGCTCATCGGCACAGTCGTTCCGGACCGGCGCGCTCCCTCGACGCGAGGCTCTGGGCGGGTGTCGTTCTCAACGTCCTCATCACGGTCGTGGAGGTCGCGGGAGGGGCCGCGAGCGGGAGCCTCGCGCTTCTCTCGGACGCGCTCCACAACGCGAGCGACGTGGGGGCGCTCCTTCTCGCGATCGCGGCGAGGGCGCTCGGCCGCAAGGCGCCGAGCGGACGTTTCTCGTACGGGTTCCGCCGCTTCGAGGTCCTCGCGGCGCTCGTGAACGCGGCGGTCCTCGTGAGCCTCGCCGTCCTCATCGGGCGGGAAGCCATCGGCCGGCTCCGGAATCCCGCCGCCGTGAACGGGCGCGCGATGCTCGCGGTCGCGCTCGTCGCCTTCGTCGCGAATGCGGCGGCCGTCCTTCTCCTCCACCGGCACGAGGCGCACGACCTCAACGTCCGGGGCGCGTTTCTCCATCTCCTGCAGGATGCGCTCGCGTCTCTCGCCGTCGTCGGTGCGGCCCTTCTGTCGGGCACGCGCGCCGGCCCCTGGATCGATCCCGCCGTGTCGCTCCTCATCGGCGTCGCCGTCGTCGCGAGCGCAGGCCGGCTGATCCGGGCGAGCGTCCGGATCCTCATCGAGGCCGCTCCGTCAGGCCTCGACGTCGAATCCATGGTGTCCACGCTCGACGCCACCTTCGCTCCGGCCCGCTTCCACCACGTCCACGCGTGGACCGTGGGGCCCGGCGACGTCGTCCTCACGGCTCACGTGAAGCTCGCGTGCGAGACGCTCGGAGAAGTCGAGACGCAGCTCGCGGCGATCCGCAGCCTCCTCGCCGAGCGTTGGGACATTCACCACGCCACGCTCGAGCCCGAATGGAAGCACTGCTCCGGGACCGGAACACCGGACACCTGGAGAACCCCGGAGTGACGCCCCGATCCCTAACGCCCCGGGAGAGGCGTCCCCGCGATCGAGGCGTCGAGGATCTCGACCGGATGCCCCACCGCGAGCGAAACGCCGCGCTCCCCGAGAAGCCGCCCGATCTGGAGCGTGCAGCCGGGATTCGCGCTCGCGAGAAGCTCCGGCTTCACGGAGAGCACGTTCTCCGCCTTCCGGCGGCCGATCTCGTCGGATGAGCGCGGCGCGACGAGGTTGTAGATGCCGGCGCTTCCGCAGCACTGGTCGGAATCCGGGATCTCGAGGAGCGTGAGGCCGGGGATCTCCGAGAGGAGCACGCGCGGCGGATCCTTGATCTTCTGGGCGTGCGCGAGGTGGCAGGCGTCGTGATAGGCGACGCGCACGGCGAGAGGACGGCGCGTCGCGACCCTCGGGACGGACGCGAGGAACTCCGTGACGTCCCGGACCTTCGCCGCGAACGCCGCGGCCCGAGCGGCGATCTCCGGATCGCCGGCGAAGAGTCTGCCGTAGTCCTTCAGGTTCGAGCCGCAGCCCGCCGCGTTCACGATGATCACGTCGAGCCGTTCCCTTTCGAAGGCGTCCATGAGGCCTTTGGCCATCTCCGCGGCCTCCCCGACCCGGCCCGCGTGGAGCGACAGCGCGCCGCAGCAGCCCTGCCCCTCGGGCACGACGACGTCGCACCCTTCTGCGGCGAGGACGCGCAGCGTGGCCTCGTTGACGTGCCGGAAGAACACGCGCTGGACACAGCCGGCCACCAGCCCGACGCGGAAGCGGCGAGGCGACGTGGCCGGCGTGAGTGCGGGCAGGCGAGCCGTCAGCGCGCCGCCGTCGAGGTCCGGCATGAGCGCCTCGAGCTGCGCGAGCCGGCGCGGAAGGAGGCGCAAGACGCCGCTCCTCCGCACGAGCGCCTTCGCGCCGCTCTTCGCGTAGAGGAGCGCGGCGGCCGCGAGCACCTTGAGCCTGCGCGGGTAAGGCAGGACGGCGAACAGGAGACGGCGGTGGAGGTCGTCGAAAAGGCCGCGGTCCCACCGCGCCTCGATGCGCGCGCGGGCTTCCTCGATCAGGACGTCGTACTTCACGCCGGACGGGCAGGCGGTGACGCACCCCATGCAGCCGAGGCAGCGATCGAAGTGCTTCACGACGTCGGCGTCGAGCGCGAGAGTCCCGTCGGCGAGCCCCCGCATGAGGTGGATCCGGCCGCGCGGCGAGTCCGCCTCCACGCCCCAGGACTGGTACGTCGGGCACGCGGGGAGGCAGAAGCCGCAGTGCACGCAGTCGTCGAGGAGGTCGCGCATCAGATCCCGCCCACGAAACGCCCCGGGTTCAGCCGGGACCCCGGATCGAGGCGCTCCTTGAGTGAGCGCATGAGCGGGAACGACGAAGGCGGCGCCCCCCACGGGTCGACGAGCGCACGCACGCCGTCCGGCGCCTCCTCGAGGACGAGCGAGCCACCGGCCGCGGCGGCCAAGGAGCGCGCGGACGCGATCGCCGCGACAGCGGAGGCTACGTCGGAAGGGAGTCCGGAGAAAAAGCAGATTCCGAGAGTCGGATAGACGGCCAACGCAAGGCCGGAAAGGACGTCGCGGAGCTTCGGAAGGACACTTTCGGAGAATTCTTCGAATGCAGAAGGGAGCAGTGCGGCCTTTGCCCGGAGCGGGCCGCCGGTTCGCACGGCGTCATGGCGCTCCCAGAAGGCGCGCTCTTCGGCCACGGAGAGCGTCTCGCAAGGCGCCGCGCCCTTCGCGGCGAGGGCGAGCGTCCGGCCGACCTGTTCCTTCACCCCTTCTTCGAAACCCTCGAAGCGGAGGCCGAGATCGAAGCCCTCCTCGCCCGAGAGCGCGGCGGTGGCCGCCGGCTCGAGCTGGGCGTCGCGCATCGCGGCGAGGAGCTCCCGCACGCCGCGCGCCGTGCGCGAGCGCGCGACGAGCGTGACGCCGGTTTCCGGCAGCGGGTGGAGCCGGAACGTCACCGTCGCGACGAGCCCGAGCGTGCCGAGCGACCCGATCATCATCTTCGGCAGGTCGAAGCCCGCCACGTTCTTGACGACCTTGCCGCCGCCCCTCGCGATGATTCCGTCGGCGCGGACGAGGGAGATCCCGATCACGAGGTCTCGAAGCGTCCCGTATCGCGTGCGCCGCGGGCCGAACGCGTTCGTCGCGACGAGGCCGCCGACCGTCCGCCGATCCGTGAGCGGCGGATCCAGCGCGAGGCGCTGGCCACGGGCCGCAACCGCGCGCTGAAGGGCGCCGAGCGTGAGGCCGGCCTCCACGACGACGATCTGGTCGGAAGGCGCGTGCTCGACGATGCGATCGAGGCGCTCGGTCCGGATCACGGCATCGAGCTTCCGCGGAGGCCGGCCCAGAGCGAGCGACGTCCCGCCGCCGATGAACCCGACGCTTGCACGGGCGCGGGCCTTCTCGGCGAGGGCATCGGCGGCCTCCGCGACCGTCGCCGGCGCGAAGACCTCCTTCGGCCGGACGCCGAGGATCGCGTCCGCGTCCGTTGCGGCCCGGGCGGCGGCGGGCCCGGCGGCACTCAAGTCCGCACCGGCTCGCCGGGACGCCCGCCGACGTCGCCGCAGAGGCGCGGCGTCGGGAAGACCTTCCCGGGGTTCATGCGCCGCTCGGGGTCGAACGCGCACCGCAGGCTCTGCATGGTGTCGAGGTCCGCCTCGCCGAACATCTCGCCCATGTAGGCCGCCTTCTCGGCGCCCACGCCGTGCTCGCCGGTGATCGAGCCCCCGTGCTTCAGGCACAGCCTGAGGATGGCGCCGCCGAGGTCTTCGGCGGCCTTCTCCTGGCCCGGGACGCGGGCGTCGTAGAGGACGAGGGGGTGAAGGTTGCCGTCGCCCGCGTGGAAGACGTTCGCGACCCGGAGCCCCGCCCGGCTCGAGAGCTCCGCGATCTCGCGGAGGACGTCGGCGATCGTCGAGCGCGGGATCACCCCGTCCTGCACGATGTAGTTCGGGCTGATGCGCCCCACGGCCGCGAAGGCGCTCTTGCGCCCCTTCCACATGAGCGCCCGCTCGCCCTCGTCCCTCGGGATGCGGATCTCGAGCGCGCCGGCGGCTCGCGCGAGCTCGACCGAATGGCGGGACGTGTGCTCGACCTCGGCGAGAGGCCCGTCGACGTCCATGAGGAGCGACGCTCCCACGTCCGGCCAGTCGAGGCCGGTCGCGGCGACGGCCGCCCGCATCGCGAGGCGGTCCATCATCTCGATCGCGGCGGGCACGACGCCCGAGGCGATGATCGCCGAGACGGCGCTGCCGGCCTCGTCGGTGGACGGGAAGGTCGCGAAAAAGGTGCGCGTCGCCTGCGGCTTCCGGAGGATCCGGAGGACGACCTCCGTCACGATCCCGAGCATTCCTTCGCTCCCGACGAACACGCCGATCAGGTCGTAGCCGGGCGCATCGGGCGCGGGCCCGCCGAGGTCCACGACGGAGCCGTCCGCGAGGACGACGCGCGCGCCGAGCACGTGGTTCGCGGTGAAGCCGTACTTCAGGCAGTGGGCCCCGCCGGAGTTCTCCGAGACGTTTCCGCCGATCGTGCAGACGCTCTGGGAGGACGGGTCCGGCGCGTAGTAGAAGCCTGCGGCTGCGAGATAGCGGCTCACGTCGAGGTTCGCGACGCCCGGTTGGACGCGCAGGAAGCCGTTCTCGAGGTCGACCGAGAGGATCTTCTTCATCCGCGTGAGCGCGACGACGACACCTCCCGGCACCGGGAGCGCCCCGCCGGACAGGCCGGTGCCGGCTCCCCGCGCGACGACCGGGAGTCCGGCCTCCTTCGCGAGCGTCACGACCGCGGCGACCTCCTCCGTCGAGCCGGGCAGGACGACGAGGGAGGGCGCGACCCGGAAGCTCATCAGCCCGTCGCACTCGTACGTGTGGAGGCCGGCGGCGCTCGTGATGCAGTTTTTCGCGCCCACCAGGGCCGCCATCCGCGCGACGACATCCCCGGAGATGTTGACGGAGAGGCCGGCAGCGAGGCTCACTGCAACCGAATTATCCCCCCACCCCCGCGGCCGGCCGTTTCCGGCGCCTCCGGGGGACCCATTTCCCCGTTTCTGCCACCCAAGGGGACATGATTCATCCGAATCATTCTGGAACAGCCACCAGTCGGTTCAGCCTGACGCGGAAACGTCAACGTTTGTCAGTGGAGGTCCGATGTTTCAACAGAACTACGACCCGATGGGCAACGCCTTCCTCTCCACGATCGTGGCGGCGATCCCGATTCTCGTCCTTCTTTACTTCATCGCGCTGCATCCCCACCGCGACAAGCAGGGAGTGAAGCATCTCGGCATTGCAGCTCCGTTCGCCGCGTTCTACGGCGTGCTCGCCGCGTTCCTCGTCTCGTGCATCGCCTTCAAGATGCCTCTCGTCTCGGCCGTCTCCGCGTTCGGTCTCGGCACGCTCTCCGGCTTCCTCGGAATCATCTGGATCGTCCTCGCGGCCATGTTCCTCTACACGATGACCGTGATCACCGGCAAGTTCGAGATCGTGAAGGAATCCATCATTCACATCTCGTTCGACCGACGACTCCAGGTCCTCCTGATCGCGTTCTCCTTCGGCGCGATCATCGAGGGCACGTCCGGCTTCGGGACGCCCGTCGCGATCGCGGGCGCCGTCATGGTCGGCCTCGGCTTCCGGCCGTTCCAGTCGGCCGTCCTGAACCTTCTCGCGAACACGGCCCCGGTCGCCTGGGGCGCGATCGGGACGCCCATCGTCACGCTCGCCGCGGTGAGCGGTCTCGACCAGCTCACGCTCTCCAAGATGGCCGGGCACCAGCTCCCGTTCGCGTCCGTCTTCGTCCCGTTCTGGCTCGTCGCAACGTTCGTGAAGATGGAAGGCGGCACCTGGAAAGAGGCCTTCGAGGTCTGGCCGGGCGTCCTCGTCTCGGGCGTGTCCTTCGCCACCATGCAGTGGTTCGCCTCGGGCTGGGCGCCGACGCATCTGATGACGGACGTCGTCTCGGGCGTCTTCTCGGTGATCTGCACGGCTCTCTTCCTCCGTTTCGTCTGGCACCCGAAGACCCGCTTCCTGCTCAAGACCGAGCGCGAAGCGCTGAAGGCCGACGCGGCGGCCGGGACCGCGCCCGCGGCCGACTGGAAGTACAAGTACACGGTCGGCCAGACCGTCTATGCCTGGCTGCCCTGGACGATCCTGATCCTCTGCTGCGCCGTCTGGGGCATGCCGAAGTGGAAGACGACCCTCAATAACTCTCTCTCGAACGTGAAGATCAACACGACGCTGCTCGGCTCGCCCTTCAACGGCACGCTCTCGCTGCCGGGCTGGGACATGCCCGCCCTTCACAACCAGGTGCAGCGCATGCCGCCCGTCGTCAAGGCGGGCGCCAAGCCCGAAGCCGCGCGCTTCGCGATCAACTGGCTCTCGGCCGCGGGCACGGGCGTTTTCGTGGCGGCCCTCCTTTCGGGGCTCGTCCTCGGGCTCTCGGGCGCCCAGTGGAAGGAAGCCATCATTCGCACGGGACGCCGGATGAAGATCCCCGTCCTCGTCATCGGCCAGGTCCTCGGCCTCGGGTTCCTCACGCGTTACGCGGGAACGGACGCCGTGCTGGGCCTTGCCTTCACGGGGGCCGGCGTGATGTATCCCTTCTTCGCGGCTTACCTCGGCTGGCTCGGCGTCTTCCTGACCGGGTCGGACACCGCGGCGAACGCCCTCTTCGGCAGCCTCCAGCGGATCACGGCCCAGCAGCTCCACCTGAACGAGGTCCTGATCGTCGCGACGAACTCGACGGGCGGCGTCATGGGCAAGATGATCGACGCTCAGTCGATCATGGTCGCGTGCGCGGCGTGCTACGAGGACCCGAAGGAGCGGTCGCACGCGCTCGGGCCGATTTTCCGGACCGTGTGGTGGCACTCCGTCGCGGGTGCCGCGGTGATCGGGCTCATCGCGCTCCTGCAGGCCTACGTCTTCCCGGGCCTGATCCCGGCGCTGCCGGTCGGGAAGTAGAGTTCAAGGAACGTCATTCGAAGGGGCCGGTCGCCGCGGGCGGCCGGCCCCTTCCGTCTAGAACGACCGCTTCACGAGCGCCAGGATCTCGCCCACGATGCCGCGCCGGAACGCGAGCACGCAGGCCATGAAGACGCATCCCGTGATCACGGTGACCCAGGACCCGGCGCCCGCGAGGTAGTTCTCGAGACCCGTGACGAGGAGCGCGCCGACCGACGGGCCGAACGGCGTCCCCATGCCGCCGAGAAGCGTCATGAGAATGACGGCGCCCGACCGGTGCCAGTGGACGTCCGAGAGCGTCGCGGACTGGAACACGAGCGCCTTGAGCGAGCCCGCGGTTCCGGAGAGCCCGGCCGAGATCACGAACGCGAGGAGCTTGTAGCGGTCCACGTCGTAGCCGAGGGACACGGCACGCGGCTCGTTCTCGCGGATTGCGCGCAGGACCTGCCCGAAGGGCGAATGGATCGTTCGCCAGACGAGCCAGAAGCCCGCGAGGAAGACGCCGTAGACGAAGTAGTACATCGGGAGGTTGCCCGAGAGTCCGAGGAGGCCGAGGACCTTGCTGCGCGGGATCCCCTGCAGGCCGTCCTCGCCGCCGGTCCAGGGCATCTGGAGGACGAGGAAGTACACCATCTGCGCGAGGCCCAGCGTGATCATCGCGAAGTAAATCCCGGAGCGCCGGATCGCGAGCGCGCCGAACACGAAGCCGAGGAGCGCGGCGACCGCCGTGCCCGCGAGGATTCCGGCTTCGACGGGCAGTCCCCAGCTCTTCACCGTGAGGCCCGTGACGTACGCGGCCGCGCCGAGGAACGCGGCATGGCCGAAGGACAGGAGGCCCGTGTAGCCGAGAAGAAGATTGAACGCGCTCGCGAAAAGGGCGAGGCACAGGACGTTCATCGCAAAGACCGGGTAGACGAGAAAGGGCGCTGACAGGCCGAGGAGGACGAGCAGGGCGTAGCCCCAGGCCGCGAGCGGCGCGCGCGATCTCATCGCGCCCGCCCGAAGAGGCCGGCCGGCCGCACGAGGAGGACGAGGGCCATCACGACGAACACGACGACGTCCGATGCCGGCGCGTAGAGGAACTTCGTGAGCCCCTCCACGAGGCCGAGCCCGAGGCCGGTCAGGATCGAGCCGAGGATGGATCCCATCCCGCCGATCACGACGACCGCGAAGACGACGATGATGACGCTCGACCCCATGAGCGGCGTCACCTGGTAGATCGGCGCCGCCATGACGCCTGCGAACGCCGCGAGCGCGACGCCGTAGCCGTACGTGAGGCTGAACATGAGCGGAACGTTCACGCCGAGACCCTGGAGGAGAGCCGGGTTTTCGGTCCCGGCCCTCAGGTACGCGCCGAGGCGCGTCTTCTCGATGACGAACCAGCTCCCGAAGCAGACCACGAGCGAGACGAGGACGACCCAGGCCCGGTAACGGGGCAGGAACATGAACCCGAGGTTCGTCCCGCCCCGGAGCGCCTCGGGCACCGGATAGGAGTTGCCGGAGATCCCGAACGCATTCTGGAAGAGGCCCTCGACGACGAGCGCGAGACCGAACGTGAGGAGGAGCCCGTAGAGCGGGTCGAGTCCGTAGAGCCGCTTCAGGCAGAGGCGCTCGAAGACGATCCCGAGAAGGCCGACGATCACGGGCGTCAGGACGAGCGCCCCCCAGTAGCCGACGCCGCAGTAACGCAGGGCCATCCACGCGACGAAGGCGCCCAGCGTGTACTGGGCGCCGTGCGCGAAGTTCACGACGTTGAGAAGGCCGAAAATGATGGCGAGCCCCAGGCTGAGGAGCGCGTAGAACGACCCGTTGATGAGGCCGATGAGGAGCTGGCCGCTCAGCACCTGGAGCATGCGGGGTCGCCGCCTCCCTCTACTTCTTCACGAGCGGGCAGCTCGTGTCCGGGGGCTCGAAGGCCTCGGAGGCCGGAATCGTCCGGATGATCCTGTAGTAGTCCCACGGGTACTTCGACTCCTCGGGCGACTTCACCTGCGCGAGGTACATGTCGTGCCGGTGAAGGCCGTCCGCGCCGATCCGGCCGTTCTTCGCGAAGAAGTCGTTCACGGGCGTCTCGCGCATCTTCGCCATGACCTTGTCGGCATCGTCCGTGCCCGCGGCCTTGACGGCCTCGAGGTAGTGCGTGACTTCCGAGTAGACGCCGGCCTGGACCATCGTCGGCATCCTCTTCGTGCGCTCGAAGAAGCGCTTCGACCACGCGCGGCTCGCGTCGTCGCGGTCCCAGTAGAACGCCGTCGTCAGGTACATCCCCTTCGCCGTCGCGAGCCCGAGGCTGTGGACGTCCGACAGGAAGACGAGGAGCCCCGCGAGGCTCTGCTTCTTCGTGAGGCCGAACTCGTTCGCCTGCTTGATCGCGTTGATCGTGTCGGCGCCCGCGTTCGCGAGGCCGATGATCGAGGCGCCGGACCCCTGCGCCTGGAGGAGGTACGACGAGAAGTCCGTCGTCGGGAACGGCGCCTTGACGCCGCCGAGGATCTTCCCGCCCGCGGCCGTGACGACCTTCGCCGTGTCGGACTCGAGCGACTTGCCGAACACGTAGTCGGCCGTGATGAAGAACCAGCTCTTGCCGCCCTGCTGGACGACGGCGCGGCCGGTGCCCGCGGCCATCGCGTACGTGTTGTACGTGTAGTGGACGTTGGTCGCCGTGCACTTCTCGCCCGCGATCGGCGTCGAGCCGGGGCCCGAGAGGAGCGTGATCCGCTTCTTCTCCGCGGCGACCGGCATCACGGCGAGCGCCGTGGAGCTCGAGACGAGGTCCGCGATCGCGTCCACCTGCTGCTCGTCGAACCACCTCCGGGCCGTCGACGAGGCGATGTCCGCCTTGTTCTGGTGGTCCGCGCTGATGACGACGACCGGCTTGCCGAGGACCTTGCCGCCGAAATCCTCCGCCGCCATCTGGGCCGCCGTGACCGAGCCGGGGCCCGCGAGGTCCGAATAGGCGCCCGTCATGTCCGTCAGGACGCCGATCTTCACGACGCCGTCCGAGACCTGCGCCCGCGAGGGCGCGGCGGCGCAGGCGGCCAGCGCCGCGGCCAGGGCGATTGTCCCTTTGATGTGTGCCATGGTTCCTCCCTTTCGTTGACCGTGAGTTCAAACGCCGAGAAAGCGGTGAAGCGAGTCCATGCTGCTTTCGAGCCGGTCCTTCGGAACGACGTCCACGATGCGCCCGTGCTCGATGAGGTAGTGCCGGTCGGCGAGCGGTGCGACGAACCGGAAGTTCTGCTCGACGAGGACCATCGTGAAGCCGCGCTCCTTGAGGGACACGACGACCCGCGCGAGGGCCTTCACGATCACGGGCGCGAGACCTTCGGTGATCTCGTCGAGGAGGAGGAGGCGCGCGCCGACGCGGAGGATCCGCGCCATCGCGAGCATCTGCTGCTCCCCGCCGGAGAGGCGCGCCCCCGGGCTCGAGCGGCGCTCGAGGAGGTTCGGAAAGAGGCCGTAGATCTCCTCCTCCGTCATGCCGCCCGACCCGACCCGGGGCAGGAGGGTCAGGTTCTCGTGCGCCGAGAGGCTCGCGAAGATGCCGCGCTCCTCGGGACAGTAGCCAACCCCGAGCCGGACGACGCGGTGCGGCGGAAGGCCGATCGTCTCGCGCCCGTTCATCATGACCGACCCCGTGCGGCGCGGAACGAGGCCGAGGACGGCCTTGAGCGTCGTCGTGCGCCCGGAGCCGTTGCGGCCGAGGAGCGTGACGACTTCGCCCCTCTGCACCTCGACGTCGATCCCGTGGAGGATGTGGGACTCGCCGTAGAACGCGTGCAGGTCCGTGATCCGGAGGAGCTCGTGGCGGGGCTCGAAGGCGCTCGTCACGCTTCCGCTCCGATGTAAGCCTCGAGGACGGCCGCGTCGCGCGACACGTCGGCATACGTGCCCTCCGCGAGCACCCGGCCCCGCGCGAGGACCGTGATCGTGTCGGAGAGGTCGGCAACGACCGAGAGGTTGTGCTCGACCATCAGGACGGTCCGCCCGGCGGACAGCTTCCGGATGAGCGCCACGACGCGCCCGACGTCCTCGCGGCCCATCCCCTGCGTCGGCTCGTCGAGGAGCATGAGCTCCGGCTCGAGGGCGAGCGTCGTTGCGAGCTCGAGCGCCCGCTTGCGCCCGTACGAGAGCTCGACGGTCTTCGCGTGCGCATGAGCGGCGAGGTCGACCCCCTCGAGAAGCTCCATCGCGCGCGCATCGAGCACCTCGAGGCTCCGCTCGGAGCGCCAGAAGTGGAAGGACGTCCCGAGCCTGCGCTGGAGGGCGACGCGCACGTTCTCGAGGACCGTGAGGTGCGGGAACACGGCGGAGATCTGGAACGACCGGACGAGCCCCCGGCGCGCGAGGTCCGCGGGGCGGAACCGGGTCACGTCCTCGCCCTTGTAGAGGATCGCGCCGGACGTCGCGGGAAGGAATTTCGTCAGGAGGTTGAAGACCGTCGTCTTTCCGGCCCCGTTCGGGCCGATGAGCGCGTGGATGGAGCCCCGGCGGACGCAGAGGTCGACACCGTCGACCGCGACGAAGCCCTGAAAGTCCTTCGTCAGGCCTCGCGTCTCGAGAATCGCCTCACCGGTCATCAAAAGTCCGCCGATGCTACACCGGTGCAATTCCGGCACACTCCCGGTTCACGAGGGAACACGGCATGTCGACACGCGCTCGGCGCACTCGCAGAAACACCCACGGGGCGGCGCTCCTTCTCGCCGTCCTGGCCGGCGCCGGCTGCCGCGGCCGGACCGAAGCGCCCGCGAGGGCCCCGGCGGACGCCGCCTTGCCGCCGGCGCCCGGCCCGCGCTTCGAGGACGTCGCCGCGAAGGCGGGCATCGGCTTCCGGTACACGTTCGGGGATCTCACGTACGACAACATCCTCGAGTCGAGCGGCTCGGGCGTCGCCGTCTTCGACTACGACGGCGACGGGAAGATGGACATCCTGTTCCTGAACGGCCGGTACCTCGACGGGATCAGCGACCCGGCGGGCCGGACGTTCGCGAACGCGCGAAACGCGCTCTACCGCAACAACGGGGACGGGACGTTCACGGACGTCACGGAAAAGGCGGGCGTCGGCGGGAGCCACTGGGCGATGGCGGCCACGATCGCCGACCTCGACGGGGACGGCCTCGAGGACATCTTCCTGTCCAACTACGGCCCGAACACGTTCCTCCACAACAACGGGGACGGGACGTATTCGGATTTCACCGAGAGGGCCGGCCTCGCCGGGCCCGCGACGCTGAACGGGTTCGTGAAGTGGAGCGTCGGCGCGGCCGCGTTCGACGCGGACGGCGACGGAAAGCTCGAGCTCCTCGTCGCGAACTTCCTCGCGTTCGACCCGGCGTACAAGAGCCCGGGCTCGCCGGACCGGATGCCCGCGCCCGCCGAATACCGGGGGCAGGCGTCGATCCTCTACAAGCGCGGCCCGGACGGGCGGTGGGCGGACGTGACGGAGAAGGCCGGGCTGCACTTCCCCGACAGCAAGGCGATGGGACTGACCGTCTGGGACTGCGACGGGGACGGGCGCCTCGACGTCTTCCAGGCGAACGACCATCAGCCGAACTTCCTCTTCCGGAACATCGGCCGCGGCGTCTTCGAGGACATCGCCGCGGCGGCCGGCGTCGCCGTGAACCTCGACGGCGTCGGGACCGGCCACATGCACGCGTCGCTCGGAGACGTGGACGGCGACGGCCTCCTCGACGTTTTCGTGACGGACCTCAGCTACCAGAGCCTCTACCGTGCGATCGGTCCCGGGCGCTTCGAGGACGTCACCGAGAAGAGCGGCGTCCGGAGGCTGATGGACGGGGCCGAGTCGTGGGGCGGGGGCCTTTACGACCTCGACAACGACGGCGCCGTGGACATCTTCGCGGCGAACGGCGGCGCCGATACGCTCGTCCTGAAGAAACCCACGCTCCTCATGAACGACGGCGCGGGCCATTTCCGGGACGCCTCGGCCGGCGCGGGGGACTACTTCGAGGGCAAGCGCTCGGGGCGCGGCGTCGCGTTCGGCGACTTCGACGACGACGGACGCATCGACATCGTCGTCTCGCACGTCGACCTGAAGGGAACGCCCGCGCTCCTGAAGAACGTGACCGCGAACGGAAACCACTGGCTGGGCGTCGCGCTGAAACCGACGCGCAGCCCCTCGGAGCCGGCGGGCGCACTCGTGAAGGCGACTGCCGGAGGGAAGACGCAGGTTCGCGTCTACCAGCGGGCGCAGTCGTACCTTTCGCAGAACGACCCGCGGCTCCACTTCGGTCTCGGGAAGGCCGCGAAGGTCGACACGCTCGAGATCCGCTGGCCGGGCGGCGCCGTTCAGACGCTGCGCGACGTGCCGGCGGACCGGTACGTCACGGTCACGGAGCCGCGTTCGCCGGAGTGAGCGGCGCGCGGCGGAGATCGGCCTCGGAACCGGCGCGCGCGACGATCGCGGCGAGCTCGCCGGGCTCGATGCCCTGCTCGCCGTCGCACTTGACGCGGCGCCGGTCGGCGCCCGCCTCCACGACCTCGATCAGGAGGCCGTCGACGCCCAGCGACAGAGCGGCGGCTGCGAGGTCCGGGACGAGGCCCGCGTCCCCGGCGGCGTGCGACGGGTCGATGATCACGGGGAACGGCGTGAGCCCGCGCAGCGCGCGGACGGCGGCGACGTCGAGCGTCGCGCGGTCGTATTCGCCGTTCGCGAATGTGCGGATGCCGCGCTCGCAGAAGATGATCTCGAGACACCCGCCGAGCGCGACGTATTCGGCGGCGTAGACCCACTCCTCGAGCGTCGCGCCGAAGCCCCTCTTCAGGAGCACGGGCTTGCCGGCCCGCCCCACTTCGGTCAGGAGCGGGAAGTTCTGCATGCTCCGCGAGCCGACCTGGAGAACGTCGGCGAACGACGCGACGAGGGAGACCAGCCGCGGGTCGAGGACCTCGGTGACGATCGGGAGGCCCGTCTCCGCGCGCGCCTCGGCGAGGATCTCGAGTCCCTCCCGGCCCAACCCCTGGAACGAGTACGGGCTCGTCCGCGGCTTGAAGGCGCCGCCGCGGAGCATGCGGGCGCCGGCCGCCCTGCACGCGCGCGCGATCGCGAGCGTCTGCGCGCGGCTCTCGACCGTGCACGGGCCCGCGATCACGACGGGCGCTCCGCCTCCCACCTCGACGCCCGCCACCGTCACGGTCCGCGTGCGCGCCGGCGCGTAGTCGGGGTGAGAGGAGCGCGCGACCCGGAGAGGAGGAAGAGCGGGGATCATGACCGTGATCTCCTCAGCCGCGGACCAGACGTCCGTCGCGATAGCGAAGAACCTGAAGGGAGACGAGCCGGTTCCCGTGGCGGTCGAAGGCAAGGGCTCCCGTCGCTCCCGAAACGTGCTCCGCCGGCGGGAAAGCGCGGCGGGCGCCCTGGGAGCCTCGTTTCCTGAGCGTGTCGATGAGGAGCTTCGCCGCGTCGTGCGCGCTCGCGGCCGCCAGGCCGGGCTCGGTCCCGAAAAGCCTCCGGTAGCGCGACGCGAACGCGGAGGCCGCCGCTCCCCCTCCGGCCGCGGCGGCCGGAACGAGCAGCCCGTCTGCCGAGGAGCCCGCTTCTCTCGAGAAAGCAGGTGAGGCCAGGCGCATCGGACCCGCGAGCGTTCCGGTGAACCCCGCCTCGCGCAGCGAGCGGACGAGACGGCTTGCGGGGGCTGCATCGAGCCAGACGAGGATCGCGTCGGGACGGGCCGCCTCGACGATCTCGCGCAGCGCCGCATCGGGGAAGCGGCCGTCCGTCTCGACCGTCCGCACGATCGACCGCCCTCCCGCGACCGCGGAAGACGAGAGATCGTGCGCCGCCTCGCGCCCCGCGCGCCCCGGCGGGACGAAGACGAGCCAGCGCGAGGCCGGCGGCGTCCCCGCGAAGAGGGCCCGGGCCTCGTCGCGCGTCGACGGGACGACGCGGACCATCCAGGGAATCGACGTGCGCGTCACCGAGGCGTCAGGACACAGGGACGCGACCGGGACCGCCGTTCGTCCCGAGACCTGGAGGACGAGATGCGAGGCCGTTCCCGAGGGCGGGGCGATGAGCGCGCTCGCGGCGTCGTCCATCACGAGGAGCGCCGCCTCGGACGCGTCGCTGCCCCACGCTCCCGTCTTTCCCCGAACGGCGACGGTGACGCGCGGACCGGGACTCTCGTTCGCCTCCTCGGCCGCGGCGAGCGTCCCCTGCCGGATGCCGGCTGCTTCCGGCTCGTCGGGCGGGAGCAGAAGGCCGACGACGACCGGCGCGCCGTCCGCCCCGCGCGCCGACGGCGCTCCGGCGACGAGGGCGGTGAGCACGAGGGCGGAGCACGCGTTGCGGGCCACGGCGTTATTTCGCGTCCGCCCGGCTCTTTTCGAACGTGAAGGCGTCCCCCTTCACCCGCACGAGCGTCAGCGGCGCCAGGTTGTTGAAGGTCGGGTCGAAGACGAGCCTGCCGGTCACGCCGTCGTACGTCCGGACCGCCGCGACGGCGTCCCGGATCCGGAAGCGGTTCGGCCCCGCGGTCCGGATCGCCCGCAGGAGGATCCGCGCGCCGTCGTATGCGTACGCCGCGAACGCATCGGGATCGGTCCCCGCGCGCTTGCGGAACCTCCCGACGAATGCCGTCCACGCCGGGTCCGTCCGCGTCGGGTCGAACGGGTACGTGATCGTCATGCCCTCGGCGGCGCCGGCCGCAGCCGCGAGGAGCGCGGGCCCGAAGACGCGCTCGGGGCCGTAGAGCGGCACCGTGACGCCGGCCTTGCGGAGAGCCGCGGCGGCGTGCCCGGCGTCCTCCGGCTCTCCCCAGAGGACGACGGCGTCGGGACCGGCCGCCTTGATGCGGCTGACCTGAGTGTCGAACGACTGCGCGCCGGGCAGGAACCGCATCTCCTGGAGGACGGGATGGCCGAGCCGGCGGACGGAGTCGACGAACGTCTTCACCCCGACGCGCCCGTTCCGGTCGTTCGTCCTGAGGAGCGCGACCCGCCGGTGGCCCTGCTCCTTCACGACGAGTTCCGCGAGGCGGTAGCCGTGCTGGCGGTCGTCCGGCCACGTGCGCATGAGCCACGGGATGAACGTCTCGGTCACGGTCTGGTCGCACGAGCCCGTGTTGACCATGAAGATTTCAGCCTTCAACGCGACCCGGAGCGCGACGTGCGTCGCGGTGGAGTCGATCGACCCGACGACCGCGAGGCACTCGTCGGTGAACGCGAGATCGACGAGGATGTTCGCCGCGCTCCCCCACAGGGGTGAGTCCTCGCGCACGACGAGCTCGAACGGCAGCTCGCCCGGTTTCGCCGAGGCGTTCGCCTCGTCGACCGCCATCTCGACGCTCCGGCGCATCATGGCGCCGCGCGCGGCGTCGGCGGAGGCCGGCGAGGGCGCGAGAAGCCCGACGCGGAGGGTCTTGAGGCCGGGAGGGTCAGGATAGTCACGGCCGGGCCCGTAGAACGGCAACGGCTCGGTGAAGTACTTCTGGTACGGCTCCACGCGCCGGTACGGGACGAGCTCCTCGGGCGCGTTCGCGTATCGCGGCGGCCACGGGGCCGGGGCCGCCGGCGGATCGGCGGCAGCGAGGCGCGGCGAGGGCGCGAGGAGAAGCGCGAGGAGAGCGAGAGACGCCGCCCTCATCGTCAGCCCCGAGCGGACTCCAGGATCGCGTGCGCCTCGATCTCGACGAGGAGGTCGCTCCGGCACAGGCGCACCTGGATGCCCGTCGAGGCCGGCAGCGGGTCGAGGCCGAGGGCCAGGAAGAACTCCGTCCGGATGTCGTTGAAGTCGGCGTAGTCGCGCTCGATGTCCCGGAGGTAGCACGTGCACCTCACGACGTCGTGCCAGGTCGCGAGCTCGCTCTCGAGGAGCTGCGTGAGGTTCCGGTACGTGCGCCAGCACTGCGCGCGGAAGTCGCCCGGATGGAGCGTCTCGCCGTTCGCGCCGACGCTCGCGGTCCCGCTCAGGAAAAGGTGCGTCGCGCCGCCCTCGAGCTCCACGCGCAGGCCGCGGGAGAACGACACGGACTGCGGGTAGTCGGGCGCCTCGTTCAGGACGTGCGGCGCGCGGATCGCGCGTTTCTTCACAACCTTCCGGCCGAGCTTCGGCAGGACGTCGATGAGGCCGCGCGGCGCCGGCGCGTCCGGCGGGAGGCCGAGCGCCCGCCGCTCAGCCTGCTCAGCCTCGGTGTACCGGGAGTCCACCCGGACCGGCGTCTCGAAGTAGGTTTCTTTCGTCATTTCGGGGCTCCTTGCGTATGGGTCCGCTCGGAAGGCGGCGTTCCGGCGAAGACTCCGCGCGTGAGTCCGTGCGAGGTCGCGAGCCACACTTCGTTCGCGGTGAGAGAGGCTCCGAGGACGAAGTCGTTCGACATCGCGGTGGCCGTCCTGCGCTTCTCGGACCGCGCGCCGGGGCGCGTGATCTCGAGCGTCCCGCCGCCGCCTTCGGCGCCCTTGTACGTCGCCCAGCTCGCCCCGTCCGTCACGGTCAGGCCGCGATCCGTGCAGATCCACGCGACGCGGCCCTTCGCGGCGATGAAGTTGACGAAGTTCGAGACGAGCGGCGTCTTCTTCTCGAGGTACGTCTTCCAGCGTGTCCCGTCGTACCGCGCGACGCCGAAGTAGGTCGCCTGCCAGAGGATTCCGTCCTCCCACGCGGCCCACGACGAGATGTCGCTGACGGGACCGTCGTCGGGCGCGAGGTCCAGCTCGAACTCGCCGTCGGGGTCGCGATACTCCTTCCACGTCCCGCGCGCGAGGTCCTGTTCGACGATCCCGCCGGCCCAGACGCCGACGTAGAGCTTCTCGGGACTGAGAGTGACCGCGTAGGCCCACGGCTCGTGCATGAGCGTGTTCGTCGCGTCGTAGAGGCTCCAGCTCCCTGTCTTCGAGTCCCTCCGGCCGACGCCTGCCGCGGTCGCGGCCCAGACCGCATCCTTCCCGACCGCGACGCTGTAAACGACGTTGTTCGGCAAGCCGCTGTTCGTCTGCGTGAACGCCTCGACCTTTCCGGCGCTGATCCGGTTGAGGCCGCGCAGCGTCCCGGCCCAGAGGTCGCCGGTCGCGGGGTCGATCGCGAGCGACGTGACGACCGAGTGCGAGAGCCCCTGCTCCGTGCCGATGACACGGAACGTCTTCCCTTCGAGGACCGCGAGGCCCTTCGTCGTCCCGACCCAGACCCTCCCGCCGTCGGCGAGGACGCAGTGCACCTTCCACGCGGGGAGGCCCTGCTCGGGTCCGAAGTGCTCGAAGCGCTCGATGAGCGGGAACGGGAGCGTTGGAGCGGGCGCCGCGCCCGCCGCCCGGAGGGAGCCCGCCGGGACGAGGAGGGCGGCGCAGGCGAGGAGCGCGGCGGCGGACGTCTTCGTCATGTCAGAGCCTCTTGAGGTACTCGACGAGATCGTTGAGCTGGATCTTGTTCATCCCGCTCGTGATTCCGTGTTCGTCCTTCGGGTTCCAGACGGTCCAGATCTCCTCGAGCGTCGCGGCGCGCCCGTCGTGAAGGAACGGCGCGGAAGAGGCGACGCCGAGGAGATGAGGCGTGTCGAAGCGGCCCGTGTCGTCGAGCGGCCCCTTCGTCCCGACGTCGGCGGGAAGGCGGTCCGTGTAGAGGGGCGGGCGGTGGCACGTCGAGCAGCGCGAGCCGTACGGGATCTCGCGGCCTTCCGGCGTCTTCGTCGCGAAGAAGAGGTCGCGCCCGCGTTTCTGCGCCTCCGTCCACGGGCCGGCGGACGGGCTCCGCGTGGGCGGCATCGAGAAGATGAACGCGTCGAGGTCGTCGAGGTCCTTCTCGCCGAACGGATCCGAGCGCGTCAGGACCTTGGCGAAGCGCGGCCCGCACTGGACCCTCAGCGACGGGTTGAGGCCGGTCCACTTGAAGGGCTCCGTCCCCGCGAGCCCCTGCAGGTTCCGGTTGTCGACGATGTTGCGGCCCACGCCGTCGATGTCGAAGTCGTAGGCGAGGCCGTCCACGTGTCCGTCCGGATGGCACGAGCGGCAGGAGAACTGCCCCTGGAACGTCGTCGCGGCGCGCGTGAAGACGCGCTCGCCGCGCCGGATCGGGTCGTCGTTTCCGCCGTCGCCGAGGACGACGCGCCCCGCGGGCTCCAGCGTCGAGGTGTCGACCGCGAGGACGGAATCCTGGAGGCGCTCGGCGACCCACAGCGTCCGGCCGTCCGGGCTCAGCGCGACCTGACGCGGGTTGCTTCCCGTGGGTATGCGGGCCACGACGTACTCCGCCGAGAGCTGGAGGTCGTCGATCGCGCCGCGGCGGGCGTCCTCGCCGGCCGTGTCGAGCCAGCGCGCGAGCCGCGCGAGGTCCACGACTGTCACGACGTTCGCGCCCGACGACGCGATGAAGGCCCGTTTCCCGGCCGGCTCGATGGCGATCCCGGACGGGTCGGCGAAGTAGGCGTTCGCCTCGTCCAGCGGCAGCTCGACGACCGAGCCCTTTGCGAGATCGCAGACCGCGACGCCGCTCGACACGACCCACCCCTGCGCCGCGTGCGTGATCGGGACGAGGTTGCGGACTTTCAGGATCGGCGCGAGCGCCCAGGGCCGCCCCGGCACGGCGCCGATGCCTTCCGACAGGTGGCCGGACTCGAGCTTCTCGCGCGAGACGACGCGCACGGCCGCCGGGTCGACGACGGTCACCTCCGCGGCCGGCACCTCGTCCCCGCGCGCGAGGTTCGCCATCCGGTTCACGACCGCGGCTCCCCCGCCGGGCGCGGCCGCCACGGCGTACGGGTCGCGGCCCGCGGCGAGGAGACCGACGCTCGCGAGCGGTGATGCCGAGAGAACGCTCACGTCGTCCGAGCCCGAGTTCGCGACGACGAGGCGGCCGGCGCCCGTCCCCGCGATCCAGGCGACGCCGATCGGCGCGGTGCCCACGGCCGCCGTCTCCACTTCCTTCAGCGTCGCGGTGTCGAGCGCCGCGACGCGGTCGGCGCTCCGGCACGTGACGTAGAGACGCCGCCCCGAGGCGTCGAGCGCGAGACCCGTCGGGCCGCCCGCGACCTTCGCCTTCCGGAGGACCGCGCGCGTCGCCGTGTCGACTTCGGCGACCTCGTCCACGTCGTCGAGCGCGACGTAGAGGCGGCCGCCGTCGGGAGAGACGGCGAGGCCGCCCGGCGCCGGGTGGTGCGGGCGGGGCTTCGACCAGGGGAGCTCCGCGACCGACGCCGGCCGGAAGTGACACGTCAAGCAGTTCTTCACGCCGGTCAGGTCTTTCCGGCCCGACATTCTCAGCATGTGGTCCCGGGCGCCCACGCGCGCGCCCAATGCGAGGAGGACTCCCGCGGCGGCGGCGGCGACGGCCTTCGCGTTCATGTCAGGAGCTCTTCGCCGCCTTCGCCGGAGCGGCGAGGCCGACTGCCGCGGGCGGCTCCTTCACGGCGAGCGGCCGCCGATTCCGCGGCGCGAGACCGTGCGGCTCGTGGCAGCCGATGCAGCCGCGGTTCTCTCCCGGACGGACCCAGATCGACGGCGCGACCCGGCGGACCACGGTGCCGTCTGCGTCGAGAGCCTCGAACCCGAGCGCGACGTCCGACGGGACCTCGGCCATGAACGAGCCGTCGGCCTTCACCGGAACCTCTCCGAGCGCCCGGACCATCCCGCCGTCCCCCGCGGCGAGGATGCGGATCCTCTCCGCGTGCGTCCGCGCCTCCATCGTCGTGTGGTCCGCGTCGATGCAGAAGATGACGCCGCTCGTCTTCGCGGCATTGAGCGTGGAGATTCGTCCCATCGGTTTTTCCCGGGGCCCTGCCGGCGCCGACTCCACCTCGACCCAGGCCGGGTCGCGAAGGACAGGAGGCGCCTCCGGCGCGAGCTTCTGCCGGCTCGTCCACGGCCGGGAGGGAAGAACCGCTTCTGCGATCGCGGTTCGAGCGGGGCCGGACACGAGGGAAACGAAGGCGATGCGCCCGTCGGAGAGCTCCCGCGGATGGCTGATCTCGCCGGCGCCGTCGTGCTGGCACGCGTACGGGCTGACGCCGCTGCCGTCGTTGTAGATCGTGAAGAGGGAGACGCGCGGCGACGCCTCCGGCGGCATTGCGGAGACGAAGAGGATCCTGCCGTCCCGAAGGACCGTCGGATCGGCCGCGGAGGCCGCACCCCACGTGAGCCGCTTCGGCGCCGTCCCTCCAGGCGCGAGCGCCCAGAGCGCCGACGGGTTCTTCGGGAACCAGCCGCCGCCGGGCGCGGGAACCGGCGACGCGAAGACGACGCTCCCGTCCGCGAGGAGCGCGGGGGTCGCCGCGCCTCCCGGCATCGACGTGAGGGCGTGCGGCTCGCCGCCGCCGAGCGAGACCTCCCAGATCTGCCAGGCATCGCCGGGCGCACGCTTCCCCGCAAAGACGGCGCGAAGGCCGTCGGGCGCGACGACGGGCTCGCCCGCGGCGGCGAGGCCCTTCGAAAGGACGTGCACGTTCGCGGGTCCGAGCGGAGGGAGCGCGAGAACCACGCGGCTGCCCTGCGGGCAGCGCGCGTCGAGCGCGCTCCGCGGGTGGACGGACGCGGCGGGGAACGCCGGCCTCTGCGCGATGACGAGGCTGCCCGCCGGCGGAGGGGTTTGCCGCCTGCACGCGGGAGCCGCGAGGAGACAGGCGCCCGCGACCGCAAGTGAGACGCCGGGTTTCAACGTCGCTCCCCCGGCTCTTTCACTTTCAGGATCTGCCCGGGTCGGACGTTCTCGAGCCGCTGGCTCCGGCCGCTCGGCCACGCAATCTCGATCGAATCGATTTTCGACGCCTTGCCGAGGCCGAAGTGGAGGCGCCGGTCACCCTGGAACAGGTATGTCGTCGGGCAGCGGGCCTCCGTGCGCCACGTGCGGCCCCCGGCCTTCAGCGTGACCTTCGCCCCGAAGCCGTCGCGGTTGGACTTCGTCCCCTCGAGGTCGAGCGTGATCCACGCATTGCCTGAGGCGTCGCGGTTGCGGAGGAGGACGGGCCGGTCGGCGATGTTCGTCGTCAGGATGTCCATCCGGCCGTCGTTGTCGAAGTCGAAGACCCCCGCGCCCCGGCCCCGGAACTTGGTCCGGAAGAACGCGCCGCCCTTCTGCCCGGCGTCCTTGAACGCGCCCGTCCCGTCGTTCTCGAGGAGGAGCGCCTCCCACCCGTTCAGGTAGTGGAGGTCGCCGTTCACGATCACGACGTCGAGGTTCCCGTCGTTGTCGAAGTCGATGAAGCTGCCGCCCCACGACGCGTACTGCGCCTTGATCGGCCCGATGCCAGACGACATGATCCGGTCTTCGAAGAGGCCCCCGGCCGTCCCGACGTAGAGCGAGCCGTAGCCGATCGACGTGACGAGGAAGTCCGGCAGGCCGTCGCCGTTCACGTCGCCGACCGCGGCGCCCATCGACGCGGCCGCGTCCCCGTCCTGGCTGAACGCGACGCCCGTCTCGACGGCCGCGTCCCGGAAGCGACCCCTGCCGTCGTTGAGAAGGAGCTCGTTCGGCGACGCGTCGTTCGTGACGTAGAGGTCCTGGAAACCGTCGCCGTTCGCGTCGAACACGGCGACGCCCATCCCGCGAGCGTTCGGGATCCTCACGCCCGCCTTTTCGCTCACGTCCTCGAAGGTGCCGTCCCCGCGGTTGCGGTAGAGGACGTTGAACTCGGCCTTGTACGCGAGCGGCCCGGGATACCCGTCCGGGCCGTAATGCAGCTTGTAGGTGGGGTCGTACGCGAGGTAGTTGACGACGAAGAGGTCGAGGAAGCCGTCGTTGTCGTAATCGAGAAACGTCGCCGCCACGCTCGTCCCCGACTGCGAGAGCCCGGCCTTCGCCGTGACGTCCTCGAACGTCCCGTCGCCGCGGTTGTGGTAGAGGATGCACGTTCCCGCGTTGACGACGAAGAGGTCGACGTGGCCGTCGTTGTCGTAGTCGGCCGCCGCCGCCATCACGCCGTAACCCGCTCCCTCGACGCCCGCCTTCTTCGTGACGTCCTCGAACGTCCCGTCTCCCCGGTTGCGGTAGAGGCGGTTCGGGAGGCGGGCCGCGCCGTCCGGGGACGGCGAGAGGACCGCATCGGGGCCGGAGTTGACGAGGTAAACGTCGAGGAGTCCGTCCCCGTCGTAGTCGAAGACGACGCCGCCCGCCCCGACGGACTCCACGATGTTCGTGAGCTTTCCGCTCGCGAGCTGGTGGACGAAGTCGATGCCCGCCTTCGCCGTGACGTCCTCGAAGAGGTCGGCCGGGCCCGCGACGACGGGAGGCGAGGCCGGGAGCGCCGGGCCGGCCGCCGGGCTTCCGGGCGTCCTGCCGCAGGCGATGGCCGCCATCGCGAGCGCGGAGGCGACGCAGAGGACGAAGGATGGAGCCCGGCCCGCTGGAATGCGATAGAGACTCAAGTCTAACTTCCCAATTGGTCCACTAGACTTATACCACCGGGCAAAACGGCAGCTCGAGTTCCCGCGGGAGCGGTCGGTCCGGCGCAGGCGGTCGGTGCGCCTCTTACGTGTGCGCCCTGCCTCCGGCGGCGGCCATGGCCTGTCTCACGCGGGCGGCCGTCATGGGCATCTCGAAAAGGCGCGCGGCCGTCGCATCGAAGATCGCGTTCGCAACGGCGGCGCCCACCGGGACGAGAGCGGGCTCGCCGCCGCCCTGCGGCGCCAGCTCGTCGTTCTTCACGAGGACGGTCTCGAGTGCGGGCATCCCGGAGAACCGCGGCAACTCGTACGTGTCGAAGTTCTTCGTGAGGATGCGTCCACCGTCGAAGCGAACCTCCTCGGAGAGCGTGTAGCCGAGGGCCATCATGAGACAGCCTTCCATCTGCATCGTCGCGCCGTCGGGGTTGATCACGATGCCCATGTCCTGCGCACAGACGATCCGTTCGACCGTCACCGCCCCGGTCGCGGCGTCGACTCTGACCTGGGCCATCAGAGCGACGTACGTCCCGGCGTCCATCCCGCACGCGACGCCGACGCCGCGCCGGCTCGGCGAGACGACCTTCTTCCAGCCGAACTTCGCGGCCGCCGCCTCGAGCACGCGGCGCATCCTCTTGTCGGACGTGTTGGCCAGCCGGAACTGCACGGCGTCGACGCCCGCCTTCGCCGCCATCATGTCGATCTGCGATTCCCGCGCGAAGGCGTTGAGGTTTGCTCCCGGCGCGCGCCACGGCCCCGTCGCGAAGAGGTGCATCTTCGGCGTGTCGCTTCCCCAGCGGCCGTACGTCCGGATCAGGTTGTGCGAAACGTCGTAGAACTGCTCGGTGCCGCGCGATCCCGCCGCATAGACCTGGTAATCCCAGAGGGAGATCCGGCCCGCGCCGTCGAGACCGGACCGGATCTTCACGACGGCGGCCGGCCGAAACGCGTCGAAGAAGAACTCCTCGGCGCGGCTCCAGCAGACCTGCACGGGCTTTCCGGTCGCCTTCGCGAGTTTCGCGGCCTCGATCGCGTGCTGGCCGCCGCCGCTCTTGCCGCCGAAGCCGCCGCCCACGAAGGGCGTGATGATGCGGACGTTCTCCTTCGCGAATCCAAGGGCCTGCGCGACCGCCTGCTGGTTCGGGAACGGCGTCTGCGTCGAGACCCAGACCGTCATCGTCCCGCCCTCGAGATGCGCGAGCGCCGTGTGCGTCTCGATCGCCGCGTGGGCGCCGTACCCGTTCACGTACTGCCCTTCGAAGAGCGACGCGGAGGCCTTCTCTCCTTCCGCGAGGCTCCCCTTCTTCTCGTGCTCCTCGCCCTCGCCGGCGACCGCGAGGAGGTGGGTGAAGACGGTCCGGTCGTCGAACGCGGGCCTCGGGATGTCCCAGTCGCTCTTCACGAGGCCGAGCGCCTTTTCTGCGGTTTCGGGATCGGACGCGAGCGCGGCGACGAGCCCGCCCTCGTTCACGACGACGACTCCCGGGACGCGCGAGGCGGCGGCGGCGTCGACGCTCTTCAACGCGGCGCCGTGCGCCGGCGGCCGGAGGAGCTTCGCGTAGAGCATGCCGGGCAGCCGGACGTCTCCCGCGTAGACGGCCTTGCCCGTCACCTTGGCGCGCGCGTCGAGCCGCTTCGTGGGCCTCCCCATCACGCGGAACTCGGAGACCGCCTTCACGGTCGCTTTCCCGTCCAGCTTCCGGACGATCTTCTGGCCGTCCGCGAGCCGGCCGTACGTGACGCGGGCCTTCGGGTCCGCGGCGACGAAAACCGCCCCGTCCTCCGCTCGGAGCGACTCCGCGGGCACCTTCAGACGCTCGGAGGCCAGCGTGACGAGGACCGCCCTCGCCTCCGCTGCCGCCGCGCGCAGGGCCGGGCCGAAGAAACGCGTCGACATCGAGCCGTACGTCCCGTTGTCGAACGGACAGAGCGCCGTGTCGCCCAGGACCATGTCGATGGAGTCGAGAGACACGGCGAGCTCGTCGGCCGCCATCTGCGCGAGCGACGTGACGACGCCCTGCCCCATCTCGATCTTCCCGGAATAGACCGTGACGCGTCCATCGCCCGCAATGCGGAGATAGGCGTTGAAATCGGTCGGATACCCTCTCGTGCGCGTTTCCTGCCCGATCAGGTCCGACAGGTCGGCGTTGAAGAGGACGATGATCCCGCCTCCGACGAGGCGGATGAAGCGCCGGCGGCTCAGGGCCGCAGCCGCGGGGGTGGGCGGCGTCACGAGCGGGGCCGGGCCGCCGCTCACGACGGGCCTCCCGTGCGCGCGGCCGCGCGCTCGATCGCCGCGACGATCCGGTGGTGGGCGGCGCAGCGGCAGAGGTTGTCGTTCATCTCCGCCGTGATCTGGCTCCGCGTGGGCTTCGGCGTCTTCAGGAGCAGCCCATACGCGTTCATGATCATCCCGGGCGTGCAGAAGCCGCACTGGAGCCCGCCCGTGTCCGCAAACGCCTCCTGCAGGGGGTGGAGCCGGCCGTCCTTCTCCAGGCCCTCGATCGTCGTGACGTCCTTGCCCCGCACGGCCCTCACGGGCAGAACGCACGAGCGGACCGCGTCCGTGCCGACGACGACCGTGCACGCGCCGCAGTGGCTTTCGCCGCATCCGTACTTCGTTCCCGTGAGGCCGAGGTCGGTGCGCAGCACCCAGAGGAGCGCGCGGTCGCCGTCGACGTCCAGCCGGACGGGCTTTCCGTTGAGCCGGAACGAGATGGAGTCCGTCATGGGATTCCTCCCTGCGTGCGGGGCGTAACATGAAATCGACCCGTTCGGCAACGACGCGGCGGAAGGAGCGGAGATGACGGAAAAGAAGAGCGGAGCGGCGGCGGCGCCCGGACCGGACCCGCTCAGGCTGCTGAGCTTCTCGCCGAAGGCCGGAGGCGCAATCCGGATCGGCGCCCTCGCGAAATCGGGGCGCGTCCTCGACGTGGGCGCCGCCGCCGAGGCGCGGAAGACGGCTCTCGGGTTCGACGCCTCGAACATGGTGTCCCTCATCGCGTCGGGCGAAACCGGGCTCGCGCAGGTCCGGGCCCTCCTCGCGGACGAGGGGAACAACGGCGCGTCGCTCGGCGACGTGAAGCTCGCGGCGCCGATCCCGGTCCCGGTGCGCAACGTCTTCGCGGTCGGCTGGAACTACGTCGAGCACTTCGAGGAGGGAAAGTCCCTCCGCGACGGCGGCCAGACTCTCCCCGAGCATCCGGTCTTCTTCACGAAGGGCACGCACGCGGTGAACGGGCCGTACGATCCGATCCCGTTCGACCCCGCGGTCTCCACGATGATCGACTGGGAGTGCGAGCTGGCGGTGATCGTCGGCCGGCGCGGGAAGAACATCCCGGAGGCGAAGGCGATGGAACACGTCTTCGGCTTCGCCGTCATCAACGACACGAGCGCCCGCGACGTCCAGCAGAAAAAGCACGGCGGCCAGTGGTTCAAGGGCAAGAGCCTCGACGGACACGCGCCGCTCGGCCCGTGGATCGTCACCGCGGGCGGCTTCGCCCACGACGATCTCCACATCACGACGCGCGTGAACGGCCTCGTCAAGCAGGACGCCTCGACCCGGCAGATGTACTTCAAGGTGCCGCGGATCCTCGCGGAGCTGTCCCTCGGGATGACGCTCGAGCCCGGCGACATCATCGCGACCGGGACGCCTCCCGGAATCGGCCACGCGCGCAAACCCCCGGAGTACCTGAAGCCCGGCGACGTCATGGAGACGGAGATCGCCGGCATCGGCGCCCTCCGGAACGTGATCACCGCGGTCTGAACGCTCGCGCGCCCGGCTCCGTATACTTTCCCGCTTGGACACGGACGAGCTGAACCGGCTGATCCGCGCGCTGAACCGGGGGGAGGAGGAGCCGCGGAAGGCAAGCGGCTCCGAGCTGGAGCTGATCCGCCCCGACGAGGCTGCGCCCGCCCTCGAACCTTCCGCAGCCCGGCCCGACGCGCCGACGGACGGCCTCCCGTCGGCTCTCGCGAACCTCCTTTCCGAGACCGTGCGGCACGGCGCCACGGACCTCCTTCTCGTGCCCGGCGCCCCGCCGGTCCTGCGCATCAACGGCTCGCTCGAGAGAGTGAGCGGCGGCGATCCCCTGTCGGCGCAGGACGCGTTCGATCTCCTCGCGCCGTCGCTCTCGGCGGACCGGCGGCGCCGCTTTCTCGAGGCGGGTTCCGTCGACCTCTCGCTGCGCGTCTCCGGCCTCGGCCGGTTTCGCGTAAACCTGCACCGGACCAGGCGAGGCCCGGCCGCGGCGCTCCGCGTCCTGCCGAAACGCATTCCGCCGCTCGCGGAGCTCGGCCTGCCGGAGATGCTCTACGACCTGACGAAGTCGGCGCGAGGCCTCGTCGTCGTCACGGGTCCGACCGGCTCCGGCAAGACGACGACGCTCGCCGCGCTGATCGACCGGATGAACCGCACGGAAAAGCGCCACATCGTGACGATCGAGGACCCCGTCGAGTACGAGCACGCCCACGGGCGCTCGCTCGTGGAGCAGGTCGAGGTCGGCGTCGACGCGCCGGGCTTCGCCCCGGCGCTCGTCTCGGCGCTCCGCCAGAACCCCGACGTGATCCTCGTCGGCGAGATGCGGGACCTCGAGACGACGCGGGCCGCCGTGACGGCCGCCCAGACGGGTCACCTCGTCCTCACGACGCTCCACACGAACGACGTGCCGCAGACGATCAACCGCATCCTCGACATCTTCCCGGCCGAGCAGCAGGGGCAGGTGCGTCAGCAGCTCTCGCTCGCGCTGTCGGCGATCGTCTGCCAGCAGCTCGTTCCGAAGAAGAGCGGCCCGGGCCGCGCGCTCGCCCTCGAGATCGCCGTCGCGACGGACTCCCTGCGCGCGCACGTGCGGCGCGGCTCGTTCCACCAGATCCACCAGGAGATGACGCTCGGCAAGCGCTTCGGGATGGTGACGATGGAGGAGTCCCTGTCCGCCCTCGTGCAGGCCGGGACGATCTCCGAGGCGGATGCGCGCCTGCGCGCGTCGCACCCGGAGGTCCTCGGCCCGGACCGCTGACGCGTCAGGGCGCCCGATAGACGAACGCGTTGATGTTCATGCCCGCGCCCACGGACGCGAAGAGGAACACGTCGCCGGACCGCTGCTCGTGCCCTTCGAGC
Source organism: Thermoanaerobaculia bacterium (assembly GCA_035542215.1). Lineage (GTDB taxonomy): Bacteria > Acidobacteriota > Thermoanaerobaculia > UBA5066 > UBA5066 > Fen-183. The sequence goes on along the minus strand of DATKLW010000061.1, from coordinate 9,251 downwards.
CTCCCCTTCACGATCAGGTCGAGGAGCGTGGGGACCGTCGCGACCGAGCTGTTCCCGAGCCAGGAGATCGTCATCGGCATGACGTCCGCCGGCGGCTCTTTCTCGCCGTAGAGCTCGTAGAACGCGCGGAGGATCGCGTCGTCCATCTTCCCGTTCGCCTGGTGGAGGAGGACCTTGCGGACGGACTCGACCGGCAGGCAGGCCTTTTCGAGGCATTCCTTCATCGCCCCCGCCACCGTCTGGACGGCGTACTTGTAGAGCTTGCGGCCCTCCATCTTCAGGAAGAGGGCCTCGAGGAACGCCGACGTGCGGTTCGAGCGGCCCATGAAGAGCATCCCGCCGTGCACGAGCGTGTCCGAGCGCGCCGTGTGCGCGAGGATCCCGGCCTCGCGCGGGAGCGGGCGCGCCTCGAGGACGACGGCGCCGGCGCCGTCCGCGTAGATGAGGCTGTCGCGGTCGTGGGGATCGGAGACGCGCGAGAGCGTGTCCGCGCCGATCACGAGGACGCGCCTCGCGTCGCCGGCGCGGATCATCGCGTCGGCCTGCGTCACGCCGAGGATCCAGCCGGGACAGCCGACGACGACGTCCCAGGCGACGGCGCGGGGCGAGGCGATCCGGAGCTTCGCCTTCACGCGGGATGCGATCGACGGCACCTGGTCCGGGACGTGCGTCCCCGCGCGCACGTCCCCGAAATTGTGCGCGACGATGAGGGCGTCGAGGGACTCCGGGTCGACCCCGGAGGACTCGAGCGCGTCGCGCGCCGCCGCGGCCGCGATGTCGGACGTGACGAGGTCGTCGGAGACGCGGCGGCGCTCGCGGATCCCGGTGATCGCCTCGAAACGCTCGAGGATCTCCCGGTTGTCCTTCGGGATCCTCGACCCGTCCGCGCCGTGGAACTCGTGGCCGAGAAACGCCTCGTTCTTGACGCGCACCGGCGGCAGAAAGCTGCCGGTCGCGGCGATGACCGAACGCAAGGAGTGCACTCCCTAAGATAACGCATGCTCCCGGGCGTCCGCATGATGCGACAGAGTCGCGAGTTCAGGAGGCCGCGCTGCCGCGCGGCTTGAGGTCCGCCGCCGGCCTTCCGAGCGCGTAACCCTGGCCGTATTCGACGCCGAGCTCCGCGAGCGTCTTCACGGAGTCCAGGTTCTCCACGCACTCGGCGATCGTCTCTTTCCCGAGCGTGTGGGCGACCGTGTCGATCGCCCGCACGAGAGCGCGCGCGGCCGGATCCGTGTCCACGCCCCGGATGAAGGAGCCGTCGATCTTCACGTAGTCGGCCGGCAGGCTCTGGAGATACGAGAACGACGAGAACCCGATCCCGAAGTCGTCCAGCGCGAAGCGGCACCCGCGATCTTTCAGGCGGCGCATCCACTCGCGCGCGACGACGATGTCCTTCACGGCGGCCGTCTCCGTGATTTCGAACGCGAGGCGTCCGGCCGGCAGGCCGGCCGCGGTCACGCGCTCCTCGATCCGCGAAAGGAGCGACTCGTGCCCGAGGCTCGTACCGGACAGGTTGACGAAGATCTCCACGCCCGGGCGCTTTGCGAGCAGTTCGATGACGCGGCCCACGACGAAGCCGTCGATGGAGGGCATCAGGCCGAACCTCTCGGCCGCCGGAAGGAAAACGTCCGGCATGATCAGGTCGTCCGGCCCTTCCCGGAGGCGCAGGAGCGCCTCGAAGTGGGTCGCCCGGCCCGAGCCGAGGTGGACGATCGGCTGGTAATGGAGGACGAAGCGGTCTTCGCGCAGCGCTTCCTTGATCCGCGATGCCCAGCGGCTCGCCTCCGAGAGCGGGGAGGCGGCGCCGGCCGCGCTCTCGATGACCATCACGCGGTTGCGCCCCCTCTCCTTGGCGGTGTAGAGCGCCGTGTCGGCGACGGCCATGAGGGACGCCGCGTCCGCCGAGCCGTCCACCGGAACGACTCCGACGCTGACCCCGAGATCGAACGCGCGGTCGCCGACGTAGAACCGGTGGTCGTCGACGGACTGGCGGAGCCGCTCCGCGGTGATCCGGGCCACGTCCAGCGGCACGCCCTCGAGCAGCACCGCGAACTCGTCCCCGCCGAAGCGCGCGACCTCGTCGCCGGGACGTACGAGCGCGACGATGAGGCGGGCGAGCTCGATGAGGACGCGGTCTCCGGCGGGATGACCGAGCGCGTCGTTCACGATCTTGAAATTGTCGAGGTCGAGGAGGAGGAGCGACGAAGGCGACCCGCGGCGCGCGCGGGAGACCGTGCGCGCGAGCGTCTCTTCGAACGCGTGGCGGTTCGAGAGGTCCGTGAGAGGGTCGTGCAGGGCGAGGTGCCGGATCTTCTCCTCGTTCTGCCTGCGGGCCGTGACGTCCTGCTTGATCGAGATGAAGTGGCGGATCTCCCCGTCCGCCGCCCGAACCGGGGTGATCGTCTGCTCCTCGACGTAGACGGTCCCGTCCTTGCGCCGGTTGTGGAGCTCGCCCCGCCAGACGTTCCCCGCCCCGATCGTCTGCCAGAGTTTCTCGTAGTAGTAAGGGGCCTGGATGTCCGACTTCAGGATTCGCGGCGTCTTCCCGATGACCTCCTCCTGCGGCCACCCGGTGAGGTCGGTGAAGGAGGGGTTCACCCACTCGATCCGTCCGTCGCGGTCCGTGATGAGGACCGCGTTCGCGGCCGCCTCGAGCGCGGCAGTCCGGAGGTCGATCTGCTCGTGCTGCTCCGCCTCGACGAGCGCGAGGGCCGCCTGGTCGGCGAACCGGCCGAGAAGGCGGGTCGTCTCCGCGCCGTACACGTTCGGAACGCCCGAGTAGCTCGAAAATACGCCGAGCACGGACTCCCCGACGACGAGCGGGATGGACAGGCCCGAGCCGAGCCCGAACCGCCGGACGCTCTCCAGCCACGCGGCGACCCTTTCGTCCGCCTGTGTCCCGATGACGACCGGCCGGCCGGACCGGATGGCCGATCCGCTCGGCCCCTGCCCTTCAGGCGTGGCGTCCCACCGGAACCGGTTCTGGCGGACGAAGTCGGCGGCCGGCCCCGCGACGGCCCGCTGGCGGATCGACCCGTCCGGCTCCTTGATGCCGATCCACACGACGCCAAAGCCGAATCTGCCCGCCACTTCGTCGCAGATGAACTGCAGGATCCGGTCGACCGGCTCGCGTCGGAGGATCTTTCGTTCCGTCTCGTGGAGGACTCCGAGGACCGCCTCCGACGTCTTGCGGGCCGTCACGTCGCGCGACCCGAGGACGAAGCCCTGCACGTTTCCGCCCGGATCGCGCAGGACATTCGAGACCGTCTCGACCCAGATGTGCCGCCCGTCCCGCGCACGGTACCGGTACTCCGCCGACCCCGAGGCCCCCGAAGCCGCCGAGCGCGCGAGCCTCGTCCTCAGCCCGTCGCGGTCGTCCGGGTGGACGAGATCGAGGGCGTTCGCCCCGAGGAGCTCGCGGGGCGTCCAGCCCGTGACGAGCTCGTGCGACGGGCTGACGAACTGGAACCGACCCTCGAGATCGATCTGGCTGATCACGTCGACCATGTTGTCGGTCAGCCGCTTCAGGTCCGCCTGCGCCGAGTCGAGAGCCTCCGCCGCCCTCGCCCGGTCCGTGACGTCCCTCACGATCGTCATCACGGAATCGGGCCCGTAGGGAACGATGCGGGCCTCGAAGACCCGCGGCCCGGCCTGGACGTCGAGCGCGTACTCGAGCGTCCGGGGCGTCCCCGTCGCAAGGCATGCGCCGATCGCGTCCATCCAGAGCCGGGCCGACGGGCCGGGCAGGAACTCCGGAATCGTCCGCCCGAGAAGCGACTCCCGAGGCGCGATCAGGTTCTCCGCGCGCGTCGCGTGGATCTCGAGGTAGCGCCCGTCGCGGCCGAGAACGAGGACGAGGTCGGGGAGAGCCGCCACGATCGTCCGCAGCTTCAGCTCGTTCGCCCGGAGCGCGTCTTCGGACCGCTTGCGCTCGATCGCCTGCGCGATCTGCGACGACACGAAGACGAGGAGATCGCGGTCGTCGTCCGTGTAGCGGACGTCTCCCGAATAGCTCTGGACCGCGAGAACGCCGATCGTCCGCTCGCGGCCCCGCAGGGGCACCCCGAGCCAGTCGACCGAGCTGCTCCCGATCTCTTCGACCTCCCCGGCGGCGACGAGGCTCTCGAAGACGGACGGCGAGGCGAGGAGCGGTCGGCCCGTCCGGAGGACGTACTCCGTCAGGCCCTTTCCGAGAGGCTTGGGAGGGAACGGCTCGTCGACCTCGTCGACGAAGTACGGAAAGCTCAGGACGTCGCCGTCCGGTCCGTGGAGGGCGATGTAGAAGTTCTTCGCCTCCATGAGCCCGCCCACGATCGCGTGGATCCTCGCGAAGAGCTCCTGGAGGCTCTCGGTCGTCGTGACGGCTTCGGCGATCCGGAACGCCGCTTCCTGAACGAGGCTCGCCCGAGCCCGGATGCGCGTCCCGACCTCCGGGCTGTTCTCCCGAGAATCCATGGTTGAAAGAGGGATGATACCGGGCAAGACCATGAGCCAGCAGAAGAACCTCGCGATCCTCGTCGGAGGCGGGCCGGCCCCGGGGATCAACAGCGTCATCAGCTCGTCCACGATCCGCGCCGTCCTCGAGGGCGTGGAGGTGATCGGAATCCGCGACGGCTTCGAGTGGCTGATGCAGGGGAACATCGAGCACGTCACGCCCCTCACGATCGACGAGGTCAGCCGCATCCACTTCCGCGGCGGCTCGTACATCGGCATCTCGCGCGCGAACCCCACCCGGGACCCCCAGCACCTCGAGAACACCGTGATCTCGCTCCTGCGCCTGAACGTCTCGCGTCTGATCACGATCGGCGGCGACGACACGGCGTATTCCGCGATGAAGCTCGTCGAGAAAGCCGAAGGGCGGATCCGCGTCGTCCACGTCCCCAAGACGATCGACAACGACCTCGACCTGCCGGCGCACGTGGACACGTTCGGGTACCAGACCGCCCGCCACTACGGCGTCGAGATCGTCAAGAACCTGATGGTGGACGCGCGCACGACCTCGCGCTGGTACTTCATCGTGGCGATGGGGCGGAAGACCGGCCACCTCGCCCTCGGCATCGGAAAGGCCGCGGGCGCCTCGCTCACGCTCATCCCCGAGGAGTTCCTCGGCCGACCGATCCGTTTCAAGGCGATCGTGGACACGCTCGTCGGGGCCATCCTGAAGCGCCTCTCGTACGGCCGGCGCGACGGCGTCGCCGTGATCGCCGAGGGTCTCGTCGAGGGTCTCGATCCGTCGGAGCTCGCAGGCCTCGAGGACGTCGAGCGCGACACGCACGGGAACGTCCGTATCGCCGAGGTGAACATCGGCGAGATCCTGAAGGCCGCCGTCCAGCAGCGGTTACAGGAATTCGGCGTCAGGACGACCGTCGTCGCGAAGAACATCGGCTACGAGCTCCGCTGCGCGGACCCGATCCCGTTCGACCTCGAGTACACGCGCGACCTCGGCTACTGCGCCGCGAAGTGCCTCCTCTCGGGCGGGCACTCCGTGATGATCTCGATGCAGGGCGGCCACTTCGTTCCGATCCCGTTCGAGCAGCTCATCAACCCGGCGACGGGCAGGGCGAAGGTGCGGATGGTCGACATCCACTCGACGCGCTACGCGATCGCGAGACGGTACATGCTGCGCCTGCGCCGCGACGACTTCGAAGACCCGCACGAGCTCGCGAAGTTCGCGGCCACGGCCGGCATGTCGCTCGCGGATTTCCGCCGGGAGTTCGGCTATCTCATCGAGTGGGAGCTGCCCGCGCTCGTCTTCGGGCCCGAGGCGGGCCCCGGCCCCGAGACGCACGGCGTCGTGATGGGGCTCGACCCGGCGCCCTGAGCGGGACGGTCCGGGCGGCCGGGACGTTTACGGCAGGAACCCGAGGTGGTTCGTCCCGAACTGGCTGAGGTACGGGAAGACCGTCGCGAGGTCGGACTGCGCGACGCCGTACCACTGCGCGAGCGTCGCGCCGTACTGGTCGACCGACGTCGACGGGATCCAGCGCCCCTCGTTCGAGGCGTCGTCCGGGCCGTTCAGCGCGAGGTTCGGGAACGTGCCGTAGAAGTCCCCGCCCTTCACGGAGCCGCCCATGACGACGTGGTGGCTCCCCCAGGCGTGGTCCGTTCCGCCGCCGGAGTCCGGGAGGAACGTCCGGCCGAAGTCCGACAGCGTGAACGAGGTCACGTCCGCCGCGACCCCGAGCTCGACGGTCGCGGCATAAAAGGCGCTCATCGCCTGGCTGACTTGCCGGTAAAGGGTCACGTGAGTGTTGATCTGGTCCGTGTGCGTGTCGAATCCGCCGAGCGAGACGAAGAAGATCTGGCGGTTGATCTTGAGCGCGGCGCGGCTCGCGATGACCTGCGCGATCTTCTTGAGCTGGCCGCCGAGCGACGTCCCCGGAAAGGCGGTCGTGAAGGCCGAGGCCTGCGTCAGCGCCGTGTTGAGCGCGGCGACGTCGTCGATCGCGGTGGACGTGATCGTGTTCGCGGCCCCGACGAGCCCCGCCGAGCCGTCCGCCTTGAGGATGCTCCGGAGCGCCGCGTAGCGCGCCTGCGACACCGCGGACGTCGAGAAGCCGGCAAGGCCGCTGCCCGGGACGAGGGGCCGGGCGGTGATCCCGGTCGTGAACAGGGGAACGCCGGCCACGGAGACGACCATCGGGAACGACACCGAGTTCAGCGACGACGTCACGTCCGCGAGCCGGCCGCCCCAGCCCGTGTTCGCGCGCACGTCGTCGGTCCGCGGCACGCTGGACTGCCACTGGTTCTGCTGGTCCGCGTGCGAGAAGAGGCTGTTCGGCACCGGGGCGCCGGCCTGGTACTGCGCCCGGCTGATCGGCGCGGCGAGCGTTCCCACGTTCGCGAGGACCGCGAGGTGACCCCCGTTGTAGAGCGTCTGGAGCTCGGCGAGGCTCGGATGGAGGCCGAAAGCCGCCTTCTGGCTCGGCGCGTTGACCTGCAGGAGCGACGCCTTCGGGATGTTCAGCGCCGTGCCCCGGACCTTCGCGTATGACGCATAGTCGTCGTACGGGATCACCATGTTGTTCGCGTCGTTTCCGCCGAAGAGGAAGATGCAGACGAGCGCGCGGTAGTCGGTCGCCGCATCGGGCATGACGGCCGCGTCGAGGCGCGAGAAGCGATCGAAGGCCGAGAGGATGGCGGCCGTGCCGAGGCCGCAGCCGGCGTCGCGGAGGAACTGGCGTCGTGTTCTCATCGTCGCGCCTCCCTCAGCGCTGGACCTGGTACTGCGAGGAGCCGGCTACGAGGTAGACGGCGGTCTGGACGCGCAGGAGCGGGTTCGTCGCCGGGACCGCCGTGACGGCGGTCGTCACGGCTGCCGTCATCGCGGCCGACATCGTCCCGTGCAGAAGCATCTCGTTCAGCTTCCCGGCGAGGGCCGTGGGCGCGCCCGCGAACGGCACGAGCGCGGTCAGGTCGACGGCCGTGCCGCCGTCCGCCGTGCGGATGCCGGTCGTGGTCAGTGAGTTCAGGAAGTTCAGCCGGGCCTCCGCGGCGGAGGACGACAGGATCCCGAACTCGGGGCCCTGAACCGCCGTTCCGGGGATGAGGTAGTCGTGCGGGTAGTAGCTGAAGACCGTGGGCGGGTTGAAGAGCTCCTGACCCATGGCCGTCGCCTGGGCCGCGAGCTCCCCGTCCGTCGTCGCGTGGAAGGCGCGCAGGACCCCCGTGATGAAGAGGAGAGGCTCCCTGAGGTGCCCGTAGGCGGGATCCGTCTTCACGTCTCCGCGCGCCTCGGGGTCCATCAGCACGGCCCGGACGACCGCTTTCATGTCGCCCCTCACCCCTCCTCCGTTGTTGTCGAACGCGGCCGCGACGCGCGCGACGTACGCGGCGCTCGGGTTTGACGTGACGAGATGCTGGATGAGCTGCCTGCCGATGAACGGCCCGACATTCGGGTGTTCGAAGATGTTGTCGAGCGCCTGCGCGAGCTCGACGTTTCCGTCTTCGTTCGCGGGAATCGTGGCCCACACGTCTCCCGGATAGCTCAGGAGGGACTTCGTCCCCTTGTCGTGGTTCGTGTCGAGGCCCGCGCCGTTGCGGTAGAGGACCATCGGCGAGAGGAAGTTCGCGGGGTTGTGCCGGAGCGGCGCGAGGCCCGGGTAGGGAGCGTAGGTCCAGCCGGTGAAGACGTGCGCGAGGTCCTCGATCGTGTCCTGGACGTACGTGGGGACCGGGTTGCCGCTCGAGTCGACGACGACCGTGCCGTCGGGGTTGAGCTGGTTCACGCCGATCGAGAAGAGCTGGAGGACTTCGCGCGCGTAGTTCTCGTTCGGCGACGTGGCGCTCGTCGGGACCGGCGCGTCGTTGTTCACCATGTCGAGGTAGTGCCCCATCCCCGGGTTCAGCGTCAGGTCGGCGAGGAGCTGCCGGTAGTTCCCAAATGCGTCCTCCGCGAGCATGTTCAGGTAGGGCGCCACCTCGCTCGGCTGCTGGATCTTCACGCCCGAGATCACGAGGATCTCGTGCAGCGCGAGCGCGACGCGCTGCCGGAGCTGGTCCTCGCCGCCGAGCGCGTTCCGAAAGAACTGGACCTGCAGCGGGAACATCGAGTAGTTGTCGCGGACGCAGGTTGCGGGGCTCCCCGTCGGGCAGCCGTCGGACGTCGACGCCGGCATCTGGAGCAGGCCCGGGTAGGTCGAGACGGGCGCCGCGAACTGCTCGTCGAGATACGCCTCGAGGCCGATCCTCTGGACGTGCGTCAGAAGGGCATCCGAAGGGCCGAACGTCGCCTGCTCGAGAAACCGGATCACGTCCGCCTGAGACGGGCCGAGGGGCCTGAGGTCGCCGGCCGGCAGGACGCCGACGGGGTTACTCCCGCACCCTTCCTGTGCGCCAGGTCACCTTTTACCGCCGCCGGCGCCCCCCGTTGAATGACGCGCCACATAAGCCCGCTGCATCATGGCGGCCCTGGTCCGCCCCCCTTACGGTTGATCCAACGCGCGATTTCCCTTCGGGTCGTCCCTTGTGCTTTTACGGGGCCGGGGTGTCTCCGCGGCCCGATCGTCTTCATTTCCGGCAAGGAGGAAGCCACACATGACAAGCAAGGTCCTGACCGCGATTGCGTTCGTCCTGATTCTCCTGCTCGGCCTGGCGGCGGCGCCCGGCCTCGCGCAGGGCAACGTCACCGGCGCGATCGAGGGGACGGTAAAAGATTCCGGCGGGGCGCCGATCCCCGGCGTCACCGTCACGGCGTCCTCGGACGCCCTCGTGATGAGGAAACTGACGACGGTGACCGATGCCCGGGG
>DATKLW010000060.1:0-34979 GCA_035542215.1 Thermoanaerobaculia bacterium | reverse complement strand
GGCAGGAGCCCCGAAGAAGAAGGGGTGAAGCCTACTCCACCCTCACGCTCGCGGAGCCCAGGCCGACTCGGTTCGAGGCGACGTCCCGCACGGTCGCCACGAACCGCATGTTCCCTTTCCGTGTCTTGAATTCGCCGCGATAGACGAAGGGCTCCTTCCCCCTGGAGGCGGCCGCGAGGGATTCGGGCGTCACGACGATCTCGCGGCGGTCCGTCACGGGATCCGAGCGCGCGCCGGTGTCGTCGACGGCCGCGAGACCGATCTCGACGACGGCCTTCTTCTTGCCGGCCTCGTCGAGGAACGTGAAAGAGCTGATCGGCGCCGCCACGGCGAACGGAACGACGCGGCGACCGATCCCGCCCCCCTTTTTCGGGACGTCCGTGAGGAGCGACACGGCGAAGTCGCCTCCGGCGTCCGGCGTGATGAGCGCCATCTCGAGGCGGTCTCGCGCCGCCTGCGTCGCCGTGAGCGGCGCGAAGCTGCGCCGGGCGCGGAGCGTCACCCCCGGACGCGTCGTCGCCACTTCGACGTCGTGGACGGTCTTCTTCGCGTCGAGGGAGGCGAGGGTGACCCCGACGGCGTAGTAGCTGGACGACTCGCGGTAAATGCGGTCGAGCGAGTCCGAGAAGAAGTTCCGGTTCTCGACGAGAACGCCGCCCGTCTCGTCCGCGAAGCCCGCGATGACCTCCCGCCGGTTCTGGTCGGCGAGAAACGGGTCGATTGCGGGCGGATCGGACTCGGAGGCGTCCACGTCGACCGAGAGGCCCCGTGCGTCCAGCGCGTTGATCGTGATCCCGGCGCGGTTCGCGGCCTCGAGGACGGCCTTGTACTCGGGCACCAGGCTGTAGTCGAACTGGTTCAGCGCGTTGCCTCCGAGAGACTGCGAGAGGCTCTGGCCGGGCCGCATCTCGATCCCGTGCGAGACGTAGATGAGGACGCGCTTGCCGGACCGCGCCCCGAGCGCGTCCACGGCGCGGCGGAACTCCTCGAGCGTCCCCTTGTCGCGTGTCTCCGCCTGCGCGCCCCAGGTGCGGATCGCCGAGTCGCGCGCCCCCTGGCCGCGGGGCGTCATCGGCGAGATGCGCCGGATCTGCTGGACCGCCTGCCGGTACTGGGAGTCCCACATGAGGCCGCGCGGCGCCACGTTCTCGAGCTTCGTGAGGCCGAGGAGGAGGTCCTCTTTCGAGCTCGTGAACGGCACGAAGACGCGCGTCGACACGTTGTACGCAAGGAGCGCCATTTCGTCGGAGGGGGAAAGGCGCGTCACGAGGTCGCGCAGCCCTTCGGCGGCGATCTTCTTCTCGAACGGCATGAGATGCTCGTCGTCGAAGAAGACGAGAAACTGGCGCGGGATCCAGTGGGAGTCGCCGGCGCCCGTCGTCTCGAGAATGAAGTCGGGGGATGCGTTCGCGAGGTCCGGCCCGTGAAGTTGGCCGGATTCGACGCGGACGAAGTAGTCCGGCGCGTAGCGCCTCCCGTCCACGACGACCGTGACCTCGTCCCTCCGGAGGTCGGTCACGGGTTCGCCCTTCCTCGTCGCGACGACGTCGAGGTCCATCACCGTGACGTCGACCGCGGCGCGCACGCCCGTATGGAGAGGGGCGCCGGACTGCTCCGGGCGCGCCGGGTGCGCGAGGGCGAGCGCGAAAACGAGGGCGGCGGCGCCGGAGCGCCGGAAGCGGGCGGCGACGATCATCAGGGGCACCTCGATCGGAAGCGGGTGGTCGCGGAGGATCAGAGCTGCAGGATCTCGCGGAGCATCGACGAGTCGCGAGCGACGAGCTGCGGGAGGTCGGGGCGCGCGGAAAGCTCGGTGATGCGGTCCGCGATCTTCGGGTCTTCGCTCGTCCATTCGTGTCCGATCTGCTCCGACGGGGCGATCTGCTTGGCAAGGAAGATCAGCTGTTCGGCGGCCGGGCTGCGGGACGTGACCCGGCCGCTCGAGCCGAGAACGTCTTCGACGGGCTCCGGGAGATTCAGCTTCCGTGCCAGGACGCGTCCGGCCGCGGCCCGGAGGCGCGAGAGCGCGCCGATCCGGATCGGCCCGGGCGGGAAGGGCACCGCGATCAACAACTTGAGGAGCTCGTAGCTCCCCAGGGGCTCGAGGAGGCCGAGCGTATACGCCTCCTCGCGCGGGGTGTCCGTCCCCTCGGCGAGATGCGAGGCGGCCACCGCGGTGGACAGCGCGGCCCGGCGGACGACGCGCTCCATCTTCTCCTCGGACGGGACTTTCGGCGAAGACGGGTCCGAGAGGAGGCTCGCGAATCGCTTCAGGGCGGCGGCCCCGAGCACGCCTGCCGCCTCGCGGGATGTCCGCACGAGCTCACCCGGCTCCGTGCGGAGGGCGTTCGCGAGGTAGAGGAGGTCGATCGTGAGGAACGGGTCGAGAGCGGCGACCTGCACGATCCGTTCGGGGTCTCCGCCCTCGTCCAGAGCGCTCCGCAGCATCGCGGCCGAGTCGTCGTACATGGGAAAGAGACGCGCGGGCTCGCGGAGGCGCTTGTGGACGCGGTTCGCGAACGCCGTGAAGCCCTGGAACGACTCCTTGAGCTGAGCGGGAGGCGGCGTGTCGCCGGGGAGCGCCTCGAGGATCTCCCAGAACATCGCGGCGAGCGCGCCCGCCTTGAACTCGCGCTCCCAGCGCGCGCCCGTCTCGTCGCCCCCGGCCGCCGTCCCGACGTTCACACGCGAGTCGTCGACGGACTTCGCGCCGTGGAAGGCGAGCACCTGCCCCCGGAGCGAGAGGTGGATCCGGATCAGATCCTCGATCTTGAACAGCGGATCGAACTCGAAGGACGCGCCCGCCCAGTGGAAGAGGTCGAGGAGGACCTTCATCGCGAGACCTTCGACGGCCTCGGCGAGGGCTTCGCGCGGGAGGAGGTTGCGCTCGAGGATGAGCCGCGTGAGGTTGCGCCCCGTCGCAAAGCTCTCGGCGAGCAGCTCGAAGACGACCGGCTCGGAGAGAACCTTGCGCCGGGTCAGGAAGACGCCGAGGCGCTCGTTCGGAAGGGACGAGGAGACGAACACGATCGCTCCGCCCTTGAGGTCGATCGTCCGGACGACCTCCCCGCGCCACACGGTGACGCGTCCCGACAGGGCGTTGATCTCGAGCCACTGCAGGAGGTCGGCGAGCGAAAAGGTGTCGAGGTTGCCGCTGAGCGTGCGTGCCACGTGTGAGCCAATCTTGACACGAACGCGCGGTCCCGCGCCGGGTCGCGTCCGGAGCCCATGCGCAGGACGGCGCGGTCCCCCGCTTGGGGACCCGGTCGGCTCGGCTTAGCATCCCGTCCATGAGTGATTCCATCGTCACGACGACTTCAGGTCTTCCCGTGAAGACCGTGTACGGGCCCGCGGACGTCCCGTCCGGCTGGAACCCGGGGATACCCGGCATTCCGCCGTTCACGCGCGGGACGCTCCCCGGCGGCTACCGGACGAAGCTCTGGACGATGCGCCAGTACGCGGGCTTCTCGAGCGCGAAGGAGTCGAACCGGCGCTACCGGTTCCTTCTCGATCGCGGCCAGAGCGGACTCTCCGTCGCCTTCGACCTCCCGACGCAGATCGGCTACGACTCGGACCACGCCCTCGCGCGCGGCGAAGTCGGAAAGGTCGGCGTTCCGATCGCCTCGCTCGAGGACATGGAGACGCTCCTCGCCGGGATTCCGCTCGACGCCGTGTCGATCTCGATGACGATCAATTCGACCGCGTCCATCCTCCTCTCGCTCCTTCTCGCGGTCGCGAAGGGCCGCGGGACCCCGTGGGCGAAGCTCTCGGGGACGATCCAGAACGACATTCTCAAGGAGTACGCGGCCCGCGGGACGTACGCGTTCCCGCCGAAGCCCTCGATGCGCCTCGTGACGGACGTCTTCGCGTTCTGCCAGAAGGAAGTCCCGCGCTGGAACACGATTTCGATCTCCGGGTACCACATCCGGGAGGCGGGGTCGACGGCGGTCCAGGAAGTCGCGTTCACGCTCGCGGACGGCCTCGAGTACCTGAAGGCGGCGAAGGACGCCGGCCTCGATCCCGCGCAGATCGCGCCGCGCCTCTCCTTCTTCTTCAACGTCCACAACGACTTCCTCGAGGAGATCGCGAAGTTCCGCGCGGCCCGCACGCTCTGGGCGCGCCTCGTCGGGGAGCGCTTCGGCGTGACGGACCCGCGGGCCGCCGCGCTCCGGTTCCACACCCAGACCGCCGGCTCGACGCTCACCGCGCAGCAGCCGGAGGTGAACGTCGTGCGCGTCGCGATTCAGGCGCTCGCGGCGGTCCTCGGGGGGACGCAGTCCCTCCACACGAACGGAAAGGACGAGGCCCTTTCGCTGCCCACGGAGGACTCCGCGCTCCTCGCCCTGAGGACGCAGCAGGTCATCGCCTACGAGACGGGCGTCGCGCGCGTCGCGGACCCGCTCGGGGGCTCTTGGGCCGTCGAAGCCCTCACGGCCGGTATCGTCTCGGAGGCGGGAGCGCTCATCGGCCGGATCGACGCGATGGGCGGGGCCCTCAAGGCCATCGAGGCCGGTTTCTTCCAGCGCGAGATCCAGGACGCGGCCTACCGTGCGCAGCGGGCGATCGAGGAGAAGGACCAGGTCGTCGTGGGCGTGAACGAGTTCACCGTGGAGGACGAGAGGCCGATCCCGACGCTCGTGATCGACCCTGCCGTCGAGGCGGATCAGGTCGCGCGGCTGGCCGCGCTTAGGGCGAGGCGCGACGGCGCGGCCGCGGACCGGCTGCGCAAGGGAGTGGCCGATGCCGCCCGCGAGGGACGGAACGTCCTCCCGCCGATCATCGACGCCGTCTCGGGCCTCGTGACGCTCGGTGAGGTCGTGAACGCCCTGCGATCCGTGTTCGGAGAGCACCACGAGAGCGCGGGCTGGTAGCGGCGTCGAAGCCCGAAAGTCGCGTCAAACCGGCATTTCCTGCGGGTTTTGCGCAAGGCGCGGCGGCCAAACCCGCATGGAGAGCGGACTTCACCCTGTGTAATTCAGCCTGATCGGCTATCCATGCGGCTTCGCGCCGTCTTTACGGATGCGTTGCGGCGCGAACCGGCTGATCTTCAACACTTTGGGCTCTGCACAGGAATTCGTGCAGGATTTGTGAGAACCGCGAGAGACACGGGACTGCCGCCTTTTGCACACGCCAATTCACAGGGTAACTCACAGTTGCGCTGAGGATCTCGGCAAAACGTTCGCGATCAATCGGTTGAAGAGCCGCTTCCGCCCTCGGGGAAGGGCAGCTTGCCCTCGGACGACGCGACCCCGGGTTCGAAGCATCGCCGGCATCGGGCCTCGTACAGGCCCGCCGCGCCCACGACGACGCGCTCCGTGGACTCGACGAGGCGCTGCGTGCGGCTCGCGGGCTGGCCGCAGCGGACGCAGATCGCACGCGTCTTCGTGATCTCCTCGGCCGCGGCCATGAGTGCGGGCATCGGGTCGAACGGGCGCCCGAGGTAGTCCTGATCGAGGCCCGCGACGATCACCCGCTTGCCGAGGTCCGCGAGGCGAGAGGCGACGTCCACGATCCCCGCGTCGAAGAACTGGGCTTCATCGATCCCGACGACCTCCGTACGAGCCTCCGTCTTCGCGAGGACGTCCGCCGAGGTCGCGACGGGGACCGCGACGAGCCGGAGCCCGCCGTGCGAGACGACCTCCAGCTCGGAATAGCGGTCGTCGATCGCGGGCTTGAAGGCCTGGACGCGGCGGCGCGCGATCTGCGCGCGCGTGAGCCGGCGGATCAGCTCCTCGGATTTGCCCGAGAACATCGAGCCGCAAATGACTTCGATCGATCCGATTCCGGGGGTCATCATCGGCGGAGCTTTCCTTTGCGCGCGGCCTTCGGCCGCGCGGAATAAGTGGGAGATTTCTGCACGGCCTTCGGCCGTGACCGGGGAGTTTTCCTGGAAGGCTCGTGTGGGGCCTTCGCAGCCGCAACCCGCCGCGCCGCGCCGGTCGCCTCCGCCCTCCTCACCTTCAAAGAAGTCCCCGTCTTTCCCTTTCTCTTCTTTTTTTCTTCCCTGGTCTCGACCCCGATCCTCGGACAGATGTCCGCGAGCGTGCAGAGGTCGCATTTCGGCCGCTGCGACGAGCAGATCCGGCGGCCGTGGAGGATGAGGGCGTGAGAGATCCACGTCCAGCGGTCGCGGGGGATCGCGCGGTTGAGGTCCTGCTCGACCTTCACCGGGTCCGCCTCCTTCGTCCAGCCCAGCCGCCGCGCGAGACGGCCGACGTGTGTGTCGACGACGACGCCGTCGGGCGCGTTCCAGACGTTGCCGAGGACGACGTTCGCGGTCTTGCGCCCGACGCCGGGCAGCGCGTGGAGCTCCTCCATCGTGCGCGGGACCTCGCCACCGTGCTTCTCCACGAGAGCCTTTGCCATCCCGCGGAGGGATTTCGCTTTCGCGTTGAAAAAGCCGGTGGAACGGATGACGTCCTCGAGGGCGCCCGGAGGCGCCGCGGCCAGCGAGGCGGCATCCGGGAAGCGCCGGAAGAGCTCCGGCGTGACCATGTTCACGCGCGCGTCCGTGCACTGCGCCGAGAGGATCGTCGCGACGAGAAGCTCGAGCGGCCGCGCGAAGTCGAGCGAGCAGCCCGCGTCCCCGTAAAGATGCTCGAGGCGGGCGAGCGTCTCGAGGACGGGGGCGGAAGCGGATTTCTTCGAAGGCATGAGCGCCGAGAATATGCTAAGAATCGCGTGCGTTGAGACGTCGCCGCCGATTCCCTGTTCTCCTTCCCTACGCTCTCCTGGTCGGTCTCTCAGCCGGCTGCGCTTTTGCCGCGCCGGCCGAACGCGTCGTCGTCACGATCCTCGAGACGACGGACCTGCACGGCCACCTGCTGCCGTGGGACTACCAGCGCGCGCAGCCCTCGGACGACGGGCTCGCCCGCGTCGCGACGCGCATCGGAGCGATCCGCAGGGAAGCGCCGAACGTTCTCCTCCTCGACGCCGGCGACACGATCCAGGGGACGCCGATCGAGTTCCTGCACGCGAAGGACCCCGCGAAGGGCCCGGACCCGATGGCCGAGGCGATGAGCGCCCTGAAGTACGACGCGATGGCGGTCGGAAACCACGAGTTCAACTTCGGCCTCGCCGTCCTGCGCAAGGCCGAGAAGGAATCCTCGTTTCCGTGGCTCTCCGCGAACACGCGCAACAAGGCGGACGGCTCGGCTGCGTTCCCGGAGTACCTCGTGAAGACCGTCGGAGGGGTCCGGATCGGCATCCTCGGGCTGACGACGCCGGGCATCCCGCACTGGGAGCCGGTCCGCAACCGCCCCGGCCTCGTCTGGGAGGACCCGGTTGACGCGGCGAAGCGCCTCGTGCCCGTCCTGCGCGGAAAGGAAAAGTGCGACTTCGTCGTCGCGCTCATCCACAGCGGGCCCGAGGTCGACCTGAAGACCGGAGCTCCCGACGGCACGGACGACGAGAACCGCGTCGTCGCCGTGTCGAAAGTCCCGGGAATCGATCTCCTCCTGACCGGGCACACGCACCGGCGCATCCCGCTGACGCGGATCAACGGCGTCCCGATGATCCAGCCCGGCCGCTGGGGAGACGTCCTCGCGCGCGTGGACGTGACGTTCGAGACGGCCGGCGGGGCGCCGAAGGTCACGGACGTCTCCGCGGAGCTCCTGCCCTCGGACTCTTCCGTCGCGACGGACCCGGTCGTCGCCGCGATCGCGGCGCCGCACGACGCGGCGGCCCGCGCCTACATGGACGAGGTCGTCGCGACCGCCGACGAGGATTTCCCGGGCGCGCGGGCCCGCATCGAGGACACGGCGCTTCTCGACTTCGTGAACGACGCCATGCGCGAGGCCACGGGCGCCGATCTGGCGATGACGTCTCTCCTTCCCGGGCGGTTCGAAGGCTTCCGGAAGGGCCCGATCAGGGTCCGCAACGTCTACACGCTCTACCCGTACGAGAACCAGCTCGTCGAGATCGAGGTGGACGGCGCGACGCTGAAGGCCTGCCTCGAGCACGCGGCCGAGTTCTACGGCAGCGCGGCGTGGGAGGACGGCAAGCTCGTCCTGAAGCCGAAGGACGGGATGATCCCGTACAACTTCGACGTCGTTCAGGGCGCGACGTACCGGATCGACCCGACGGCGCCGGTCGGCTCGAGGATCAAGGATCTCGCATTCAAAGGCCGTCCCGTGCAGGCGTCGGATCGCTTCACCCTCGCCGTGAACGCGTACCGCGCGCAGGGCTCCGGCGGCTACAAGGCGCTCCAGGGCGCGAAGGTCGTGAAGGAAGTGCCGGACGAGATCCGCGAGCTCCTCATCGAGAAGCTCCGGAGGCTCGGCCACATCCGTCCCGAGACCGACCACAACTGGGTCGTCGCGCCGGACGCCGCGTGGGCGCCCGATCCGCCGCGGCCTGCGCCGGCGCCGTAGAGGGGGAGAAGTCGCTACGGCGTGACGATGATGGGCACGATCGCGTCCGTGTCGAGGCTCACGAGGTCCTGACGCAGCATCGTCGCGAGGACGGGCGCGCTTCCCGCGAGCGGTGCGACGTCGACGCGGCCCATGTCCGTGGTCAGGCCGGCAGGCCACCCCGGGATCGTCACGACGGCCTGCGACTGCAGCGTGACCGTCCGCGTTCCGGCCGCGGTGCCGTCGGCGCCCGTGTACGTCACGGTGACCGACGCCGGGCTGAACGTCGAGTTCACGAGCTGGAGCGTCGAAGAGAACGCGCCGTTCATCGTCGCGGCGAGGAAGACGGCGCGGGAGCCGGTCGTGACCGCGCCTCCGAGCTGCTGCGCGGCCATCCCGTAGCCGACCGTGCCGCCGCCGGCCGCGGCCTGCTTGTACGTCGCGAAGGCCGCGACGCCCTGGTCGGAAGAGAGGTCGAGCGTGCCCTGCGCAGGCGGACCCGAGGAAAGGTCGACGGTGACAACCGCGCCGGCCGGTACGACGACGTTCCCGATCGACTGGCCCGGGAGCGGGGGCAGACCGTCGGTCTGGGCGGGACGAAGCGCGAGAGCCACGTGTGCGTCGGCCGTCCCGGGATTGAAGATCTGGAGCGAGCCCGCGATTCCGTTGCCGCGGACGAAGCCGGGGAACGTCGGCCAGAGCCCGAGATCGCCCGACCGGAAGGGCTCGAGCCGCACGGCGTCGCCGCTCACGGGGTCGTAGGCAGTCCCGATGAGGAGGACGCTGCCCGTCGTCACGGAGCAGACGATGCGCGCCGAGGGGAGAGGCGGGACGCCGAAGGCATCGAAGATCGTCGTGCCCTGCAGGCGGTACCCGCTCGGCCAGTCGAAGGCGTACGTCGCGCGCGTCTGGCCCGCGGCGTCGACGATCGAGATCGTGCCGGTCGCGCTCGTCACGACGAGGACGCCGGCGTGTGTCTTGAAGGTCGCGTCCGCGGGCGCGAAGACGAAGCCGGTGTCGCCGGCCTGGATCGCGGCGGTTCCAAGCGCCGCGTTCGCGGCGGCGCCCACCGTCCCGCCGCCCGATGCCGGAGCGGCGACGCGCGCCCAGAGGAAGGTGTCCGACCCCCGGTCCGAGACGACGCGCACCGAGCCGAGGGCGCCGGGGGCGGCCATGCTGCCGCCGACGAGGTCCGGCTGGACGAGCATCGTGCCGGGATTCACGGTCTGGCCGGCCACGGGCGCCCAGCCCGCGATCCAGCCGTCCGGAAGAAGGGTTTCACTCGCGTTCAGGGCGTGGGTCACCCCCGCCGCGTCGGGCGTCCCGCGATTCCACGTCACGACCTGCGTCGTCGTGCCGGCGTTCGGAGTCCCTGACTCGGCGACGGGGAGGTAGAGCTCGTCGGCCTGGACGAACGGGGGAGGCGAAAGGGCCCCGATGCTCTGGGTCGTCCCGAAATAGATGCGAGCTCGCCGTTCGTCCACCGCGAGCGCCCAGACGGGGACTCCGGTGGCCGTTGCGGGGACGGAGCTTCCGGCCACGCTCTGCGAACCCGAGACGGTCCCGACGTTCACGGTCGTGATCGGATCGGCGACCGAGGTGAGGGTCGAGACGGCGGGCGTGGACTGGTACGTCGCCGCCACAAACGGCGTCAGGACCGTGGGCGTCAGCGTCTCGGTGATGGGAACGGACCCCGCCGGGTCGAGGAATCCGATCGTGCCTCCGACCTGCTGCGAGTAGAGGATGCGGCCGCGGTACTCCTGTACGTCGTACGGCTGCGTCCCGATGCCCGTATCGAAGATGTCGATCCGGCCCGTCGTCTCGTCGAAGCGCGCGAGCTGCGACGAGTTGAACACGGAGATCCAGAGCTGCCCCGAGAGGCGGACGATCTTCGAAGGCGCGTCGACGGTGATGTCGCTCGGGAGGGGCCACATGGTCGCCGTCGACATGTCCGGCGCGAAGTGCACGATCGATTCGAAGATGAAGTCGCAGGACCAGATGGACCCGTCCGCATCGATCCACGGATACGAGAGGTAGTAGACGCCCGGCGTGTTCCAGTAGGTGTACGTCGCGAGGACCGGGTCGAAGAGGGCCATGTAGCCGCCCGTCTCGGCCAGCCAGAACTTCCCGTCCGGCCGTTTCACGAGCGACGTCGGACGCCGCACATTGTCCGGCCACTCGGTGAGCGAGCCGTCCGCCGGGTTGAAGTGGGCGACCTTGAAGCCGCCGTCCTCCGTGAGCCAGAACGTGCCGTCGGGGTCCTTGAGCATCGAGCTCGGTGACGTGCCGGTCGCGAAGGTCCATACCGTGGCCGTCGTGCGGTCCGGCGAGATCTTCGTGAGCGCATCGTCGCCACCCGAGACGCTCCAGATCGTCTCGTCGGGGTCGAGGACGAGGTTTGCGCCGTCGTAGCTGTTCGTGCTCGTGAACGAATACAGCGTCGAGCCTGCGGTCAGCAACGTCGTCGGCACCGGCGTCGGCGTCGGGGTCGGGGTCGGGGTCGGCGTCGGCGTGGGTGTGGGTGTCTGGGCGCGCGCGCCGAGCGTCGCCGCGAGGAGCGCGGCGGGCAGAAGTCGGAGGGCGCGGGCCGGGCGGACGGAGGAGTGCGAAAATGTCACGCGGCGCATTGTAGCGGCGACGGATGCACGACGCGTTCCGCCGAAAACGTCGGCTAAAGAGGGCGATTGACGCGCGCTTCCGCTTGGGCGTAGCATCTGAAACGTCGTCGCAGGGCGGCCTCGATCCGGTGGGCCATCGGGCTCCGGATGCGGAGCCGAAGGGCCGGGTCCAATCCCGCCGCCGTCCCGCTACGCAGGACCTGACGTTCAGGGTTCCCGTGCGTCGTTCAGCGACGCGGGCCCGGATCGCGGGTCAGGGAAGCCCAGTTGGCCCGTGAAAAGGCCAACCCCGGAGGACAGGTTGAGCGAAAACGAATCCAAGGAGCGCGTCCAGACGACGCCCGAGGGCGAAGCCCAGGGCGGCGAGCCCGAGGGCGACTTCGAAGCCGACGCCGGTGAGGGCGACGCCGGCGAGGCCCCGGAGGGCGCCGAACCCGGTGACAGCGGCGAAGGCGCGGCTCCCGGCGAGGGAGCCGCTCCCGGCGCGTTCGACCCGTTCCGCCGCCGCCGTCGTCGCCGCCGCCGCCGCGGGCGCGGACGCGGCCCCGGCGGACCCGCGGAAGGCGCGGCCGCCCCTGCGGGCGAGGCCTCACCAGAGGCGCGCGGCCGCTACGCGGTCCCCCGAGTGGACGCTCCCATCGTCGGGAACCAGCCCAAGGTCACCGTCCAGGGAATCGTGCGGCTCCACGGCGACCACTCCGGCATGCTCGTCCCGGCCGAATCGTACTTCGGCGAGCGCGGCGATCCGTTCCTTCCGAAGTTCCTCGTCGAATCGGAGGACCTCGAGGACGGCCTCCTCGTCGAGGCCGAGGCGGTTCAGCGCGGCGGCAAGGGACCGATGGTCCAGAAAATCCTCGCAATCGAAGGCCTCGACCCGGCCGAGTACCGCGGGAAGTACGTCCAGTTCCACAAAGGCGTGTCCGTCGATCCCGACCGGCGCCTCCGCATGGAGACGGCAGCCGACGAGATCTCGGGCCGCGTCCTCGACCTCGTCGCGCCGATCGGGCGCGGCCAACGCTGCCTGATCGTGGCGCCGCCGAAGGCGGGCAAGACCTTCCTCCTGAAGACGATGGCGAACGCGATCGCGAAGAACGACCCGGACGTCCACATCTTCATGCTCCTCGTCGACGAGCGGCCCGAGGAAGTGACCGACATGCAGCGGTCCATCACGGGCGAGGTCGTCGCCTCTCCGAGCGACCTGAACGCCGCACATCACATCGCGGTGTCGGAAGCATGTTTCGAGCGGGCCAAGCGCCTCGTCGAGATCGGCCGGGACGTCGTGATCTTCTGCGACTCGATCACGCGCATGAGCCGCGCCTACAACAACGAGCAGCGCGGCAGCGGCCGGATCCTCTCCGGCGGCATGGACGCGCGCACGATGGAGAAACCCCGCCGGTTCTTCGGGGGCGCGCGCAACCACGAGGACGGTGGCTCGCTGACGATCATCGCGACGTGCCTCATCGACACGGGCAGCCGCATGGACGACGTCATCTTCGAGGAGTTCAAGGGCACCGGGAACAGCGAGATCATCCTCGATCGCGGGCTCTTCGAGCGTCGCATCTTCCCGTGCATCAACATCCCGGCGTCCGGCACGCGCAAGGAAGAGAAGCTCTACGACGCCGACGAGCTCCCGAAGATCCACAAGCTGCGCCGCGCGCTCTCGTCCGTGAAGCCCCAGGACGCGATGGAGCTGCTCCTCTCGAAGCTCGGGAAGACGAAGACGAACAAGGAGTTCCTCAAGAGCATTCTCTGAGGCGTCACTCCTCGGGCGGGATGTAGAAGTCGGTCAGCCGCCGCATGACGTGGCGGCCGTCCTCCATGTGGAGGAATCGCCCGGCCCCGGGGATGACGATGCCCTCGGCTCCGGCGATTCCCCGCACGAGCGCGGACGCGCAGCGCAGGCGGTCCTTCTCCTCCCGGTCGCCCGCGAGGATGGCCGTCCGCGCGCGGACCTCGCCGAGACGCTGGGCCTGGACGGGACCCTCGTGAGGCGGGCGCTCGAGCGATCCGCCGGACAGGCGAGCGGTCTCGTAGATGTCCTCGAGGCGCTCGAAGGCGCTCTCGTGCTCGCGCGCGACGTCGAAAAGCGGCGACGCGAGCCACTTCTCGGCGATTGCCTTCCGAGGGTCCCGGGCGTAGGCGGCGAGGAGCTCGCGCCGCGCCGCCTTCGTCTCCTCGGACCACGGGAAGCCCTCGAGCGTCGGCGCGAGGAGCGCGAGCGACAGCACGCGCCCCGGGAAGTCGAGCACGAACTGGAGCGCGATCTCGGCGCCGTCGTCGTGGGAGAGAACGTGGGCCTTCTCCGTCGAGAGCCAGTCGAGGAAGGCGGCCAGCTCGGCGGCCTCCTCCGCGAGCGCGACCGGCTCGGGTGCGTCGCCCGACCGGCCGTGGCCGCGCCGGTCGTACCTGATCGCGCGAAAGCCCGAGGAGACCGCCGTCGCGGGGCCCTCGAGGATGTCCGCGTTCGCGAACGAGCCGTGCACGAGGACGACCGTCTCGCCCTCGCCGCCGACCTCGTAGTAGAGGCGGCGTCCGCCGACGACCGCGTACGGCACCGCGTCTCAGGCCGGAGCGGCCGCCTCCGCGCGCGGGGCGACGCGGCGCCCGCGCCGCCGCCGCCGGCGCTTGGCCGGAGCGGCCGCAGTCGACCCCGGCGGCGGAGCCTCCGGTACGTCTTCGCCGAAGCCGCCCTCGGGCGCCTCGAGGCCGAACGCCTCGCGCGTCCAGAAATCGGCGGCCAGGAGGGAGACCGGGGATTCGGAAGAGGATTCTGCGAGTGAAGAGAGGGGAGAGGAAAGAGAAAGAGGAGACGGGATTTTCTCGAGAGAGGGGACCGGGGAGGGAGACGGGGGGATTTCTTCGAAGGCGGGTGGGGCCGCCGCGACCGGCTCGCGCTCCGGGCGAGGCCTCGGCCGCGCCGCGGTCTCTTCCACCTTCGAAGGAACTTCGGGCGCCGGAGGCGCCTCTTCTCTCTTCACCTTCGAAGAGATCTTCGGCGCGTGAGGCGCCGTCTTCTCTCCCGTCGGCGCCGAAGGCGCTGCAGGTGTTTCGGCCTTCTCGACCTTCGGCGTCGCTCCGCCCGGCGAGAAGAGCTTGTCGTCCGCGAACTCGACCGGGATCTTCATTCCGATGAGCCGCTGGATCGCGTCGAGCGAGAAGACATAGTCCTCGTCCGCGAGAGAGATCGCCTTCCCGGTCCGGCCCGCGCGCGCCGTGCGGCCGATCCGGTGCACGTAGTCCTCGGGGTCCTGAGGGAGGTCCACGTTGATCACGTGCGTGACGCCCTCGATGTGAAGGCCGCGCGAGGCGACGTCCGTGGCGACGAGGAGCGGCAGCGTCCCGTTCTTGAAGTCCGCGAGGATCTTCATGCGCCGCGCCTGCGGGATGTCGCCCGTGAGCGCGCCGATCTTCCAGCCGTGCCGCTCGAGCGTGCCGACGAGGCGCTCCGCGAAGCGCTTCGTGTTCACGAAGAGGAGCGTCCGGAGAGGCTCCCCGCGCGGCGCCGCCGCCGACTCGCGGCGGAGGAGGCCGAGAAGGAGCGGCATCTTCTCGCGCTGGGAGACGTGGTAGAGGACCTGCGTGACCCGGTCGGCCGTGACGTGCTCGGGGCGGATCTCGACCTTGACGGCGTCGTTCAGGTGCTCGTAGGCGAGCTCCATGACGCGCAGCGAGAGCGTCGCCGAGAACATCATCGAGTGGCGCCGGGAGGGCGGCGGGCAGCGGCGGAGGATCCGCCGCAGGTCGCGGATGAACCCGAGGTCGAAGAGACGGTCGGCCTCGTCGATCACGAGGGACTCGACCTCGCCGAAGGACGTCGCGCCCTGTTGCTCGTAGTCGAGGAGGCGGCCCGGCGTCCCGACGAGGAGGTCGCACCCGGCCCGGAGCTGGTCGCGCTGCCTGACGTAGTCGATGCCTCCGAAGACCGTCACGATCCTCGGCTTCAGGAAGTGGCCGAGGGCCTTCGCGTCCTCCTGAATCTGGATCGCGAGCTCGCGCGTCGGCGCGACGGCGAGGGCCCGGGGATAGGGGGAGGGGTGCGCGCGCTTCGTCCGCGCGAGGCGCGCGAAGATCGCGATCAGGAAGGCGGCCGTCTTGCCCGTGCCTGTCTGGGCCTGCGCGGCGACGTCCTTTCCCGCGAGGAGAAGCGGCAGCGTCGCGGCCTGAACGGGCGTTGCGCGGACGAATCCGCAGGCGGCAATGCCCGCGCTCACGGCATGGGGGAGCTTGAGATCGGCGAAGTAGACGTCGGAGAGGTGATCGCCGAATTTTCCGGGAGGGCCGGCCATCCAGCCTCGATTGTAGCGTCCCGGCGTCTCCGCCTCGCGCGCATATACTCGCCCGTCTCGTGCCTGCCCGAGAACCGACCAAAGCGCATCTGCCGTTCGCGGCGCGGCGCCCGCTCGCATTCGCCCTCGGCGTCGCCGCGCTCGTCCTGGCCGCGACGACGGACGAGCGCGTCTTCGGCCTCGTCACGGACGGGCAGATCATGACGCGGACCGCCTATTCGATGGCGGCGCTCGGAGAGGTCGGGATCGCGAAGGGGCATCCCGTCGACATCGTCCGGCCCGCGGGCGACGCGGTGACGCGCTACGGTCTGGGCCCGTCGCTCGTGCGGCTCCCGGCCGCGGCTCTCGGAGGACCGTTCGAGAACGCGTTCGGGATCGGCGCGTCCCAGACGCTCTTCGTCGGCGAGCAGGTCCTTCTCGTTCTTCTCGCGGCGCTCGCAGCCGGCCTCCTCGCCCGCGCCTGCGGCGCGGATGCAACGGGAGTCCGCCGGGCGGCGCTGGCGGCCGCGCTGTCGTCGCCGCTCTGGGCCTATGCGTCGTCGGACTGGTCCGAACCGCTCCAGGCGGCCTGCCTCGGCGGCGCGTTCGCGTGCGCGGCGCTCGCGGGAGCGGCGGGCGCGCGGCGCCCGACTTTGCTCTCGGCCGGGGCGGGCGCCCTCGCCGGGTTCGCGCTCCTGTCGAAATCGATCTTCGTCGTTCTCCTGCCGCTGCTTCTTTTCGTCGTCGTCCTCGAGGCCGCGCGAGGGGCGCGGCGCGCGCGGGCTCTCGCGTTCCTCGGAGGGGCCGCGCCGCTCGCCGCCCTCTGGCTCGCGCTCGAGATCGTGCGGTTCGGGAGGCCGTTCGCGTCCTACGGGGGCGAGCGTTTCAACCATCCGCCGCTCGACGGCCTCTGGAGGCTCACGGTCGGTCCGAACAAAGGGTTTTTCCTCTACTTCCCGCTCGCCCTTCTCGCGGTGGGCGGCCTCGTCCGTCTCGCTCGGACGCGCCGCGTGGTCGGGCTCGCGATCGCCGGCTTCTCGGCGTTCCTTCTCCTCACGACGGCGGCC
This sequence comes from Thermoanaerobaculia bacterium, assembly GCA_035542215.1. GTDB lineage: Bacteria > Acidobacteriota > Thermoanaerobaculia > UBA5066 > UBA5066 > Fen-183. The sequence goes on along the minus strand of DATKLW010000060.1, from coordinate 18,678 downwards.
TGGTGGTCGTGGGACGGCACCGCGGGATGGGGTCCCCGCCTCCTCGTGCCGCTCGTGCCGCTCCTCGCCGCCGCGGCCGCCCTCGCGGCGCCCGCACTGCCGGCAGCCGTGTTCACCGCGCTCTTCGCGATCGGGGTCGCCGTGAACGCCCTCGGTGCGCTGCAGCCCGATGCCGTTCTCACGTGGTACTACGCGACGGTCAAGCCGCGCGTCCTCTCCGGGCCGGAGCGCGACGCCTATCCCTTCTTCGCGACGGAGACCGACGGCGCCGGCGCCGTGCGCCTCCTCCCGGTCCACGATGTCGCGAATCACGCCGCGCTCTCGCCGCTGCGCGTCAACGCGTGGCTCCTCGCGACGCGGTTCTCGGGAGGCGACATCCTCTCTGCGTTGAGGACGCCGCCGTGGCGCACGGACGTGCCGGGCCAGGAGACGGGACTGCCGCCCGAGCAGGCGATCCCGGCGAGCGCGCTCATCTTCCTGACGTCCTCGTACCGCTGGCCCCATCTCGGAATGTCTCTCGCGAGGAGCTCGGGCCAGCAGGACACGGCCCTCGCGTGGGTCGACTGCCTTTACGATCAGGCGCTGCGCGCGCAGGACATGCGCCGCGGCGACCGCGCGATCGAGTTTGCCGAGGAGCTCTACCGGCGCATTCCGTCGGCGCAAACGGCCACGACGCTCGCGGAGGCATACCGCGTCGCCGGCCGCCGCGAGACGCTCGCGGACTTCGTCGGGTCGCTCAATCCCGCGCAGAAGGCCTCGCCCGACTTCGGGATGGTCCTCGCCCTCGCCCTGCGCGACGCGGGCGACGAGACGCGGGCACGACAGGTTCTCGGGCAGGTCGTCGCGGCGGGGGCGCGCCGCGAGTACGCGCGCCTCGCGGACCTGCCTCTCGCCGCCTGGCCGGCGACCCTGCGGGAGATCCAGCTTCCGCCCGGCCTCCTTCGCCCGAAGACGCCGTGAGGGTCCGGCGCCCGCTCGCCGGCGCGCTCGTTCTCGCGGCTGCGGTCCTCGCGTCGACGGCCGACGAGCGCGTTTTCGGCCTCATGGCGGACGGAAGGACGATGCTCCGCACGGCCGTCTCGATCGCGACGCTCGGCGAGATCGGGATCGCTCGCGGCGGCCCCACCGACCTCCCGAGAGAGCGCGGCGACGCCGTGTCGCGCTACGGGATGGGACCGTCGCTCGTCCTCGTGGTCCCCGCGCTCCTCGCGCCCGGGTTCGAGAGGGCGTTCGGCACAGGCGCGTCCCAGACGCTCTTCGTCGGGCTCCAGATCGTCTTCGTCCTCCTCGCGGCCCTTGCGGCGGGGCTCCTCGCGCGGGCGTGGGGCGCGAGCGAACGCGCCGCGGCGGGAGCCGCGCTCGCGACCGCTCTCGCGTCGCCGCTCTGGGCGTACGTCGCGCTCGATTTCTCGGAGCCGCTCCAGGCGGCGCTCTGCGGCGGGGCGTTCGCGTCCGCAGCGTGGGCGAGGGAAATCAGGCCGGAAGATCCTCCGAAGGAAGACAGGACCAGGCGCCGCACGACCCTGCTCGCCGCGTCGGCGGGTTTTCTGTCGGGTTTTGCCCTCCTTTCGAAGAGTCTCCTGGTCCTCGTCTTTCCCGCGGTCCTGGCCGTGCTCCTCGCGTCCACGCCCGCGCGCTCGCGGATGCGCCGCCTCGCCGCGGCCTGCGCCGGGTTCGCCGCCCCCGCCGCGGTCTGGCTCCTGTTCGAGATCGTCCGGTTCGGCCGGCCGTTCGCGTCGTACGGGGGCGAGCGATTCAACCACGCCGTCCTCGACGGGCTCTGGCGTCTCGTCGCGGGGCCGAACAAGGGAATCGTCTTCTACTTCCCCCTCGTCCTCCTCGCGGCGTGGGGCGCATTTGCTCTCCTGAAGGCGAGGCGCGCAGAGACGGCCCCGGCGTTCGCGTTCGCGGGCGCGCTTCTCGTCGCCGCCTCCGCATGGTGGGCCTGGGACGGAACGTTCGGCTGGGGCCCGCGCCTTCTCCTTCCCGCCGTGCCTCTCCTCGCGGCCGCCGCGGCGCGCGCACCGGCGCCGCGCGGCGCATTCGGCGTTCTCTTCGCGGCCGGCGCCCTGGTGAACGGTCTCGCGGCGCTCCAGCCGTCGACGCTCACGACGTGGACCTACGGGACGCTCGCGCACCGGCCGCTCGCCCCGTCGCAAGCGGCTCGCTATCCGGCGTTCGCGCTCGAGCGCACCGCGGACGGCAGGAGTCTCCTCTATCCCCAGTACTTCGCGTCGGGCGAGGCGACTCTCGCGCCGATCCCGCTCGCGGCCCGCCTCCTTGCGGCGCGCCTCTCCGGTCGCGGGGCGGCGGGAATCGACGCGGCTCTCTGGAAAGGCGAGCCCGCGCCCGCGCGGGACGTCGCCTCCGCCCTTCCTCCGGACACCCTCGTCCACCTGACGGCGCCATTCCGGTGGCCGCACCTCGGGATGTCGCTCTCGCGGCGGAAGAGCGACGCGGACTGGTCGCTCGCGTACGTCGAAGCGATCCTCGACCAGGCGCTGCGCGCGCAGGACATGGGCCGTGCCGACCGCGCGCTCGACTTCGGCGAGCGGCTCTTCGCGGCGCTGCCGAATCCCCAGACGGCGACCGTCCTCGCGGAGGGCTACCGCCTCGCGCGGCGGCCCGAGACGCTCGAGGAGTTCGCCCTGACGATTCGCCGGAAGGGAATGGAGCCGGACTTCGCGGTCGTCCTCGCCCTCGCCGCGCGGGACGCCGGGGACGCGCCGAGGGCCGCGGCGCTGATGGCGGAGGCAGCAGGCGCCGGCGGCCGCGCCGACCTCGAAGCGCTCGCGGCGGCGCCGCCAGCCTCGTGGCCCGCGACGCTCCGGCAGATCCGCGCGGCGGCCGTTAGGATGGCGCCGTGAGCCCGGAACCGATCCGCGTCACCTCGCCTGCGACGGGCGCGCACCTCGGCGAGGTCCCGGAGGGGGGCGCGTCCGGCGCCGCCGAAGCGGTCGAGCGCGCCCGTGCCGCGCAGCCCGCCTGGGCCGCGCTGGACCTCGAGCAGCGCATCGAGGCGCTCCTCAGGTGGCGCGACGTCGTGCTCGACGAGCCCGCCGTTCCCGAGACGCTCGTCAACGAGAGCGGCAAGCCCTGGATGGAGGCCGAAGGGATCGAGCTTCTCTACCTCTGCGAGCTCATCCGCGCCATGTGCCGCCTCGCGCCGAAAGCGTTCCGCGAGGAGACGCGCCACCCGCTCCTCTTCCTGACGAAGAAGACGCGCCTCATGAGGCGCCCGCTCGGCGTCGTCGGGGTCATCGGCCCGTGGAACTTTCCGATCCTCAACAACGCAGCGGACGCGGTCGCTCCGCTCCTCGCGGGGAACACGGTCGTCCTGAAGCCGTCGGAGATCACGCCGCTCACGTCCGTCCTCCTCGCCGAGCTCTGGCGGAAGGCGGGGAATCCGCCGGACGCGTTCCGCGTCGTGACGGGCCGCGGCGAGACGGGGGCCGCGCTCGTGGACCTCGTGGACGCCGTCATGTTCACGGGATCGGTCGCGACGGGCCGGCGCGTCGCGGCCCGCTGCGGCGAGAGGCTCGTCCCGTGCGTCCTCGAGCTGGGCGGCAAGTCGCCGTTCGTCGTCCTCGCGGGCGCCGACGTCGAGCGCGCGGCCGAGGCGGCCGCGTGGTCGAGCTTCATCCACTCCGGCCAGGTGTGCGTCCGCACGGAGCGGATCTTCGTGGACGTCTCCGTCGCGGACCGCTTCGAGGCGCTCCTCGCCTCCCGCGTCGCGTCGCTCCGCCAGATGGCGCCCGACGCGACGGGCGCCGCCGCGCACGACCTCGGCTCGGTGACGTTCGCGCGCCAGATCGAGGTCGCCGAACGGCACATCGCGGACGCCGTCTCGAAGGGGGCGCGGGTCCTCACGGGAGGCCTGCGCCGGGGCGACCTGCCGGGCCTCTACTTCCAGCCGACGGTCCTCGCGGACGCGACGCCCGAGATGTCCGTCATGCGCGAGGAGACGTTCGGTCCTCTCGTCCCCGTCATGCGCGTCTCCGGCCCCGAGGAGGCCCTTCGTCTCGCCAACGACACGCACCTCGGCCTGAACGCGACGGTCTTCGGCCCGAGGGACGAGGCCGTCGCCTTCGCCCGGAGGCTCCAGACGGGACAGGCGATCGTGAACGACGTCCTCGTGAACTACTTCGTCGTCGAATCGCCGCTCGGGGGCTGGAAAGAGAGCGGGCTTGGAGCGCGGCACGGCATCGAGGGGCTGAGGCAGTGGACGCAGGTCGAGGCGATCACGGTCGGGCGGCCGCTCCTCGCCCCGGTCGAGCGGTTCATCGCCCGGCAGCTCGCGTTCCCGTACGATCCCCGCGTCCTCTCGATCCTGAGGCGCGCGACGCGGCTCCTCTACCGGCGCGGTTGGTCGACCAGGTTCAAGGCCCCGCCCGAACGCCCGCGCCCGTAGAATCCGCCGGATGAAGAGTCCATTCGCCGCGTTGGCGGCACTGATCGTCCTCTGTCCGGTCGCCGCAGCCCAGCCGGCCGCGGCGCCGAAGAAGCCGACGCCGGCTCCGGGTGCGGGCCTCACGGTCTCGACGTCGACCACGGCCCCGAAGTCGGGGCCGAACGCGACCGCCGAGGACATGCGCGTTCTCCAGGGCGAGAGCCAGGATCCCTTCGAGCTCGAGCGGATCGGCCTTGCGGCTGTGAACGCGAACGATCTCGACCGGGCCCGCACGTTCTTCGAGAAGGCCTGGAAGGTCGGCGAGCTCCCGACGGCCGTCTACAACCTCGCGTGTCTCGACGCGCGCAAGGGCAAGGTCGACGCGGCGTTCGCGAACCTCGACAGGGCGCTCGCCGCCGGCTTCGACGACGGGTCGGCGCTCGAAAAGGACCCCGACCTCGCGCCGCTGCGCGGCAAGCCCAGGTGGGCCTCGATCGTCTCGGGGACCGCGAAAAACCGCGCGGCCGGAGACGCAGCCGTCGTGAAGGACGGCGTCTTTCTCGCTCCCAGGGAGCGCCCGCTCGCGATCCTCCTCCTCCTCCACGACAAGGAGTCGGATCCGTACGCGGTCGCGAACCCGTTCGCGGACGTCGCGCTCTCGCACCGGCTCTTCGTCGCGGCTCCGCGCGGGCCGGGCCGCTCGGCGAAAAGGCGCTTCGGCTGGGGATCGGCGGACCGCGCCGCGAAAGCGATCGACGCGGCGGTCGACGCGGCCCGCAAGAAGGCGGGCGACCCGAAGCTTCCCGTCTTCCTCATCGGCGTCGGGCGCGGCGGGACGGAGGCGTTCACCGCCGCCGCGAAGAAGGCGCCGAAGACCTTCGGCGGCGTCGGATCGATCGGCGGCCCGTTCGACCCCGGCGCCGCGCCCAATACCTCGGGTCTGCGCGGGGCGCGCCTCTTCCTCGGCTCGTCGCGCGACGCGGACCCGAACGCGATCGCCGCCTCCCGGCGGGGCGTCGAGGCGCTCCGCCAGCAGGGATTCCAGCCCTCCGTCGTCGAGTGGCCGGGCACGTCGTCCGGCTTTCCGAAGGACGTCCCGCGCGCCGTCAAGGACGCGCTCGACGCGTTCGCCGGCGCGACGCCGGCCCCACGCTGATGGCCGTCGACTTCTACCGGCACGCGCTCGGAGACGAAGAGAAGGACGCCGTCCGGGCGGTCCTCGACTCGCTCTTCCTCACGACCGGCCAGAAGGTCTACGCGTTCGAGAAGGCGTTCGAGGAGTACCTCGGCGTTCCGGCCGTCGTCTGCACGGCGCATGCGACGGCGTCCCTCCACATCGCGATGCTCGCGGCCGGGATCGGCCCCGGCGACGAGGTCGTCACGACGCCGATGACGTTCCTTTCGTCGGCAAACGCGGTCCTCTACGCCGGCGGGACGCCGGTTTTCGCGGACGTCGACGGCGCGACCGCGAACATCGACCCGGACGCCGTCGAGGCCGTCATCACGCCGCGGACGAAGGCCATCGTCGCCGTCGATCTCTACGGGCTTCTCGCGGACATGAAGGCGCTCCGGAAGATCGCGGACCGCTACGGCCTCGTCCTCGTCGAGGACGCCGCCCACTGCGTCGAGGGGCGGCGCGACGGTTACGGGCCGGGCCAGCTCGCGGACTATGCCTGCTTCAGCTTTTACGCGACGAAGAACCTCACGTGCGGCGAGGGTGGCGCGATCTCGGCGCGCAACCCGGCACAGAAGAATCTCCTTCGTCAGCTCGGGTCGCACGGAATGTCGCGCAATGCGGCCGACCGCTACGCGGGGAAATACCAGCACTGGGACATGGAGCGGCTCGGCTACAAGTACAACCTCTCGGACGTCGCCGCTTCTCTCCTCCTCCCGCAGCTTCCGAAGCTCGCGGCGCGCCTCGCACGGCGCGAGGAGATCTGCCGCCGGTACGAGGCGGCGTTCCGGGACGTGCCCGGGATCGAGTTTCCGGTCGTGCCGGCGGGCGCGACGTCCGGACGGCACCTCTTCACGATCTGGGTCGAGCCCGCCGAGCGCGACGCGATCCTCGCGGGGATTCAGGCGCGGGGCGTGGGCGTGGCCGTGAACTACCGCGCCGTCCACCTGACCTCGTATTACGCGGAGCGTTTCGGGTACACCCGCGGGATGTACCCGAATGCCGAGCGAATCGGCGACGAGACGATCACGATCCCGCTGTGGCCCGCGATGACGGACGCCCAGGTGGACGAGGTCATTGCGGCCGTGAAGGCGGCGGTGGCGAAGCCCGGCTGAACCGGCCTCAGAGGGCGTTGCCGAGGGCCTCGGCCCGCTCGATGCGCGCGCCCATCGCGATGCCGTCGCGCCAGCCGCCGGTCAGGACGAGGCCGGGCAGGGACCTCAGGTCCTCCTCGACGGCGGCGAGCGTGCGGTGGTGGAGGAGCGGGAGCTGCGGGATCGCCGCGGGCCACCGGAACGTCCACGACCGCGCCGGCGCCGTCAGGCCGGGGTGGAGACGTTTCGCCTCTTCCCTCGCGACCGCGAGAACCTCCGCGTCCGGCGCGGCCGCGATCGCCGGGTCGAGCGCGCCCCCGAGGAACGACGTCGTGAGGATCGAGTCCGCGGGCGCGCGGCCGGCAAAGAGCGACGACGGGTAGAGGACGCCGAGGGAGCGGATGCCTTCGCCGCGCGGGACGAGCGCGCCGAAGCCCCGCGGTGCGCCGGGCCCTCTCGGCCAGGCGAGGGCGACCACGGTCACCGGAGACGTCTTCATCGCGGCGAGGCCCGCGCCCGACCGCGGCAGCCGGTCGCCGAGGAGGCGCGCGAGCGGCGGAGCATCCAGCGTCGAAAGGAGCGCATCAGCTTCGAATGAGCGTCCGCCGGCCGTCCGCACCCGCCAGCGCGGGCCCGGGCCCGCGAGCGGGCCCTCGATCGAGACGGCCGCCGCGTTCGTCTCGATGCGGCACCCGGATCTCTCGCTCAAGCGGAGTTGAAGAGTTTCTATGAGGAGGTAGAGACCCGTGTCGAATGTGAGGGTGCGGGCACGATGGCGGGGCGGAGCGGGCACTCCGGCCGGGGCGCGTTGTGCCTTCTCCTCTTTCGCCTTTCTTAGAAATCCCTTTACGACGCTCCCCGCTGCGCCTTCCGCCTCCCAGAGCTTCGGGAAGCCGCTTCGCATCGACAGCGAATCGGGGTCGCCTGCGTAAACGCCCGAGACCATCGGCCCCGCGCCGTAGCGCGCGGCCTCCTCGCCGAAGCGGCGCGCGAAGAACGACGCGACGCTCTCGTCTTCGAGGTCGGCGGGACGCCCGGGGACGAACGGCTCCTTGAGGAGGCGGAGCTTGCCGGCGGTCGTGAAGACCGTGTTGAAGAGGCCCGTGGGTCCGGGCACGACGGCGCGCGGGCGCCCGCCCCGCACGATCCAACGCGGCGCCTTCGGGTCCGCCGCGACGACGCGCGAGGCGAGGCCGAGATCCGCGATGAGGCGGTCGGCCGCCGCGGTCGTCCGGAGCGTGCTCGGCCCGCCCTCGACGACGAAGCCGCCTTCGCGCGCCGTCTTCACCGAGCCGCCGGGAGCAGGGTCCGCTTCGAGGACGACGGTCTCGCCTTCGCTCTTTCGCCGGTACGCCGCGGTCAGCCCCGCGACGCCGCCTCCGAGGATCACGAGTCGGCTCATGCGGCCGCCTTCTTCACGATGTTCGCGAGCGCGCGGACGAACGCCGGATGGTCGTTGAGTCCCTCGGCCGCCGCGTAGTGCGGGATGCCGAGCCGCGCGGCGTCGCCGGCGAAGAGGATGCGGATCTCGTACAGCGTCTCGACGTGGTCGGACACGAACGCGACGGGGACGACGACGACCTGCTTGACGCCCTCTTTCGCAAGGCTCGCGAGGACGTCGGGCGTCGACGGCCCGAGCCATTCGACGGGGCCGACCTTCGACTGGTACCCGAGGCGCGAGGGGAAACGGTTTCCGAGGGCGGCATCGATCGCCTTGACCGTGCCTTCGACGTGCCGTGGATACGGGTCCTTCTGCGAGACGACGGTCTTCACGGGCAAGGAGTGCGCCGAGTAGAGGATCACCGTCTTCGCGGGGTCGGCGTCGGGCATCGACGCATGAGCCCTCAGGATGAGGTCGGCATGGGCCGCGACGAACTCGGGCTCGTCGAACCAGGCGTCGGGGGCGTTCGTCCGCGGCACGCTCCAGCCCATCTTCGCGAGGGCCGACGTGACGCGGTTGAACGAGCCGCGCGTCGTCGTGACGGAGTACTGAGGGTAAAGGGGGAGGACGAAAAGACGCGTCGCGCCGGCCTTCCGGAGGTCCTCGAGCGCGTCCTCGACGAAGGGAAAAGAGCATGTCATCCCGACCCGGACGACGGGCGCGGGGCCGGGGGAGGCCTTCGCGAGCTCGGCCTCGAGGAGCCGCGCCTGCGTCTCGGACCATCGCCGGATCGGAGACCAGTTGATCAGCTCGTACGTCGCGGCGGACTTCGGCGCGCGCGCCGTCGCGATGAGCCACGCGACGGCCTTTCGCAGGGGCGCGAAGGAAATCCCGAGGATTTCAGGATCCACGAATAGCTCATACAGAAAGGGGCGGAGCTCGGCTCGGGACGCCGGCCCCCCAAGTTGAACGAGCAGCACACCCAGACGATCGCTCACAGCGTACGCGAGAAGATCTTCGGCGCGTCCGCGGCCTTCTTCTCGAGGTAGGCGTCGAACAGCATCGCCACGTTCCGGATGAAGATCCGCCCCATGCTGGTCACCCGGATTTCGTCCGGCGTGACTTCGACCATCCCGTCATCGACGAACTCGGGCAGCCGCGCGACCGCGTGCGCGAACGTCTCGTCGAAGGATTTCAGGGAGAACGTCCTCTCGACATCGCGCTTGTCGATCACGCAGTGGCAGAGGAGGCGCGTGATGACCTCGCCGCGCATCACGTCGTCGTTCGAGAGACGGCAGCCCTTGACCGTCGCGAAGCGGCCCGCGTCCATGGCCGCGTGGTACTCGCCGTAGTCCTTCGTGTTCTGGACGTAGGCGTCGTCCAGCGTTCCGATCGCCGAGACGCCCATCCCGTAGAGGTCGCACCCGGCGTGCGTCGTGTAGCCCTGGAAGTTGCGCGTCAGCGTCCGGTCCTTCTGCGCCTTCACGATCTCGTCGTGGGGAAGCGCGAAGTGGTCCATCCCGATGTAGACGTACCCGGCGCCCACGAAGCGCTCGATGCCCGAGACGAAAATCGCGAACTTCTCCGTGCCCTCGGGGAGGTGGGCCGCGAGGACGCGCTGCGGGCGCTTGAGCCACGGGACGTGCGCGTAGGAGTACATCGCGACGCGGTCGGGGCGGAGCGAGATGATCTGCTCGACGCTCTCCTCGAAGCCCGCGCGCGTCTGCCCGGGGAGGCCGTAGATCATGTCGAGGTTCACGGACGAGTAGCCGAGCGCGCGGGCCGAGTCCACGAGCGCCTTCGTCATGTCGAAGGGCTGGACGCGGTTCACGAGCTCCTGGACCTCGGGGTCGAAATCCTGGACGCCCATCGAGACCCGGTTGAAGCCGCGGTTCCGGAGGACCTCGAGGTGCCGCGCGGTCGTGACGCGCGGGTCGACCTCGACGGAAACCTCGGCGCCCTTCGCGGGCCGGAACGTCTCGAGGAGGTGCTGCGCGAGGCGGTCGGCCTGGACGGGCGTCAGGTACGTCGGCGTCCCGCCGCCCCAGTGGACCTGCTCGATGCTCCGGGAGACGTCGATCCTCTTCGCGAGGAGGTCGATCTCCCGGTGCAGGTCCGCAAGGTACGGCTCGATCTCGGCGCGGTCGTCGCCCTTCCTCTCGGGCTTCGGGACGACCTTCATGAAGCAGCCGCAGAACCAGCACTGCTCGTCGCAGAACGGGAGATGAGCGTAGAGCGAGACCGGCGACTTCTTCGCGTTCGCGCGGGCGCAGGCCTCCTCGTAGTCCTTCGCGCCGATCCCCTCGTTCCATTCGGGGGCGGTCGGGTAGGAGGTGTACCGGGGTCCCTGGACGTTGTACTTGTCGAGCAGCTCCGTCGTCATCGGAAGCGTCTCGCCGCGGAGCCGGATCGGGATGGCCGTCACGGGCCGAAGGTTAGCATCCGCCGCGACGTCGTCTCACGTCTGCAGGCGAATCAGTCGAGCGGCGCGCGGGCGGCCGCCACGAAGGCGCCGACGTTCTCGGGCGGCGTGGGCGGCAGGATGCCGTGGCCGAGGTTCACGATGTGCCCGAGCGGTCCCGCCGCGCGGCGCGCCGCGAGGACGGCGGCCGTCACGCCCTCTTTCGGACCGAGGAGGACGCCGGGGTCCACGTTCCCCTGCAACGCCTTGCCGTTTGCGCGGCGGCGTGCCTGATCGAGAGGGAGCTTCCAGTCCACGGACACGACGTCGCCGGGCATCGCCGCGATCGACTCGACGAGGTGCGCGGAGCCCGACGCGAAGTTGATGACGGGGACCTCGCCGCGCTTCGGGAGCCTCGCGAGGAGTCGCTCCGTCGCGGGCCGCGCGAAGCGGTCGTAGTCGGCGCGCGAGAGCTCGCCCGCCCACGTGTCGAAGACCTGCACGACGTCCGCGCCGGCTTCGATCTGCGCGGCGAGGTAGTCGCCGCACGAGTCCGCGAGCTTCTCGAGGAGGGACACGAGCGTCTTCGGGTCGCCGTGCATCATCCTCTTCACTTCGACGAACGACTTCGTGCCGCCACCCTCGATCGCGTACGTCGCGAGCGTCCACGGGGCCCCGCAGAAGCCGATCACGGCGGCGCGGCCCGCGACCTCGGTCTTGAGCGCCCGGAGGATCTGCGGGACGAACTTCGTCCCGACGAGAGGGTCGAACGACTTCAGGCGCTGAACGTCGGAGGCCGTCCGGATCGGGCTCGGGAGCTGCGGGCCGCCTTCGTCGAGGCGCACCTCGATCCCCATCGGGGGGAGCGGGATCAGGATGTCCGAGAAGAGGATGACGCCGTCCATCCCGAAGCGCCGGAACGGCTGCATCGAGACCTCGACGGCCCCCTCGACGTTCGCGCAGAGGTCGAGGAACGCGAGCCCCTTGCGCACCTCGCGATACTCGGGGAGGTAGCGCCCGGCCTGCCGCATGAGCCAGACGGGTGGGACGTCGACGGGGCGCGAGAACGCGGCGTCGACGAATCGCGCGCGGGACGGCCCCGGACCTTCGACGGGAGGAACGACCATGGGCGCGAGGTTAGCATCCGCTCAGTGCGACCTCGCCCACGCGAGGACGGCGGCGCGCAGGGCCGCGAGGGCTTCCGGCTCCTGTTCGGAGAGATCCCTGCCGCCGTCGCGGTCCGCGGCCGCGTACAGAGTTTCGTGCGTCGCAAAGAGCCCGTCCGGCCGCGCATCGAGCACGGCGTGGTACGTGAACCGCGACGAGAAGGCGGTCGCGGCGCGGCCCTCGTCGTCCCACGCGATCGCCGGCGCGAGAGGCGGTGCGAAAAGATCCTGGCCGTCGCCCGGGAGGCCCGGGATCCCGAAGAACCCGAGGAGCGTCGCGGGGACGTCCGCGAGCGACGCGGGAGCCTCCAGCGTGACGCCCCCCGCGAGGAGCGGCGAGAAGAGGATGAGGGGAACGTGGTGGCGGAGGTCCGCGAAGCGCGCGGGCGACGGCGTCCCGTCGAGCGGCGCGATCGGCAGGCCGTGGTCGCCGCAGAGAACGAAGACCGTGCGCGCGTACCAGGGCCGCGACGCGGCCGCCCGGAAGAAGTCGCCGACGGCCTCGTCCGTGTAGTGGATCGTCTTCAGCATCGGACCCGTGTGCAGGCCGAGGAGCTCCGTGAGGCCGGGGACGCTCACGAACCCGCCGCGCGAAGGCTGCGGAGGCTCGAAGGACGTCACGGCGTCGGCGGGCACCTGGAACGGATGGTGGTTCGACACGGTGAGGGCCATGGCCGCGAACGGCTCCTCGAGCCGGTCGAGCGCCCGCACGGCCACCCGCGCGAGGGCCTTGTCCGAGAAACCCCAGTTCGTGCGCGGGTCCCGCGGGTCGAAGTCGCGGCCGTCGATGAGGCGCACGCCGCGCGCGGAGTAGAAACGGTCCCGCCGGTAGAACGTCTGGTCGCCGTCGTGGACCCAGAGAAAAGAGCGCCAGCCCGCGCGCCGGAGGATCTCGGGCAGGCCGTCGCCCGGGTCGGAAGGCGCGTTCGTGAGGACGAGGTGCCGCGGCGACGCGAGGAGGCCGTACCACAGCGCGAGCTCGCCTTCGGGCGTGTGCGTGCCGGTGCTGTAGGCGCGCGCGACACGAACCCCTCGTCGGGCCAGGTCGTCGAGCGTCGGCGCCAGGCCCGGGAAGCCGCCCCAGGCCCCGAGCTCGGCGGCTCGCACGCCTTCCATGACGATGAAGACGACGTTCGGCCGAAGGCCCGCCGGGGCGCGCGGCGCGCCGGCGGGACGCGGCTCGGCCGGAGGCCGGGCGGCGGCGGGAGCCCCGGACGGCACGTCGAGGGACCGGAAGGCGGGAGCCCCCGCATTCCGGGACTCCGGCCGTTGCGGCGCCAGCGCGAGCGCCGCGACGGCGTTCTGCGCGGTCGTCCGCAGCGGCACGGGGAAGGGCGCCCACGCGAGGAGGCCGCCGGCGGCGGCGAGCAGGAGCGCGGAGGACGGCCGGAGGATTCCGGACGTGCGCGCCGCGCGGCGGGAGGCGAGAAACAGCGCGCACGCGGAGCCGAGGGCCGCGAGCGCGAGGCGGGCGGCGCCCGCGGGGTCCGACGAGCGGGCGAGAAAGGTCGCGTCCATTCCGACGGCGAGATCCGTCCGGCGCGGGGCATGGCCGAAGAACGCGACGGCGTCGAACCACGCGGCGGTCGCGAGGACGAGCGCCACGGCGAACGCCGCGTATCCCGCCCGCGCCGCGCGCGGGGCGCGTCGTCCCGCGAGGAGGGCGAGGCACGCTCCCGCCGCGAGGACCGCGAGGTCTCCCGCGGTGCCCGTCAGGAGCCACGCGAGGGGGCGCGAGGAGGGGAGAGGCGTCGCGAAATGAAGCCGGAGCCTCAGGAGCGCGAGGAGCGCGAGGGCTCCGCCGCCCGCGGTCCCGACGTACGCTGCGAGAGAACCTTGCGATGAGACGGCTTCTCCCTGATGCATCGGCACCGATTGTCGCCCAGAGACACGTTTCTATAATCGCGGCGTGATGGTGGATTCGGCCGCAGCGGCGGCGTGGAGCGGCGGCTTCGGCTGGACGGCTCTTGCGCTCTACGCGATCGCCTCGGCGCTCTACGTCCTGAACCTCTACAAGCCGTCCGTCTGGACCGGCGGGGCGGCGACGGCCTGCGCCGTCGTGGGCGCCGTCACGAACTTCGGGGCCCTGTACGCGCGGGCGCTCGCCGTGGGAACGGTGCCTTACCGGGACCTCCTCGGGTCGATGAAGCTGTTCGGCTTCTTTCTCGCCGTCCTCTCCGTCGTCCTCGAGCTTCGTCACCGGGACCGCGCGCTCGGGCCGGTCCTCATGCCGGCGGCGCTCTTCTTCATGCTGCTCGCGCTCCTCGAGGCGCCCGGCGCGGGCCGGCCCGCCCCGAACCCGGACCTCAAGGGCGCGATCTTCGCGCTCCACGTCACGCTGAACATGCTCGCGTACGCCGCGTTCGCGGTGTCGTGCGCGCTGTCGATCCTGTACCTCGCCGCGGGCCGCGCCCTCAAATCGCACAGACTCTCCGGTCCCGCAACACGCCTCCCGACGCTCTCGTACCTCGAGCGCGCGAACCGGACGTCGCTCGGTCTCGGCAGCATCGCGCTCGGCACGGGCCTCGCGCTCGGGTTCTTCTGGGCCTCGCGCGTCTGGACCCCCGACCACCCGCACTGGGCGCTCGACCCGAAGATCTTCTTCGCGCTCGGCACGCTCTTCTTTTATCTCTTCGTGCTCGTCCGGGCGCGCCGCGGCGCCCCGGGGGTCTCGACGGCACGGCTGTCGATCGCGGGCTTCGCGCTCGTGCTCTTGTCGTACACCGCCGTCAACATGTTCGTCTCCAAGCTGCACGTGTTCCGCGCATGAACCTCGTCTTCGTCGGCTGGAACCACCGCGGCGCCCCTCTGGACCTGAGAGAGCGACTCGCCTTCACGCCGGAGAAGGCGCGCGAAGCGCTCCGGGGGCTCTTCGAGGAGCGCATCCTCGCGGAGGGCGCGATCGTCTCGACGTGCAACCGGGCGGAGATCTACGGCGTGTCGGACCGAGAGGACGACCTCGACGCTCTCTCGGGCTTCTTCTCGCGCTTCCACCGAGTCGACGACGTGCTTCTGCGCCAGACGGCGCTCACGGGCCACGGCGACGCGACCGTCCGCCACCTCTTCCGCGTCGCCGCGGGCCTCGACTCGATGGTCCTCGGGGAGGCGCAGATCCTCGGGCAGATCCGCGAGGCGCACCGCGTCGCGACGGCCGCCGGCTCGCTCCGGGCCGTCACGAACCGCCTCTTCATGAACGCGCTCGAATGCGGGAAAAGGGTGCGCGCCGAGACGGGCCTCGGGACGCGCCCGACGTCGGTCGCGGGACTCGCCTTGACGCTCGCGGGTCGCATCTTCGAATCCCTGAAGGGCCGCCGCGCGCTCCTCGTGGGCGCGGGCGAGACGGCCGAGCTCACGGCGCGCCTCCTCCTCGACGAGGGCGTCTCCGAGATCGTCGTCACGAACCGCTCGCTCGACCGCGCGCAGGCGCTTGCCGCGGCCTCGGGGGGCCGCGCCGTCCCGTGGGACCAGCGCGCCGCCGCGGCCGCCGAGGCGGACCTCATCCTCTCGGCGACGAACGCGACCGAGCCGGTCCTGACGGCCGCCGCGCTCAAGACGGCGCTTTCCCGAGCGAAGCGGCGCGGTCCACTCCTCGTCCTCGACCTCGCGGTTCCGCGCGACGTGGAGGTCGAGGTCGGCGAGCTGGCGGACGTCTACCGTTACGACATCGAGGCCCTCACGGGAATGGCCGACGCGAACGCGAAGGCGCGCCTCGAGGAGGTTCCGCGGGCCGAGGCAATCGTCGAGGAATGCGTCGGGCGGTTCGCCGACTGGTGGGGAAGCCTCCTCCAGGTCGACGTCGTGCGCGGGCTCAGGGAGAAGATCGAGGGGATCCGCCTCGCCGAGATCGAGAAGTACGCGGGCAAGCTCTCCGGCCTGTCCGAGAAGGACCGCGCGACCGTCGAGCGCCTCACGGAGACGCTCGTCGGACGCATCCTGCACGAGCCCACCGTCGGCCTGAAGGAGGGTGGCGCGTCCGAACGACTCGAAAAGGCCGCCTCCGTACGGTCGCTGTTCCGACTGGACGACCCTCCGAGGTGAGATTCATGGCAGCGAACGCATGACGGCCGCCCCTCCGCTCCGCATGGGCACGCGGGCCAGCGCGCTCGCGCGGGCCCAATCCGGGGCGTTCGCCGAAGAGCTGACGCGCCGCTCGGGACGGGCCGTCGAGGTCGTCATCGTGAGGACGCAGGGCGACCAGCTGTCCAGCGAGGGCAAGGCTCCGCCCGGCGGCGATTCGGCCGGGGTCTTCGTGCGTGCGCTGGACGACGCGCTGCGCCGGAACGAGATCGACTTTGCAGTCCATTCGCTCAAGGACGTCCCCACGGCGGACGCCGAGGGCCTCGTCCTCGCGGCCGTGCCGGCGCGCGCCGATTCGCGCGACGCGTTCGTCGTCGCGACGCGCCACGCGGGGGTGACGCGCGTGGAGGACCTGCCGAAGGGCGCGAAGGTGGCCACGTCGTCGCCCCGCCGCGTCTCGCAGCTTCTCAGAGTGCGGCCCGACCTCGTGACGGTCGCGATGGCCGGCAACGTCGACACGCGCCTCGCGCGGCTCGAGGAGGGGCGGGCGGACGCCCTGATCCTCGCGAGCGCCGGGCTCGACCGCCTCGGCAGGGGCGCCGTCATCACGCGGCGCCTCTCGCCGGACGAGATGCTCGGCGCGCCGGCCCAGGGCGCACTCGGGATCGGCTGCCGCGAAGGAGACGAAAAGACGGTTCTTGCTTTGAAGACGATGGAAGACCCGGCCACTCGAGCGGCGGCCGAAGCAGAGCGCGACCTCCTGCATTTTCTTAGAGGTGGGTGTCGCGCCCCGGTTGGGGCGAGCGCGTCGACCGTGGGCGGGCGACTCGTCCTGCGCGGCCGCGTGCTTTCCCTCGACGGCCGCGAATGCCTCGAAGAAGAGCTGAGCGAGCCCTTCGCGCCGCCCTCGCCCTCTTCACCCTCCAAGAAATCTCCTTCTTCATCTTCCTCCCTCGGCCGGCTTCTCGCCGAGAAGCTGCTCGCGCGCGGCGCCGCGCGGCTGATTGACGCGGCGCGCGTGTGAGCGGACGCATCCTCCTCCTGCGCTCGGGCTCCGCCGGGCCCGAGGAGGAGGCGCCGGCGCCGGACGTCACGCCTCTCCAGACGCACGCGATCGAGCCGGTTCCCGCCGGCATCGCCGAGGCGCTCGCATTCGATCCGGCGGGGGCGGTGCTCGTCGTCTCGTCGAAGGTCGCGGCGAGAGTTCTGCTCCCTCTCTTTCCGCTTCGCTTCTCTCTCGTGATCGCGGTTGGAGAGGGGACGGGGGATTTGCTTAGAAGGGTGAATACGGGGGAGGGCGGCGCAGGCCGCCCCGGCGGCCCGTCAACCTACAGTGGGGCTGGTGGGACGCAGATCGTGGTGCCGACGGTGCCCGGCGCGGCGGGCGTGATTGACTTTCTAAGAGGATCTTCTGCTCCTCGTTCGTCGCGCATCCTCTGGCCGCACGGCTCGGACGCCGCCTCTTCACCTTTCGAGGAAATCCGATTACTGGGCTTCTCCCTGGTTGCGCCCGTCGTGTATGCGAAGCGCGCCCTTCGCCCGTCCGAACTCGATGCGGCCGTGCTCGCCGATTTCGTCGCGGGACGCTTTGGTTCAGTCGCCGTGGGGTCGACGGCCGGCCTGGGCGTCCTGCTGTCCGCCGTCCCGTCGCCCCCGCCGGTAAGATGGGGCGTCCTCGGGCCGGAGACCGCGAAGGCCGTCGCGGCGCGGGGGCTGCCAACCCCGGTCGTCCCGCCGCGCGCGCGGCTCGCCGACCTGCTGGACCTCCTTCGGAAGGAAACAACATGAGCTTTCCCCTTCACCGCTACCGCCGCCTCCGGCGCAGCGAGAGTCTCCGGACGATGGTCCGCGAGACGTCGCTCGCCCCGTCCGACTTCATCGCGCCGCTCTTCGTCGTGCCGGGAAAAGGCGTCCGCCAGGGCGTCGCGTCGATGCCGGGCGTCGACCGCACGTCGGCCGACCTGACCGGCAAGGACGCGAAGGCGCTCGCCGACCTCGGCGTCCTGTCGGTCATCCTGTTCGGGATCCCGGACCATAAGGACGCGAAGGGCACGTCCTCCGCCGATCCCGAGGGGCCGGTCTGCCGGGCCGTGAGGGCGATCAAGGCCGAGAGCCCGAAGACGGTCGTCATGACGGACATCTGCCTTTGCGAGTACACGGACCACGGGCACTGCGGGGTCATCAAGGGCGACACGGTCGACAACGACCCGACGCTCGCAATCCTCGCCGCCGAGGCCGTCGCGCACGCGAAGGCGGGCGCGGACGTCGTCGCGCCGAGCGACATGATGGACGGCCGCGTCGGCGCGATCCGCGCCGCGCTCGACAAGGAGGGCTTCGCGGACGTCGCGCTGCTCTCGTACGCCGCGAAGTACGCCTCCGGCTTCTACGGGCCGTTCCGCGAAGCGGCCGAGTCCACGCCGTCCTTCGGCGACCGCCGCGCGTACCAGATGGACCCGGGCAACGTGCGCGAAGCCGTGAAAGAAGTGCTCTCGGACGTCGCCGAGGGCGCGGACATGGTCATGGTCAAGCCGGCGCTCTCGTACATGGACGTCATCCGCGCGGCGAAGGAAGTCACAAACGTCCCGCTGGCCTGCTACAACGTCTCGGGCGAGTACGCGATGGTCAAGGCGGCCGCCGCGAACGGCTGGATCGACGGCCAGCGCGTCACGCTCGAGATCCTGACGAGCTTCAAGCGCGCGGGCGCGGACCTCATCCTGACCTATCACGCCAAGGAAGCTTCGCAGTGGATCGGATGAGGAAGAAGAAAGAAGAGAAGAGAGATTTGCTTAGAAGGAAAGAGGGGACGGGCTCGCGTCCGCCCCGCAAGCGCGTTCGCCGGACCGCCCAGTCAGAGGCGCTTTTTGAGAGGGCAAAAAAGCGCATGCCCGGCGGTGTGTCGTCGCCCGTGCGCTCGTTCGCGTCCGTGGGCGGGACGCCGTTCTTCGTCAAGAAGGGCAAGGGCGCGACGCTCATCGACGCCGACGGCAACCGCTACGTCGACTGGGTCATGTCCTACGGCCCGCTCGTCTTCGGACACGCGTACGGCCCGGTGCTC
>DATKLW010000059.1:0-10652 GCA_035542215.1 Thermoanaerobaculia bacterium | reverse complement strand
TTTCCGACCTGGCTCTCGACCGCGATCGTGCCGCCATGGAGCTCGACGTAGGCCTTCGCGAGGGCGAGGCCGATCCCCATGCCGCGGTACGCCCGCGTCGACGAGCCGTCCACCTGCCGGAAGCGATCGAAGATGAACGGGAGGTCCTTGGCCTCGACGCCGACGCCATTGTCGGCGACCGAAAAAGTGACGCCCGTGTCGTCCGCGGACGCCTCGACCCGGATGCGCCCGGCCTTCGGCGTGAACTTCACGGCGTTGTGGACGAGGTTCCAGAGGACCTGCCGCATCCGCATCGGGTCGAGGCGGACGGGCGTCGGCTCCGCGGGCGTCTCGACCGTCATGACGATCCCCTTCGCCTCGGCCATCACGGAAACGGGCTCGACCGCGCCGGCCACGAGGGGGCCGAGGTCGACCTCCTCGGGCTCGAGGCGGGTGCGGCCCTCCTCGAAGCGCGAGAGGTCGAGGAGGTCCGAGATGAGCGCGAGGAGGAACTGCGCCGAACGATTGATCTGGTCGACCGCGATCCGGACGGTCTCCTTGTCGGGCCGGTCCTCGGCGAGCACTTCGCTCCAGCCGAGGATGGCCGTGAGCGGCGTCCGGAGCTCGTGGTTCACGTTCTGGAGGAAGTAGTCGCGGTTGCGCTGCGCGTCGCGGAGGCGCTCGTAGCTCCGCTGGAGCTCCTCGTAGAGCCGCGCGTTGCGCAGAAGCAGCGCGGCCTGGCCGGCGTAGCCCTCGATGGCGGCCTGATCCTCGAGGTCGAAACCTCCCGGCTTGTCGGCGACGCCGAGGA
The DNA here is from genome assembly GCA_035542215.1 of Thermoanaerobaculia bacterium. Lineage (GTDB taxonomy): Bacteria > Acidobacteriota > Thermoanaerobaculia > UBA5066 > UBA5066 > Fen-183. The sequence continues at coordinate 9,862 of DATKLW010000059.1, read as the reverse complement.
CCCCGAGGACGCCGGCCTCGGCCTTGAGCGGCGCGAAAACGTAGTTGTCGCGGACCCCGAGCCGGTCCAGGAGTGCCGCGGCGAGCCGCGGGTCGCTCAGGTCGTTCCCGAGGGCGGTCTCTCCCGTCCGGTAGACGGTCATGGTCAGGCTGGAGTCCTCGAGACCGATGCGGACGCCGCGGAGCGCGTCCTCGGGAATGCCGTAGCCGGGCGGGGCCCCGGCGAGGGATCGCGTCGCCGGGTCCCACAGGGCGAGCCAGGCCTTGCCGGCTCCGACGAGCTGCGCGATCTGCCGCGCGAGCTGCGCGAGCGTCTCGTCCGGCCGCGTCATGAGCGCCGCCGTCTGCGCGAGGCGGTGGACGCCCTCCATCGAGGCCATTCGCCAGCGCACGCGGCGCTCGACGTTCCTCATCGCGCGAAAGAGGCGCCCGACCTCGTCCTCGCGGTCGAGGCCGGCGGCCTCGCCGATCGGCAGCCCGGAGGCGAGCGCGTCCGCGGCCCGCGCGACGCGGCGCACGGGCGCGAGCGCCCGCCGGGTGACCACGACGAGGGCGGCCGACAGGCCGAGGATGACGGCGAGATAGAGGAGGCGGAGCTCGGCGCGGCGCCCGCGTCCCGCCGCGAGGATCGGGTCCAGCTCGGCCCGCACCCTCTTCTCGAGCGAGGCGCGCGGCGAGACCTTCGCGTAGATCCAGCGCAGGTCGGGAAAACGCCGCGCCGCGACGAGGAAGGGTCGGCCCGCGAGCTCCGTCTCGAGGTCGCCGGTGCCCTTCGCGCGGAGCGCCTCCGAGAGCGCGCGGAGGTCCTCGTCCCCGAGAACGCCCGGCGGCGCCGCGAGAAGAACCGCGCCGTCCTCCGACACGAGGATCTCGGCGTCGTCCGGCCGCCCGGGGTCGGGAGGACTCTCGAAGAGACGCTCGAAGGCCCAGTCCACTCCCACCTCGGCCACGGGCCGCCCGTCGCCTCCTCGAACGAGGACGACGGCTGTCACGATCCTGCCGGCGCCCGAGTAGTCGTCCTCGTAGACGCGCGACCACGCGACCGGCGCCGGGCCGTCCGTCGGCGGAAGCGCGAGGAGAGGGCGCGACTCCCCGGACGGAAACGCGAAGTCCGGCCCGACGATCGTCTTGCCGCCCGCCATGAGAGGCCGCCCCGGGACGATGCGCATGACGCCCGAGGCCGTCTGCACCTCGATCGCGGCCACGTCCAGGGGGCCGAGGCCGAGGGCCACGAAGGGCGCCTCGAGCCTGCGTGTCGCCGCAAGGTCGTGCCGCGCCTCGCGGGTCGAGGCGGCACGCCGGCTCACGAGACCCACGCTCACGCCGGCCCTGGCCGTCCGAAGCGGCCCGCCCGGCTCGTCGAGGAGCGGCTCGGGAGGCGCGTCGGTCTCGGGCCCGGCCTCGAGGGCACGCGCCGTCTCGACCGCCGCGCGCCGCGCGATCGTCTCGAGTCTCCGCGTCGCGTCGCCGATCACGCGGACCTTGTCGTCCGCCTCCCCCCGGAGGGCCCGCTCTTCCTGGCGGTGCGCATCCGCGACGAGGGCCTCGAGGAGCCTCTGTTCGGCGGCGTCCGTCTCGCGGTCGACGAGAACCCAGTAGATCAGGGCCGGGATGACGGCGACCGGGACGAGGTAGAGAGCGAGCCGGGCACCGAGGGACCGGCGCGGGCTCCACGCGTCGCGCGCGAGCGCCGGAGGCTCGTCGCGGACGAGCCCGCCGTCGGAAGCCCAGATCCCCGGTTTTCCGATGTTCACGCGGCGAGGTTAACGCTACTCGTAGCGGAGGGCCTCGATCGGATCGAGCCTCGATGCCTTCAGGGCCGGGTAGAAGCCGAACGCGACCCCGACGACCGCCGAGAACGCGAACGCGAGGCCGATCGCGGTCGGCTGGAGCGCGACGGGCCAGCCCGCGAACCGCGCCACGAAACGCTGGATCCCGAGGCCGAGCGCGATGCCCGCGCTCCCTCCCGTGATCGCGAGCGCGACCGCCTCCACGAGGAACTGCGCGCGGATGTCTCCGCCCTTGGCGCCGATCGCCATGCGGACGCCGATCTCCCGCGTCCGCTCCGTGACGGACACGAGCATGATGTTCATGATTCCGATCCCGCCGACGAGCAGCGACACGCCTGCGATCGACCAGAGGAGCGTCGACATCGTGCGGCTCTGAGCCTCGGCCTGCGCGAGCATCTCCGTCTGCGACCTCATCATGAAGTCGTCGTCCTGCCCCGTCGCCTTGTTGATCTTGTGGCGCTGGCGCAGGAGCGCCGTGATCTCCTGCTGCGCGGCGTCGACCTGCTCGTTGGACGAGGCCGATGCGAGAATCGCCCCGACCGCCGTCGTCCCCATGAGCTTCTTGCGGACCGTCTCGTACGGCGCGATCACGAGGTCGTCCTGATCCTGTCCCATCATCGAGCCGCCCTTGGACTCGAGGACGCCCGCGACGCGGAACGGGATGTTCTTGATCCGAAGCGTCTTTCCGACCGGGTCCTCGTCTCCGAAGAGATTCGTCGCGACGGTCTGGCCGAGGACGCAGACCTTCGACGCGTTGCGATTGTCCTGGTCCGTGAAGAACTGCCCCGTGGAGAGATTCCACGATCGGATGAGCGGCCAGTCGACTTCGCCGCCCTGGATCGACGTCGACCAGTTCTGGTTCCCGTAGATGACCTGCGCGACCGTCCGGATGGTGGCGGACACGTAGGCCACCGACCCGACCTCGCGCCGGATCGCGTCCACGTCGTCCGACGAGAGCTTCGAGTTGCTGGCGCCGGTGCGCGCCCCCGAGGACGTCGTCGCGCCCGGAAAGATCATAAGGAAGTTCGTCCCGAGGGACTTGAGCTGGTTCTCCGTCTGGAGGCGCGCGCCCTCGCCGATCCCGATCGTCGCGATCACGCACGCGACGCCGATGATGATGCCGAGAGCCGTCAGGAGGGAGCGCAACTTGTTGCGCGAGAGCGCCCGGAACGCGACCTTCAGGATGTTGCCGGCCTTCTTCATGCGGGCTTCCCCGCCGACACGGCGCGCTTGCGGTCCTGGACGGCGACGTCGCTCAGGACCTTGCCGTCGCGGAACGTGACGACGCGCCGCGAGAACTGCGCGATGTCCGGCTCGTGCGTGATGAGGACGACCGTCTTGCCCTCGTCGTTCAGCGCCTGGAAGATCGCCATGACCTCTTCCGACGTCTTCGAGTCGAGGTTGCCCGTCGGCTCGTCCGCGAGGAGGATCGCCGGCTCGTTCACCAGGCTCCGCGCGATCGCGACCCGCTGCTGCTGGCCGCCCGAGAGCTGGGCGGATGTGTGGTCCCAACGGTCTCCGAGGCCGACGCGCTCGAGGCACCGGAGGGCCCGCGCGCGGGACTCCGCCTCCGTGAGCTTCGACTTCTTCGAGTAGAGGAGCGGGAGCTCGACGTTCTCGAGCGCCGACGTGCGCGAGAGGAGGTTGAAGTTCTGGAACACGAAACCGATCTTGTCGTTCCGGATCTCGGCGCGCGCGTCCCGCCCGAGGGACGACACGTCGACGCCCTCGAGGATGTACGTCCCCGACGTCGGGCGGTCGAGACAGCCGATGATGTTCATGAACGTCGACTTCCCGGAGCCCGACGGCCCCATGACCGCGAGGAACTCTCCGTGCTCGACCTGGAGCGAGATCCCGTCGAGGGCGCGTACCTCGGTCTCGCCCATCGCGTAGATGCGCGTGAGGGTGTCGATCTCGATGACGTGCTGCGTCACGGGGGTCCGCCCGCTCAGAACGGCCGCCGTCCGCCGGGCGCGCCGCCCTGGGTCGCGGATGCCGCGGCGCCGGCGCGTGCCGTCGCGAGCCCGACGATGATCTCGTCCCCCTCCTTCAGGTCCTGCGACTCGACCGCCGTCATGTTGCCGTCGGTGATCAGCGTCCGGACCGTCACGGCCTTGACCTTGCCCTTCCCGTCCGGGACCTCGACGTAGACGGTCGCGCGGGACGACGAGGATCGGCTCCCCCCCGCGGGGCCGCTCCGGGCGCCGCCGGGACCGCCGCGGCCGCCCGGGCCGCCGTGCCCCGTCTGGGGGGCTCCGGTCTGCGGCGCCGGGGCACCGCTCGCCGCCGGGCCCGCCGTGGAGCCCGGAGCCGCCGACGCCGTCGAGGCCGCGGCTCCCTTGCCCTTGTCGCTGCCGAGGATGTCCGCCGGGTCGGGCCGGAAGCGGAGCGCCGCGTTCGGGACGCGCAGGACGTCCTTGCGGACGTCGACGGGGACGAGGACGTTCGCCGTCATCCCGGGCTTGAGCTTCAGGTCCTGGTTCGGGACGTCGAGCATCACCGGGTACGTCACGACGTTCTGGACCGTCTGGGGCGAGAGCCGGATCTGCGAGACGGAGCCCTTGAACGTCTGATCGGGGTACGCGTCGACCGTGAAGCTCGCGACCTGGCCCTCGCGGATCCGTCCGACGTCGGCCTCGTCGATGTTCGTGAGGACCTGCATCTTCGTGAGGTCCTGCGCGATCATGAAGAGCGTCGGCGCCTGGAAGGACGCGGCGACCGTCTGCCCCACGTCGATCGTGCGGCTCACGACCACGCCGTCGATCGGCGAGATGATGCGCGTGTACGAGAGATTCGTCTCGTTCGACTTGAGCTGTGCCATCGCCTGCGCAACCGACGCCACGTCCGAGTCGCGCGTCGTCTGGGCGGCGTCGAGGTCCGACTGGGCGCTGAGCTGGTCCGCGAAGAGGCGCTTCGCGCGCGTGAGCGCGATCTCGTCGTTGCGGAGCTGGACCTTCGCCTTGTCGAGGTTCGCCCGGCTCTGCTCGACCGCCTGCTGGAACGGCGTCGGGTCGAGCTCGGCGAGCAGCTGCCCCTTTTTCACGACCGCGTTGAAGTCGACGTAGAGCTTCGAGCAGATGCCGGAGACCTGGCTGCCGACGCTCACGGTCGTGACCGCGGAAAGCGTTCCCGTCGCCGTCACGGTCGCAGTCACGTCGCCCTTGTCGACCTTCACGTTCCGGTATTTCGGCTCGGCCGAGCCCTTCCGGGACAGAACGAGCCAGCCGATCCCGGCGACGACGAGGATGGCCGCGGCGGCGGCCAGGATCCTGTTCTTCATTCAGACCTCAGCCGGCGTTTGACGCCGGCAATCGTGAAAAGGTTGACGCGTGAAAATCAGAAAGACACCGTGAGGCCGAGCTGAAAAGCCTTGACGGTGCTCGTCCCGGCGAGCGTCCGAAGGCTGCGTGCACTGTACTCGATCGAAGCCGCGATGCCCTTCACCGGCGTCCAGACCGCCCCGGGCATGTGGATCTCCTCGACGACGTCCGCACCGAGGTAGTGCCAGCGCGACCACGTGTACCGGTACGTGACTGACGGGAACTCGGCCCTGAGGCCGGCGAGCGCCGCGTGGGCGTCGTCGTACCCGTACCGGCAGGCCGCTCCCGGCGTGCAGGGCTGACCGGTCCGCCAGAAGCCCTCCACGAAGAGGGCGAGCGGGCCGAAAGTCGCCGTGAGGTCCGCCGCGGCGTCCGTCCTGCGGAACTCGCCGGTGCCGTCCGTGGAGACGAGGCGGGCCGTCGCCGCCGAAAGGCCGGGACGAACGGACCAGAGGACGCGGTCGAGCGTGTAAGTGGCCCTGCCGGCGAGTCCTTCGCGCAGGACCCGGGTCGGGTCCGACTCCTCGTCTCGCCCGTCCTCCTGCCATCCCACGTGGTCGTTCTGCCCCGTGAACGTCGCGGACCACGCGAGGGTGTCGAGGCCGGAGCGCGCGTCCCCGTCCAGCTGCGCGCCCCAGCCCGGGTTGCGGGTGACGCCGTTGATCGAGAAGAGCGTCCCGGAAAAGGTCTCGTCGGGCAAGCCGACGAGAGGCGTGATCTTGCCGACGCGCACGCTGCCGGCGGGCGTCTTCAGGGCGGCCCAGCCCTCCTGGAGCCAGACGCTCCCCGCGTAAAACGGCCGGAAGAGGCCCTCGGTACCCCGGACGTCCGCCCTCGCCGAAACGGTGCCGCGCGTCCAGTCCGCCGTGACGCCGGCCCAGTAGAACTCGGCCTCGCGCGTCGACCGGTCCGAGAGGGGCTCGTAGTCGTGGAGCACGGCCTCGAAACGGAACTTCGGGAGCGACCCGTCGTCCTTCTGGGGATCTTCCGCGACCCCGCGGGCCGCCGGGAGGGCGAGGAGGGCGGCCGCGAGGCCCGCAAAGGGAAATCGTCTCAAGACAGCCGGGTATATTACGGGCCCCGCGCGCGGCGGGCTTCCGGGAGGGACCATTTCTTTCGAACTCGAGATCCCGTACGAAATCGAGCGTCTCGCGAACGGCCTGACCGCCGTCGTATCGCCGCAGCGCGGCATCCCCCTCGTCACGGTCGACGTGACGTTCGACGTCGGAAGCCGCGTCGAGCTGCCGGGCAGGACGGGCTTCGCCCACCTCTTCGAGCACCTCATGTTCGAGGGCTCCGAGAACGTCGGGAAGGGCGAGCACTTCCGCCTCGTGGCAGCGGCCGGCGGGTCGATGAACGGCACGACGTCCGAGGACCGGACGAACTACTACGAAACGCTTCCCGCCGAGTGCCTCGACCTCGGCCTCTTCCTCGAGTCCGACCGGATGCGCGCGCTCGTCCTCACGCAGGACAAGCTCGACAACCAGCGCGAGGCCGTCAAGGAAGAGAAGAGGCTCCGCATCGACAACCAGCCGTACGCGCCGTCCTTCGAAACGGCCGACGCGCTCGCCTACGACGCCTTCGCGTACAAGCACTCGGTCATCGGATCGATGGACGACCTCGGGGCCGCTTCGCTCGAGGACGCCCGCCGCTTCTATGAGACGTACTACGCGCCCGGGAACGCTCTTCTCGCGATCACGGGCGACGTCGAGCCCGCGGAGGCGTTCCGGCGCGTGCGGGCCTTCTTCGACGACGTGCCGGCCCGTGGGACGCCCGCGCCGTTCGCCATCGTCGAGCCGCCCCCGGCCGGCGAGCGCCGCGCCGAGGTCTCCGACCCGCACGCGGCCGTCCCCGCCCTCCACCTGAACTTCAAGGTCGCGGACCGCCGGCACCCGGACCTCTTCGCGCTCTCGTACGCCGAGAAGGTCCTCGGCGCGGGCGAGAGCGGGCGTCTCTGGCGCCGGCTCGTCAAGGACGACGAGCTGGCCCTCTCGCTCACGGTCTCGCTGGACGAACGCCGGGGCCCGTCGCTCTTCCGGTTCTTCGCGATCGCCCGACCCGGCGTCGCCCCGGAGCGCCTCGAGGCCGAGATCCTCGCGGACGTCGCGCGTCTCGCCGCCGACGGCCCCACGCCCCGGGAAATGGAGCGCGCGCGGCGCGTCATCTCGGCCGGGGCGATCCGCGCGACGCAGACGACGCAGAGCGTCGCTTTTCTCCTCTCCGAATACGGCGTCTACGACGGCGACCCCGGCCTCTGGCGCCGGGACCTCGACGAAGTCCTTTCCGTCGAGGCCGAGCACGTCCGCGACGCCGTCGAGCGCTGGCTCGTCGCCGCGCGCCGCTCCGTCGTCGCCGTGCGGCCCGTGGAGGCCGGGTGACGGCGCCGCTCCGCGTCCCGCCGCCACCCGGTCCGGCGCTGCCGTTCGTCCTGCCGCGCTTCGAGGGGACCCTCCTGCCGTCGGGACTCGCGGTCCGCGCGGCCCGCTGGGGCCGGCGGCCGACGGTCGCGGCCGCGATCCTGTTCCCGGGCGCCGGCTCCACGGCTGACCCGGCGGGGCACGAGGGCACCGCCGACGTCACCGGGGACACGTTCCTCGGCGGGACGCGCACGAAATCGGCGCGCCAGCTCGCGGAGGCGCTCGACGACCTCGCGGCCGTCGCGGAGGTCTCGGCGGGCACCGACTCGACCGTCGCGCGGCTCTTCGTCCTCGAGAGCGACCTCGAGGCGGGCCTCGCGCTCCTCGCGGAGATCCTCACGGAAGCCACGTTCCCCGAGGAGGAGTTCGAGAAGGGCCGCCGCCGGCTCATCGCGACTCTCCAGGAACAGCGCTCCGAGCCCGATTTCCTCGCGCGCGAGCGGCTCTACGACCGCCTCTACCCCGGACACCCGTACGGGATCGTGACGCCGACCGAGAAGGGTCTCCTTGCGCTCACGCGGGACGACGTCGTCGACTTTGCGCGTCGCCGCCTGTCGCTCCGGGGCGCGACGCTCGTCCTCGGCGGCTCTACGGACCCCGCGAAGCTCCTCGCGGCCGCCGAGCGCGCGTTCGGCGGCCTTCCGGGAGCGGCCGGCGAGCCGGGCTCCACGGTCCCGCCGCCGCCGCGCGTCTCGGGCTTCTCGATCCACCTCGTGAACCGGCCCGGCTCCGTCCAGACGAACCTCCTCTTCGCGCGCCCCGCACTCCCGCGAAAGAGCCCCCGCTTCCCCGCGGCCGTCGTCGCGAACCAGACGCTCGGCGGCGGCGCGTCGTCGCGCCTCTTCCACGTCCTGCGCGAGGAGCGCGGTCTCACCTACGGCGCGTATTCCTCGCTTTCGACGCGCGTCCTCGGGGGCCACTTCGGCGCCTCGATCGACTGCCGGACCGAGGTCACCGAGGCGGCGCTCGCTGGCCTCCTCGGCCTCATCCGAGCGTTCGCCGCCGAGGGCCCGAACCCCGAGGAACACGAGCGCTCGAAGGCCTATCTCCTCGGCTCGTTCCCGATTCCCCGCGAGACGCCGGGCGGCGTCGTCCAGGACGAGATCACGCGGCTCCTCCATGGGCTGCCCGAGGACGAATTCACGACATGGCGGGACCGGATCCGCGCCGTCACGCGCGAGGAGGCGCGCGACGCCGCGCGCGACCTCTTCGACCCCGCGACCGGCATCGTGGCGGCCGTCGGCGACGCGGACCGCATCCGGCCGATCCTCGAGGCGCACGGCGAGACCACGCTCTGGGACGCGGACGGGCCGCGGTCGTGACCGCCGCGGTCCCGGGCGCCACCATGCCCCGGTGGGCCTGGCTCGTCCCGGCGGCGGCGGCCGCCCTCCTCGCGGCCTCGTTCGCCGCCGCCGGCGGCGCGCTCCTCGCGCTCCTGTGCGCGGCGGGCCTCGTCGGCGCCGTCGTGGCCTCCGTGCATCATGCCGAGGTCGTCGCCCATCGCGTGGGCGAACCCCTAGGGACGCTCGTCCTCGCCCTCGCCGTCACCGTGATCGAAGCGTCGCTCATCCTCTCGATGATGTTGGCGGGCGGCCCGGGCAAGGCGACGCTCGCGCGCGACACGATCTTCTCGGCCGTCATGATCATCGCGAACGGCGTCATCGGCCTCTGCGTCCTCGTGGGCGGCCTCCGCCACCGCGAGCAGTCGTTCCGCGTGGAAGGAGCCGGGCCCGCATTCGCCGCCCTCGTCGCGCTCGCGTCGCTCTCCCTCGTCCTGCCGTCGTTCACGACGACGACGCCGGGGCCCACCTACAGCGCGTCCCAACTCGGGTTCGCCGCGGCGGCGTCGCTCGCGCTCTGGGCCGCTTTCGTCTTCGTCCAGACGGTGCGCCACCGCGACTATTTCCTTCCCAGGGTGGACGCCGCGAACGAGCAGGCGCACGCGCCCCCGCCGTCGAACCTCCTCGCGTGGACGAGCTTCGGCCTCCTCCTCGTCTCTCTCGTCGCGGTCGTCGGCCTCGCCAAGGCGCTCTCGCCGCGGATCGAGCGGGCCGTCGTCGCGGCCGGCGCTCCCGAGGCCGTCATCGGGATCGCGATCGCGATGCTCGTGCTCGCCCCTGAAGCGTGGTCCGCCGTCCGCGCGGCCGCCGCGGACCGGCTTCAGACGAGCATGAACCTCGCGCTCGGCTCGGCGCTCGCGACCATCGGGCTCACGATCCCCGTCGTCGCGGTCGCCTCGGTCGCCTTCCACGTCCCGCTGACGCTCGGACTCGACCCGAAGGATCTCGTGATGCTCGCGCTCACGTTCGTCGTCGGCGCGATCACGCTCGGGACCG
>DATKLW010000058.1:0-24298 GCA_035542215.1 Thermoanaerobaculia bacterium | reverse complement strand
CCCTCTGGATCATCGTCCCCATCGCGCCGTCGATCACGGCGATGCGTGAGGCGAGGAGCGCCCTCAAGCGCGCTTCGGCGCTCATCCCAGCGCCTCGAGGATGCGCTTCACGAGGCCGTAGCGGCCCATCGGCATCACGTGAAGGCCGCGCACGCGCTCGGCCATCTCCTTCGCGAGCTCGAGGGAGAGCGCGATTCCCTCCTCCTCCTCGAACTCCGGCCCTTTGTCGGCGGCCTTCCTCATCCGCTCGACGAGGGAGTCCGGGACGACCATCCCCGGGACCTCGTTCGCGAAGTAGAGGGCCTGCTTGAGGCTCTTCGGCGGGATGAGGCCGACGAGGACCGGGATCGAGTGCGCTTCGGTCCGGGCGCAGAACCGGTCGAGCGCCGCGAGGTCCCAGACGGGCTGCGTCTGGGCGAACGTCGCGCCGGCGTCGACCTTCGACGCGAGCTTCGCGATCTCGACGTCGAGGTCTCGCGCCGCGGGGTTTGCCGCGCAGCCGATCGCGAACGACGTCGCGGCGCCGATCGCGCCGCCCGCGAGGTCCACGCCTGCGTTGAGGCCCTTCACGATGCGCAGAAGGCCGAACGTGTCCACCTCGCCGACGGGCTTGGCCTGCGGGTAGTCGCCGATCTTCAGCGGGTCGCCGCCCACGACGAGAAGCGCCTTGATCCCGAGCCCCGCGGCCCCGAGCAGGTCCGACTGGATCCCGAGGACGTTCCGGTCCCGGGGCGAAAAGTGGAAGACGGTCTCGGCGCCCGTCTCGTGTCGGATGAGGTGCGCGACGGCGATCGAGGACATCCTGAGGCGCGCCATCGGGTTGTCCGTCACGTTGACGGCGTCGACGCCCATCGACTTGAGGGTCCGGGCGCCGTCCAGCGCCGCCGAGGCGTCGAACCCCTTCGGCGGTTCGACCTCGACGGTCACGACGCGCGCGGCGGGGTCGGCGAGCTTGCGCTTGAACGCGGACGTCTCGAGCGGCGCGGCCGCCGAGCGCGGCGGCTCGGCCGAGACGAAGACCGAGGGCGCCGCGTGGGCGGCGCGCCGCGCCTTGCCGACGGTCTCTCGCGCCATCGCGGCGACGTGCTCGGGGCCGGTGCCGCAGCAGCCCCCGAGGAGCGCGGCGCCGGCCTGCACGGCCTCGCGCGCCGTCTCGCGGAAGTAGTCGGCCGTCGCGGGGTACACGGTGCGGCCTCCGACGACCCACGGGTAGCCCGCGTTCGGCATGAGCGAGACGGGCAGGGCGACGGAGGACGTCGCGCGGGTCAGGACCTCGAGCGATTCCTGCGGGCCGATCGCGCAGTTCAGGCCGACGACGTCCGCGCCGGCGTCCGCGAGAGCACGGAGGCTTTCGGCCGCCCCGTCGCCGAAGCTCGTCTTGCCGTCCGCGAGGAACGTCATGGACGCGAAGACGGGGATCTCCGTCGAGAGGGCGCGCGCGGCGCGGACGGCTTCGAGGATCTCGAGCGAGGACGAAAACGTCTCGAAGACGAGGAGGTCGACCTTCTCCTCGAGGAGGATGCGGATCTGCTCCGTGAAGATCTCGCGGACGTGCGGCCGCGTGAGCGGGCCGTAAGGCTTCACGAGCTGGCCGAGCGGGCCGACGACGCCCGCGACGTAGACGTACTCGCCCTCGGCGGCCGCGTGCGCGACGCGGACGGCCGCGCGGTTGACCTTCTCGAGGGAGTCCGCCCAGTCGAACTTCGTGAGCTTCGCGCGGTTCGCGTCCCACGTGTTCGTCGAGATGAGCTGCGAGCCGGCGGCGACGTAGTCGTCGTGGATCTCGCGCACGAGGTCCGGCGTCGTGAGGCAGACCGGAGAGCGGGGGCCGTCCGCGGGGGCGCCGCGCGAAACGAGGAGCGTTCCCATCGCGCCGTCCCCGAGAAGGACCTCGGTCTTCAGGCGCTCGCGGATGTCTTTCTTCACCGCCGGATTATGGCCCGCGACGGGGGGCGTCAAGGCGCGGGGCGGCGGGTTAAGATTCCCTCCGTCGCATGAGACTTCTCGTCGTCGGTTCCGGGGGGCGTGAGCACGCGCTCGTGTGGAAGCTCGCCCAGTCGCCAGGTGTCACGGACATCTTCTGCGCGCCGGGCAACCCGGGCATCGCGAAGCTCGCGACGTGCATCCCGATCTCCGTCGAAAACGTCGTCGAGCTCGCCGACTTCGCCGAGTCCATGAAGATCGATCTCACGATCGTCGGGCCGGAGCTCCCGCTCACGCTCGGGCTCGTCGACGAGCTCCAGCATCGAGGCCTCCTCGCGTTCGGGCCGAACCGCCTCGCGGCCGAGCTCGAAGGGTCGAAGGCCTTCTCGAAGACGTTCATGAAGAAGTACGCGATCCCGACGGCCGATGCGGAGATCGTGACGAACCGCTCCGAGGCCGAGCGCGCCCTCAAGTCCTTCGGCCTGCCCGTCGTGTTCAAGGCCGACGGCCTCGCGGCAGGCAAGGGGGTCGTCGTCGTCCAGGAAATGGCGGAGGCGGAACAGGCGCTCAAGCTCTTTTTCGACGACCGCGTATTCGGCTCCGCCGGAGACCGTGTGCTCGTCGAGCGGTTCATCGCGGGCGAAGAGGTGAGCTTCCTGGTCCTCTGCGACGGGGAGCGCGCGATTCCGCTCGCGACCGTGAAGGACTACAAGAAGGTCTGGGACGGAGAGCGCGGCCCGAACACGGGCGGCATGGGCTCGCACAGCCCGTCGGTCCTGCTCGATGCGTCCACGGCGTCCGACGTCCTCGCGTTCGTCGTCCAGCCGACGCTCAAGGGAATGAAGGAGGAGGGAAGGCCGTTCCGTGGCGTCCTCTTCGTCGGAATCATCCTCGAGAAGGGACTCGACCCTTACGTTCTCGAGTACAACGTCCGCTTCGGCGACCCCGAGACGCAAGCGGTCCTCCTCCGCATGGACGGAGACCTTCTGCCGTTCCTCCTCGCCTCGGCCCGCGGGAAGTTCGAAGAAGGCGTGACGCCGACGTGGAGGCGCGAGGCGACCGCCTGCCTCGTCCTGACGGCCGAGGGCTATCCGGGCCCGTACGAGAAGGGGCGCGCGATCACGGGCATCGAGGAAGCCGAGATGGAAGAGGGGGTCTTCGTCTTCCACGCCGGCACGGCGACAGCGCCGGACGGGAGACTCGTGACGGGGGGAGGCCGCGTCCTCGACGTATGCGCGCGCTCGCGCGGTCTGTCGCAGGCGCTCAAGAAGGCCCGCGAGGCGTCGGAGAAGATTCACTTCGACGGGAAGCACTTCCGCCGTGACATCGGGAAGAAGGCGATGGAGATCCTGATGGAGCGGTCGGGGTCGCTCCTTCGGTAGCCCGGACCGCGCGTGGAAGCGCCCCGGCGCACCCGCTTCCGGAGGCGCGCCTGGCTCTTCGCTTTTCTTCTTCTGGGCGTCATTCGATTCGTCACGATCGCGCCGGACGCGTGGCACTGGGACGAGGTTCTCCTCACCGACGCGGTTGCCCGCGGGATCGACCTGCGCGAGCACCGTCCGCATCCGCCCGGCTATCCGCTTCTGGTCGAGGCCGCCGCTTCTCTCCACCGGTCCGCCGGGATCGAGCCGTTCCGGTCGCTCGCGATCGTGGGGACGGTCGGCGGGCTCATGGCGCCCGCGGCGCTCGCCGCGTTCCTGGCGGCGGCGGGGCTCGAGGCCGACTTCGCCTGCCTCGGCGGCGTTCTTTACGCGTTCATTCCATCGGTCTGGCTCTTCGGGGTCCGGGGTTTCTCGGACGCGCCGGCGGCGGCGGCCATCTTCGCCGCCTGCGCGCTCTTCCTCGCCGGAGTCCGCTCTCCCGACGGCCGCATCACGGCGCTCGGCATCGTTCTCACCGCTCTCGCCGGGGGATTTCGCCCGCAGGGCGCGATCGCGCTTCTCCCGCTGGGCCTGGTCTCGATCGTGGCGTGCCTCCGGAGGGACCCGCGCTCGTGGAGATGGCTCCTCTCGGGTCTCGCGGCGGGCGCGGTCCTCAGCGCCGCCGTCTGGGTCCCGGCGGTTTCGGGCTCCGGCGGCATCCGGAGCTTCCTCGGGCAGATCGCGATCCAGACAGCCGACACCCGCCGCAACGTGCTCAAGACGCCCGCGGGTCTCCTCGAGCCCGCCGTCCGGCGTCGCTGGCTCGTGGACCCGTTCGGGTGGGACCCGCTCTTCTGGGCTTACGCGCTGCTCGCGGGGCTCGCCGCCGTTCGCCGTCCGCGTTTCGTCTTTCTGGCCCTCGCGGTCGTGGCGCCGTGGGCGCTCCTGAACGTCCCGGCGTCGGCGCTGTTCGCGGCCCCTCGCTACGCGACGCTGCTCCTCGGCGCCCTGTCCGGCCTCGCGGCGTGCGGCCTCGAAGTCTTCTCCCGGCGGTCGAGGTGGGGAAGCGCCGCGGCGGCTGCGGTTCTCGCCGGCTCCTGCGCCGCGGCCGCCGTACGGCCGGTCGTCGAGGTGGCGACGCGAAAGAGCCCGCCGGTCGCGGCGATCGAGGCCGCCGGGTCCGGCTCCTACGCGCGCGGGCTCATCGCTCACGATCCCGAGCTCCGGATGCACGTTTCCCGGCTGCTCCCGTCGCGTGAGAGAAGCGAGATCGCCGACAGTCGCGCGGTCGTCTCCGAAGCGGGGGACGTCGTCCTCCTCGCAGACCGTCTCGTGCCCGGCCTCGCCGAGGAGAAGCGTTTCTCGTTCAGCGCGCCGCTTCTCGCGCGCGTGTCGCAGGGCGTGTTGCTCAGCGTCCAGATGGGAATCGCCCGGGCTGCGCTCCCGGTCGGGAGCAGGCCTTCGGCTCCGGACGCGGAGGTCATTCGTTATGACGCGGACATCCCGATCTCGATCGATCGCCCCGGAGACGGGGAGGCCGTGGGCCGCGAGCTCGTCGTCGCGGGCTGGTGCCAGTTGCGCGGTGGTGGGGCAGTCGCGCCGGTCGAGTTCCGGATCGACGGGACGCTCGTCCAGCCCGGCCGGCTCGATCGAACTCCCCGCCCGGACGTCGCCTCCGCGATCCCCGGGATCGGGGACGCGTCGCGTGCGGGCTACGAGGCCCGCCTCGACGTTTCCGGGTTGTCCCCGGGCGCGCACGTCGTGCGCGTGACGTTTCGCGCCTTCGACGGGCGCAGGAGGATCTCGCACGGGGTCCCCTTCACGTCGGCGCGGTGAAGCTCCCGTGCGCTGCCGTCAGAAGTCTCGGACGACCGGCGGCGGGCCGGGCTCGCGGAGGAGCGCGAACGCCGCGGTGAGGATCCGCGTCTGGAGCGCGGCGTCGTGCGGCAGCCCGAGCGGGTAGCCGAGCGCATACGGGACGGCGAGCGCGCGCGGGATGCCGACCTTCCGCGTGACCTCGGGCAGCGCCGTGACGGACGCCGTGGCGATCCCCCTTCGTTCCAGCTCGGCGGCGATCAGACACACGGTCTGATGGCAGAGCGGTCAGAGCGGGACGAGGAGCGCGACGTCGACGCCGTCGGAGACGAGAAGAGCCGCGGCCTCGGGCGCGGTCTCCTTCACGAGCCGTCCCGGCGCCGTGATCGATCCCATGAACGAGAGCGCCCGCGGCGCGAGGCCGCCAATCGACCCGGCGGCTTCCATTTCGCGCAGGCGGTCCAGGGGAAAGCCGAGGTTGCGGTCGGCCTTGAAGCCCGTCTGGTCGAACGCGTCGGACTTGTGCACGATTCCGAGCGCCGCGACGTCCGCGTCGCGCGCAATGACCCGATACGAGACGTCGCCGCCCTTCCGCTCCACGTCGAACGGCTCCTGCCCCGGCGCGTAAACGCCGCCCGTCGTCACGAGGGCGACACGCGATTCGCGGAGCGGCCTGCGAGGACGGCCGAACGGAATCGGCTCGACCGTCCGGTACCGGTACGTCGCCATGAAGAGCCGGTTCTTCACGGAGAGGTCGGAGAGCGTCGCCACGGGACGAGTATCCTCCTCGCGCGAATCCCCGGAGGCCCGCGGTCCGTAGGAGGGTCATGGCGCAGCCCGAGGCAGGACGATCGAGGACGGCGTGGAGCCTGATCACGGCCGCCGCGCTCCTGCAGGCGGCGCTCCACGCCGCATCGATCGGCCGGTACGGGATCTTCCGCGACGAGCTGTACTACCTCTCGTGTGCGAGCCGGCCGGCCGCGGGCTACGTCGACCAGCCGGCGTTCTCGATCCTCTTCCTGGCGGCGTGGCGCGCCCTTCTCGGCGACTCGCCGGCCGCGCTCATGGTCCCGCCCGCGCTGTGCGGCGCCGCGATCGTCGTCCTCACGGGTCTCCTCGCGCGGCGCTTCGGGGGCGGCCCGGCGGCGCAGGGCCTCGCGGCCCTCGTGGCGGCCGTCGCACCGATCTGGCTCGGGATGACCGGCTCCTACTCGATGAACGCATTCGACATCCTGCTCTGGACGGTCGCGGCGTCGCTTTTCGCCGCGATCCTGGCGCGGGAGCCGGGCCACGGAGCCGGGCGACTGTGGCTCCTTCTCGGTTGCGTCCTCGGGCTCGGCCTCCTGAACAAGATCAGCGTCCTCTGGCTGGGCGCGGGGATCGCGGCCGGCCTCCTCCTGACGCCCGCGCGCCGGTGGCTCGCGACGCTCGGTCCGTGGCTCGCGGGGGGACTCGCGTTCCTCGGGATCGTCCCGTACCTCGTCTGGAACGCCCTCCACCACTGGCCGACTCTGGAGTTCATGCGCCGCGCGGCGGGGGAGAAATACGTCCCGTCCTCGCCGCTCACGTTCGCAAAGGACCTGCTCCTGTTCTTCAACCCTCTGGCGGCGCCGGTCTGGGTCGCGGGCCTCGTCTGGCTCCTCGCCGCCCGGGACGGGCGGCGCTTCCGCCTCCTCGGCGTCGTCTTCCTGACGACGCTCGCGATCCTTCTTCTGAACCGCACGAGCAAGCCCGAGTACCTTTCGGCGTCCTTCGCGCCGCTCCTCGCGGCGGGCGGCGTCGCGCTCGAGCGCGTTCTCCACCGCGGGAGGAGCGCGGCCCTCGCGTGGGCCTACGGAATCGTCCTTGCGGCGGCCGGCGTCGGGCTCGCGCCGCTGGCGATCCCGCTCTTGCCGGTCCCGCGGTACCTCGCGTACGCAAAGGCGCTCGGCATCGCGCCGTCCACGTCGGAACGGAAGGCGATCGGCGCCCTGCCGCAGCACTTCGCGGACCGCTTCGGCTGGCCGGAAATGGCCGGGACGATCGCGTCCGTGTTCCGGTCGCTGCCCGAGGCGGACCGGAAGCGGACCGCCGTCTACGTCTACAACTACGGCGAGGCGGGTGCCGTCGACCACTTCGGACGATCGCTCGGCCTTCCGCCCGCGATCTGCGCGCACAACAACTACTTCCTGTGGGGCCTGCGCGGGCAGAGGCCGGAGATCTTCCTCGTCTTCGGGGGCTCTCGCCCCGGTCTGGATCGGGTCTTTTCGAGCGTCGAAGCGGGCGCCGTCTTCACGCACCCGTGGGTGATGCCGTACGAGAGCGGCCGGACTGTCTGGATCTGCCGCGGACTCAGGATGCCGTTCGAGGAAATCTGGCCGGGCGAGAAGAACTTCAGCTGACGGTCAGCGCACCCCGAACGTCGCGAGGAAGAACGTCGGGCCGTCCTTCCGCGTGACGCCGTGGTCGGGATTCGCGGCGAGATGGCGGAGGACGGCGAAGACGGTCTCGACGTCGGGCTCGCCCAGCGCGGACGCGACCTTCTCGGCGGTCCGGAGGTCGCCCGGCTTCGCGCGCAGCTCCGCGAGGATGCGGCCCTGGAGCGCGAGGACGGCGGCGGCGGCCTTCTTGCCGGCCTCGACTCCCGGCTGGTGGTACGCGTTGATCCCGACGAGCTGCGCATAGAGGCCGACCGCCCTCTCGTACAGCGCAATCAGGACGCCGACCGTCCGTGCGGACACGTCCGGCACCGTCAGCGTGATCGAGGTGCGTCCGTTCTCGGCGAGCGCCCGGCGGGTCCCGAGGAGGAAGCCGTGCAGGTAGTCGCCGGGCGTGACGTCGGGCTCGACCTCGCAGGAGCGGGCGCCGTCCTCGCGGTCCTTCTCGACCTCGAGGAACGTCGCGAAGAAGTTCGGGACGCCCTCGCGCAGCTGCTGGACGTACGCGTGCTGATCCGTCGAGCCCTTGTTGCCGTAGACGGCGATCCCCTGGTTCACGACACGGCCCTCGAGGTTCTTCTCCTTGCCGAGGGACTCCATGACGAGCTGCTGGAGGTAGCGCGAGAAGAGGAGGAGCCGGTCCTTGTACGGGAGGACGACCATGTCCTTCGCGCCGCGCCCGCCGGTCTCGTGATGCCACGCAAGCGCGAGCATCGCGGCCGGGTTCCGCGCGACGTCCGGGACCCGCGTCGCCGCGTCGCAGGCGGCCGCGCCCGACAGCATCGCCGGGACATCGAGGCCCTGGAGCGATGCGGGAAGGAGGCCGACCGCGGAGAGCTCCGAGGTCCGCCCGCCGACCCAGTCCCACATCGGGAAGCGCTCGAGCCAGCCGTCCTTCGCGGCGACCTCGTCGAGCTCGCTGTGGGCGCCGGTCACGGCGACCGCATGCTTCGCGAATTCGAGGCCCGCCTTCCGGTACGCATCCACCGCGACGAGCATCCCGTTGCGCGTCTCCTTCGTGCCGCCGGACTTCGAGATCACGACCGTCAGCGTCGCGGGGAGGCCGCCTTCGGTCGCCGCGATCCGGGAGAGCTCGCGCGCCAGGCCGTCGGGGTCCGTGTTGTCGAAGAAGAACGGGCGGAGGGGGTCGCGCGGCGAGCCGAGCGCGTCCGCGACGAACTGCGGCCCGAGCGCCGAGCCTCCGATGCCGACGACGAGGAGGTTCGTGAAGCGCGGCGCCCGGGACGGCGCGATCCGGCCGCCGTGAACCGCGGCGGCGAAATCCTCGATCCGCGCGAGCGTCTCGCGGATCTCCCCGGCGATCGAGGCGTCGGGCGCCCGCCCGGGGTCGCGCAGCCAGTAATGGCCGACCATGCGCTTCTCGTCCGGGTTCGCGATCGCGCCCTTCTCGAGCGCGTCCATCGCCGCGAAGGCGGCGGGGAAGGCGCCCGTCACGAGAGGGTGCTTCCTGAGAGCGTCGTCCGCGAGGCCCGTCTTCGAGAGGTCGACGAGGAGCTCGAGCGCGGGCACATGGAGCGACAGGGCCTGGGCGCGGGGCCAGTCGTGAGCGGACATCGCGGGAGCCTCCCCGCCCCAATGATCTCCGATCCGGGTGGGCCCCGCGTAAACTGCGCGCCTCATGGCGAAAACGACCGGCAGGGGCCTCGCTCTCGGCATCGATCTCGGCGGAACGAAGATCCTCGCGGGGGCAGTGGATTCCTCGAACCGGATCCTCGGGCGCGGCAAGCTCAAGACTCCCTTCGCGGACGGGCCCGACGCGATCGGCGCGGCCCTCGTCGAGGCCTGCGACCTCGCCCTGAAGGAGGCCGGGGCCGCGCGGGGGGACGTTTCGTCCTTCGCGGTCGCCGCGCCCGGCGCCGTCGACACGATCAAGGGCACGCTCCTGAAGGCCGCGAACCTCAACGCGTCGAACTGGAACGTCGTGAGGGCCGTCGGCACGGCCTTTCCGGGTGCGGCGGGACGCGTGGAGAACGACGTGCGCCTCGCGGCGCTCGCGGAAGCCCGCCTCGGCGCGGGCCGCGGATCGAGCCTGTTGGTCGCGGTCTGGGTCGGGACGGGCGTCGGGGGCGCCGTAATCTGGAACGGGAAGATCCACTCGGGGCGCAACCGGAACGCGGGAGAGATCGGCCACACGCAGATCGACTTCCGAAGGGCGGCCCCGGGAAAGCTCGACGGGACGCTCGAGGGCACGGCCGCCAAGGTCGGGATCGCGGCATACCTCAGGCGGCGGATCGACCGCGGCGACAAGACCGAGCTCGAGAAGGCCGTTTCGAAGAAGGACGTGCGCCTCAAGGGCTCGCAGCTGCGCGAGGCGTGGGAGGAGGGCGACGAGCTCGCCCGGCGCGCCCTCGCGCGCTCGGCCCGCGCCGTCGGGATCACGATCGCGAACGTCTGGAACATCCTGTCGCCGGACGTCTTCGTCCTCGGCGGAGGGGTCGCATCGGACGTCGGCCCGGCCTACCTCGAAGAGGTCCGGAAGTGGGCGGATGCGTTCACGTTCACGCAGGACCTCGGGAAGCTGAGGGTCGAGCCCGCGGGGCTCGGCGACGACTCCGGCCTTCTCGGCGCGGCCCTTTACTCGCGCGACTGAGTCCGGATCGGCCGGTCTGGCACAATGAACCTCCCATGAGCTGCACGGGCTGCTCCCTCGGCACCTCCACGAATCCCGGCGGGAACTACGTCGGGGTGCGCCTCGCCGACGCCGAGGACGGAAAGACGACGCTCGTCTTCACGGGAGAGGTCTCCGTCAAGCCGGGCGAGCGGCTCATCGTCGAGACCGAGAACGGCCCCGAGTTCGCCGAGGTCACGACGGCGTCCCCGACCCTCGCGCGGTCCTGCTCGGCGAAGAAGGCGCGCCGGTTCCTGAGGCTCGCCTCCGACTCCGAGTACGCGGACTATGCCGAGCGCCTCGAGCTCCAGGAGGCGGCCCTCGCATTCGCGGACGAGAAAGTCGCCGCGCTGCGCCTGGATCTCCACGTCGTCAAGTGCGCGGTCGGCTTCGACCGCCGCAAGCTGACGGTCCTCTACACGTCCGACAAGAAGCCGGAGACGCGCGACCTCTCACGGGCGATCTCCGAGAAGTTCGACATCCGGGTCGACATGAAGATCATGGGCGTCCGCGACGAGACGAAGCTCCTCGGGGGCATCGGCTCGTGCGGCCTGACGCTCTGCTGCTCGACGTGGCTCAAGGGCTTCCACCCGGTCGCGATCCGGATGGCGAAGATGCAGGGGCTCACCCCGAACCCCGCCAAGCTCACGGGCCAGTGCGGCCGCCTGAAGTGCTGCGTGGCCTACGAGCTCGAGGGCGGCATCGAGGCCGCCCGCCGCATGGGCCACGGCGGCGACCGCGAGCGCCGCGAGAAGCCCGCTGCGGCCCCGCAGCCCCCGGCGTGACGCGGGTCGCATTTCTCCCGCCCGGCCCGGAATAGACTCCGGGCAACATCCGTTTCCCTTGGCGCGTAGAGACGGGCATGAGGAGTTTCGACATGGCTTCCGCCAAAAAGCCCTCTTCCGGCGCCCCGGCCCCCGGTGATGGGGAGGGCACGTCCGAGGAGCTCGGCCCGCGCAAGCTCATTCGGCCGTCCCTCGCGCACGTCCTCAAGGACCAGGGCGGCGTGAGGCCCGCGGGCGGCGGCCGCCGCGTCGTCCCGCCCGAGCAGACGAACGCCGAGGCCTATTACTACCTCAAGCAGATGCAGTCCAAGACCGCGATCGTCGTCCGCCTCGTGGACGGCGAGGAGCTGCGCGGCTGGATCGAGTGGTACGACAAGGACGTCATCAAGCTGAACCGGGACCACGCCCCGAACCTCCTGATCCCCAAGCGCTCCATCAAGTACCTCTACAAGGAGGAAGAGGAGCGCATGCACCGCAAGAGGCGGCGTCCCCTGCCGGGAGCGGGCCCGGGGACCGGCGGTGCGAACGGCGGATGAGGTTCCTGCACGGTTGACGGCGTGGCGCGGAGCGGGCTTAGACTCGTCCGCATGAACGACAGCAAACTCACCAAGGAAGCCCTCACGGCGTTCGCGGCCCAGAACCGCGACCGCTTCGAATCCCTCCTCAAGGACTTCGTCGAACGTCCGACGGTCTCCGTCGACCCGTCGAAGAAGCCCGCGATCGCCGAGTGCGTGCAGCTCGCGTGCGACACGATCAAGGCCTTCGGCGGCGTTGCGGAAGTTCTTCAGACGTCCGGCCACCCGATCGTCCACGGCGTGTTCGGCGACGATGCGTCCCGGCCGACGGTCACCGTTTACAACCATCTCGACGTCCAGCCCGCCTCGAAGGACACGGAGCCCTGGGAGACCGAGCCCTTCGTCTTCACGAAGAAGGGCGACCGGTACTTCGGCCGCGGCACGACGGACGACAAGGGCCCCGCGCTCTCGGCGCTTTTCGGCGCGAAGGCCGCGATGGACGCCGGCGTGCCCGTGAACGTCCGCGTCCTGTGGGAGTTCGAGGAGGAGATCGGCTCGCCGAGCTTCGCGAAGGCCATCGCGGGCGCGAAGGACAAGCTCGCGACGGATTCGATCATCGTCTCGGACACGATCTGGATCGCCCGCGGCAAGCCGGCGTCCCCGGCGGGCCTGCGCGGCCTGCAGGGCATGCTCTTCAAGCTCGAGACGGGCACGACGGATCAGCACTCGGGCGTCACGGGCGGCGGCGCACGCAACCCGATGGCCGAGCTCATGCAGGTCGTCTCGGAGTGCTTCGACGCGAAGACGGGCAAGGTCAAGATTCCCGGGTTCTACAAGGACGTCGTCCCGCCCACGAAAGCCGAGCTCGAGGACTTCCGGAAGTCGGGCTTCACGATCGCCGGCTTCAAGAAGGACCACATGTTCAAGTCCATCCGGACACACGACGCGCTCGACCTCATGAAGCGTGTGTGGGCCCTCCCGACGTTCGAGATCCACGGCTGCGTCGGCGGGTACACGGGCCCGGGCGTCAAGACCGTCATCCCGCCGCGCGCGGAGGTCAAGGTCTCCTGCCGCCTCGTCCCGAACCAGACGGGCGCGAAGATCGCGAAGCTCGTCACGGACTTCGTGAGGAAGAAGAACAAGGACGTGAAGGTCGAGCTCGAGGGGCGTCTCGACCCTTACCAGGGCATCACGACGGGTCCGCTCGCGGACGCCGTGCGCACGAGCGTGAAGTTCGCGTTCGGGAGAACGCCCGTCTTCGTCCGCGAGGGCGGCTCGATCGGCGCGGTCCTCACGATGGAGAGCATCCTGAAGGCGCCGATCGTCTTTCTCGGCCTTTCGCTGCCCGAGCACGGCTACCACTCCCCGAACGAGAACTACGACTGGGAGCAGGCGTCGGGCGGGATGATCTCCTTCGCGAAGTACTTCGCGGAGGTCGCCGCGATGGGCAAGGTCGGCGCGAAGGGCTATCGCCCGAAGAAGTAACCCCGGCCGCTAACGCCCGGAGGACGCGGGGGAGCTCCCCTCGTCCTTCGGGCGGAAGCTCCAGAACTCCCCGTTCGTCCCGAGCACCATCGCGAGGATCGTTCCGCCGCGCCCCCACGAGGCCGTGAGGATCTCGCCCGCGGCATGGACGGGCACGAGGGCGAGCGCGCCCGTCGCGGGGTCGAGGATCGCAGGCGCCGGGAGCCAGGTTTCCGGAGAGACGGCCGACACGAGGATCCTGCCGTCCGGCCCGACGGCCCCGCCCGAAAGCGGCGCGGGCGCGAGCTTGAGCGGCCCCGCCGAGAGGACGGGCGTCTCGGCGAGCGTCGCGAGCGAGACGCGGACGAGCTGGACGCCCGAGGCGGCGTTGCGCTGGACGAGGACGTCGTCGGCGTCCGGGAAGCCCGCGACGCCGTGGCCCGGACAGAGGGTCTTCGCGGCGCCGCTCGCGGCGTTCACGGACCAGACCGTCCCGCCGTCCGCGAAGAAAATCGTCTTGCCGTCGCGCGAGGCGGCGAGCGACGAGGGCACGGCGCCCTTCGGTAGCGCGTGCTTCTTCATGAGGCGGCCGTCGGACCGCGACACGATTGCGAGAAGCGGCGGCGCGTCCGGCGGACCCGTGAGGAACGCGGCCGCGTCCCTTCCCGCGAGCGTCGCGGGCCCGAAGGTGGGCTCCGAAAGGCCCGTGAACGGCCGGGAGTCGCCGCTCTCGCCGGTGACGAGGAGCTGGCGGCGGCCCGCGACGAGGCCCGGCACGAGGAGGCGGCCGTCCTCGAACTCGACGGGCGTCATGACGAGGCTCGCGGGCACCGTCGCGAGTCGCTCGGGAACGCCGCCCGCGACGGGGACGCGGAGCAGGTCGGCGGCGCCGTCGGAGAACCCGACGTAAATCGTCCCGCCCGCGCCCTCGGCGAGATACCGGGGCCTGTTCGAAAACGAGAGGAGCGTCTGCGCGCCCGTGCCGTCGCGCGCGGCCGAAACGACCCGCTGGAGGTCGCCGGCGGCGAGGCGCGCGAGCACCGCTCTTCCGTCGCGCAGGGGCAGGAAAGGCGGGAGGAGCGGCAGCTCCGGCAGGAACGGGCGCGTGGCGCCCGTCTCGACGTCGATCGCCTGGAGTCGCCGCCCCGCGGCGTCCTTGGCGCCGGCGAAGCGGCCCCAGACGAGGACCTCCTTGCCGTCGGGGAACTGGCGCGAGACGAGGTCGCTCGAGTCCGCGAGGATCGGCGGCCCGACGGCGGTCTGCTTCCCGCTGTCGGGCCAGACCCGGACGATCTGGAACCTTCGCTCGGCGTCGAGCTTGACGACGAGGAGGCTGCCGTCCGGCAGCGGGCTGGGGCTCTCGGCGCCCTCCACGACGAGGCGCTCGTCACCGCCGATCGCGGGAACGCTCGAGACTCCGAGCGGCACGTCCGTCACGCGGTCGAAGAAGAGACGCGTGCCGTCGGGCGACCACTCCACGCGGTGGACGGCGCCCGCGTCCCGCCGCTTCGTGAGGACCGTCCAGTCGCCCGACTCGGGGTCCATGGCGGCGACCTGCGCGAGTCCGCCGACGGTCGTCAGGAACGCGATGCGACGGCCGTCGGGCGAGCTGCGCGGCGAGAGAACGCGCGTCGAGCTGCCCATGACGAGAGAGCCCGACCACGTGGGAGGGGGTGCGTCGGCCGATTTCTGGCGCAGCCAGTATCCGAGCGCGGCGCCTCCCGCGACGAGCCCGAGCGCGCCGGCCGCCGCGAGGAAGACCCCGAGCGCGCGGCGTGTTCCGGACGCGGGTCGCGGCACGGGGGAGGGCGCCACGGCGGGGACGGGGGACGAGAGCGTGACGGACGGCCCGGCGCGCGCGTGCGCCCGGCCCGTCGGCACGGCCTCGAAGCGCGCGGTCGCCGCCGTCTGGAGCGACGTGTCCGTCGCGAGCGTATCCGCGTTGCGCTGGAGCTGCTTCCATTCCCGGGCGAGGTCGCGCGTGGACGCGTAGCGCTCCTCGGGGTCTTTCGCGAGGCAGCGCTCGATCACCCAGCGCACGGGCGCCGCGAGGCGCGGCGCGAGAGCGGCGAGCGGCTCGGGATCCTCGCGAATGATCGCCGAGAGCGTTTCGACGGGCGTCGGCCGCTCGAAGGCCCGCCGGCCTGTCGCGAGCTCGTAGAGGATGAGTCCGGCCGAGAACTGGTCCGAGCGGAAGTCCACGGGGCGGCCCGCGGCCTGCTCGGGCGACATGTAGCCGGGAGTCCCGACGACGAGACCCGCGCTCGTCACCGTCGCCGGGAGGTCGCTTCCCGCGACGTGAGGCGCGAGCTTCGCGATTCCGAAGTCGAGGATCTTGAGAAAGCCGTCCGCCGAGAGCATGAGGTTCTCGGGCTTGAGGTCGCGGTGGACGATGCCCGCGCCGTGGGCGCTCGCGAGGCCGTCCGTGAGCTGCGCCGCGATGTCGAGGAGGCGGCGGAGCGGGACGGAGCCCCCCTTGAGGACGTCCCGCAGCGTGCGGCCGTTGATGAACTCCATCGCGAGGAAGGGCGCGTCGTCCGTCTTCCCGATGTCGTAGATCGTGACGATGTTCGGATGATTCAGCGCCGAGGCGGCGCGTGCCTCGTGGGAGAACCGCGCGAGCCCTTCGCGGTCTTCGGCGAGGTGGGCGGGAAGGACCTTGAGCGCGACCTCGCGTCCGAGGCGCGTGTCACGGCCGCGGTAAACCTCGCCCATTCCCCCCGAGCCGAGGAGAGATACGACCTCGAACGGGCCGATCAGGGTTCCGGACTCGATGGGCAACGAAAGAAGGATATGCCAGCGCGCAACGGCAGCCGGGCTCGAGGTTACTCCGGCCGCTTGACGATCCTCCCGCGCGAGACGACCGCGGCGGTCTTTTCCATGACCTTGATGTCGGCGAGAGGGTCGCCCTTCACCGCCACGAGATCCGCGACGCACCCCGCGTCGAGGCAGCCGAGCTTCCCGTCCCGGTGCGGGCCGAGGAGGCCGGCCGCGGCGGTCGTCGCCGTCCGGAGCGCGTCCCACGGCGTCATGCCCCACGCGGTCATGAACGAGAACTCGACGGCCGCGTTGCGCTTCTCCCACTCGAACGCGCCCGCGTCGGTCCCGAAGACGATCGTGACGCCGGCTTTGTACGCCCGCTTGAAGGACTCCTCGGACGCGGCCCAGAGCTCGTCCCAGACCGGATTCGTCTTCGAGCGCGGGCCCTTGACCCAGTCGAGCGCCGAGATCGTCGGGCAGTACGCGACCTTCTTCGCGAGAAGCGTCTTGACGGTCTCGTCGTCCAGGACGTCGCCGTGCTCGATCGAGTCGACGCCCGCCTCGAGCGCGATCCGGTGACCCGTCGGCGTCATCGAATGCGCCGCGACCTTCTTCCTGAGACGGTGCGCCTCGTCCACGATCGCGTTCATCTCGTCCTGCGTGAAGTTCGGGACGGACGCCCATCCGCCGCCCGGCGTCCGGAAGTACGAGCCGTCCGCGTAGACCTTGATCCAGTCGACGCCGTACTGCGCCTGGTACCTCACGGCCTTTCGGCATTCGTCGGCGCCGTCGCACTTGAGGACGCCGTCGGGCATCTTCCGCTCCCACGAGTAGCCGAGGAGCGGGTAGCGGCCCGTCGGCGTCATCGCGGGCCCGGCGGCGAGGACGCGCGGTCCGGGGACGATGCCGCGCTCGAACGCCTTGCGGAGGTCCGTGTCCGTGAACCCCGCGCCCTCGGTCCCGAGGTCGCGCACCGTCGTGAATCCGTGGTCGAGCGCGATGCGCGCGGCCGCCGCGGCGCGGAGCGCACGGTAGGGCGTCGACTCCTTGAGGACCTGCTCGTCGTACTCCTCGGTCGTCGCGTCGCCCTGCAGGAGGAGATGCGTGTGCGCGTCGATGAGGCCGGGAAGGCATGTGTAGGCGGACAGGTCGAGAGTGCTCCCGGTCTGCACGGCTCCGTCGGAGCTCGCCGGAACGGCGCTTGAAGACTTCTTAGAAGGTGAAGAGGGTGGGAGCGCCGCGGCGGGACTCGCGGCCTCGACCCTCGCGACCTTTCCACCTTCGAAGAAAATACTCACGTTTCTCTTCGTTTCGCGGCTTGCGGGATCCAGGAGAGTCCCGCAGCGGACGGTCAGCGGCGGCTCGGCGGCGACGAGGCTCGACGTCGCGAGGAGGAGCGCAAGCGGGAGCAGCAGCGACTTCAGGCGCATTTGACGGGGCCTCCCTTCCCGAAGGACGATGCGAGATTATGAGCCGCGCGGACGACCTGAGGCGGGCCCGGGCGAAGGCCGAGGCCGTGCGGGCCGGGATCTACGAGGCCGTCGCCGGAAAGTCCGATGTCGAGCTTCTCGCGCTGCCCGGGGACTGTGGCTGGTCGGCGGCCGAGGTCCTCGATCACATCGGGACGGCCGAGCGCACGCTCGTCAAGGCGCTCCGGAAGGTCGAGAGAGGCGAGCCGACGCGCGTTCCGAGGCGCGCGTGGTTCTACCGGCTCCCGATGTCGCCCGTCTTCTGGAAGATCCGGCTCCGGGCGCCGAAGCTCGTGCGGCCGCGCCCACGCGGCGAGGTGAACCCGCAGGACGTCCTTTCCGGCCTCCGGGAGACGCGGGCAGCCCTCCTCGAGATCGTCGACCGCATGGGCGAGGAGCGCTTCGCCAAACTGGTCTTCCCGCACTTTCTCCTCGGGCGCTTCAACGGCGTCGACTGGTTCGAGTTCCTCGCGGGGCACGAGGGCAAGCACCTCGGCCAGATCCGCCGCGTCCTCGCCGGGCCCAAGGTCCTGCGCTGTTCTGGCGAAAAGGGCGCGGCCCGCACGTCCACGAGGTGACGCGGGCCCGGGTTCCCGCGCGCGCGCGGATCGCGATCTTCCTCGCGTGGGCGTTTGTCGTCGCGGCAGTCGCGAGCCGGCACGAGCCTTGGCGAGACGAGGTCCACCCGTACTCGGTTGCGACGACGACGGCCTCGCTCGCCGACATGTTCGGCGCGCTCCACACGGACGGTCACCCGGCGCTCTGGTACCTCCTCCTCCGCGGCGCCCACGCCGTGGCTCCCGTCCCCGCCGTCCTGCCCGTCACGGCTGCCCTCGTCGCGGCCGCGGCCGTCCTGCTCTTCCTCGCGCGGTCGCCGTTCGGCCCCGCCGTCACGATCCTCTTTCCGTTCTCCGTCCTGCCGCTCTACGAGTACTCCGTGATGGCGCGCAACTACGGCATCAGCCTCCTTCTCTGCTTCGCATTCGCCGCGCTCTACCGGACGCGGAGGCCGGTCCCGCTCGCTTTGTGCCTCGTCCTCCTCGCGAACACGAACGCGCACTCGGCCTTTCTCACCGCCGCGCTCGCGTTCGTCTGGTCCCTCGACGAGCTCTCGGACGGCGCGAAGCCGCGGGCGCGGCGCCTCCGGTTCGCGCTCGTCCCGGCGGCGGCGGCGGCGGCGGGCCTCGCGTTCGCGGCGTGGTCGGCGCTCCCGCGCGAGCCGGTCGTCGTCCACCGTGGGCTGCCGGACGCCGCGCGTTTCCTGCACGGGCTCCTGGCTCCCGGCGGCGGCCGGCTCCTCGCTCCGTTCAGCGCGCCCGGCATCGTCGACCTCGCGGTCTTCGTCCTCCTTGCGGCAGGCTTCGCGGCGCGCCCGAGCCGGCTTCTCGCGGCGGGCGGCGCGATCCTCGGGCTCTACGCGTTCTTCGTCTTCGTTTACCCGGGGGACCTCCGGCACGTCGGCCTGCTCCTCGTCCTGATCCTGACGCTCCTGTGGATGGAGGAAGATCGCGGGACGGTCGTCTCCCGCGTCGCGTTCGGGGCGGTCCTTCCGGCGCTCCTGGCGTGCCTCGTCGTCACGGGCGCGGCGAAGGCGTGGAGGGACCTCCGCGAGGACATGAGCGCGAGCCGGCCGGCCGCGGACTTCATCCGCTCGCGCCCTGATCTCGCAGGCGCCATCCTGACCGGCGAGCCCGACTACTCCCTCGAGCCGTTCCCGTACTACCTCCCGAACCGGATTTACCTCCCCCGCGAGGGACGGTTCGGCCTCTGGGCCCTGCCCACGAAGGAGAACCGGGACGACCTGACGCTCGGGGGCGTCCTCGACGCGGCCGGGCGCCTCCGGCGGGAGACCGGGCGGCCCGTCCTCCTCCTGATGCAGCCGCTGTTCGTCGACCCGGGCCCGCAGAACACCTGGACGCACTCGTTCGGGAAGAAGTTCACGCGCAGCGCCGCGGACCTCGAGCGCCTCGCCGCCGAGGCGACGCCGATCGGGCGCTTCGTGGACACACGGCAGATCGACGAGCGCTATGTCGTCTTCGAGATGCGGGACCCGCCGACCGTCTCAGGCCCGTTCCGGTGATTCCGCTCCACGGGCGAGAACGGCGAGCCTGAAGCTCGCGTACGCGAAGAACGGCGCCGCGAGGACGTCGATCGCATAGTGGACGTGCTGGGCGAGCACGCAGAACGCAACGGCCGCCGTGCTCGCGAAAAAGAACGCCTTGCACCTCGGGCCCGGGACCGCGAGGGCGAGGAGGAAAAGGGTCGACGTGTGGCCCGAGAAGAAGAGGTCCTTCGTCAGGAGTCTCGCCGGCCCGAAAAGACGCACGAGCGGGTCGTGGAGCGGGATCATCCCGGGCGGCGCCTCGAGCGGCGTGACGGCCATGGCCGCGATCCGCAGGGCGGCCATCACGACGTACGCCTCGAGCGCGAGGACGAGGGCCCGGGGCTCCTTCGCGAGGCGCGCGACCCCGAGGACGAGGCCGAGGTAGATCAGGGAGAACGTCGGCCACGTCAGGTCGCGCGGCACGAGGGCCGCGAGGACCGGGTCGGCAAGGACGACGCCCGGGCGCGCTTCGTTCCACTCGAGGAAACGGGCGAGGGCGAGGAGCGCGACGGCGAGCGCGGCGACGGCGAGAACGAGACGGACCCGAAACCGCGGGTCGCGCCAGGCGTCGCCCCACGCGCGCGCCGCCGGGGACGCCGGGGCCGGCGCGCCGATGGCCGGTCCGCCTACCGGGCGCCGCGGCCCGAGAGGACGGCCGGGATCGTCCGCAGCAGGATCTTGGCGTCGAGCGCGAGGCTCCAGTTGTCGATGTACGCGAGGTCGAGGTTCGTCCACTCGTCGAAGCGGGAAATCTCGTTCCGTCCGGACACCTGCCAGAGGCCCGTCACGCCGGGCTTCATCGAGAGCCGGCGGCGCTGCCAGCGCTCGTAGCGCGCGACTTCCTCGGGGAGCGGCGGGCGCGGGCCGACGAGCGACATCTCGCCGCGCAGGACGTTCCACAGCTGCGGAATCTCGTCCAGAGAGAAACGGCGGATGAGCCGGCCGAGCGCCGTGAGGCGCGGGTCGTGCGCGGACTTGAAAACCGGGCCTTCGTGCTCGTTGAGGTGCGCGACCTCGGAGAGACGCTCCTCGGCGTTCTCGACCATCGTCCGGAGCTTCACGAGCGTGAACGGACGCCCGTTCAGGCCGACGCGCGTCTGCCGGAAGAGCGCGGGGCCCTTCGACGTGAGCCGGATCAGGAGCGCGGCGAGCGTGACGGGGACGACCGCGACGGCGCCGAGGACGATCGAGAGGAGGACGTCGGCCGTGCGCTTGGCCATCATCGCCGCGCTGTCGTCCGGCGTCGTCGAGAACGTGAGGAGCGGCGTGCCGTCCAGCTCCTCGAGCTCGACGCGCGCGAGGACGTGCGGGAAGAAGTCGAGGACGAGGCGCGTCTTGACGCCCATCTCCTCGCACAGGAGGAAGAGGTCCTCCATCTTCGGCAGATCGCCGCGGTCGACGGCGAGGAGCACCTCGTCGACGCTGAACTCCGTGAAGACGCGCGGGAAGTCCGCGAGCGTCCCGAGGTACGGGATGCCGTTGGACGTCGTCGTCTCTCCCGGCTCGATCGGCTTCTCCCGGATGAGGCCGAGGAGCTTGAGCCCCCACCAGGGGTGGTCGCGAATGAGCTTCGCCATCGCCGCCGCGCCCGGCGTGTCGCCCACGAGGACGACCGTCCGGAAGTTGAAGCCGAGGGCGCGCACGCGCCGGGCGACGAGACGGACCGTCACGCGCTCGGCGACGAGGAAGACGAGGTTCACGAGGAAGAACGCGAGGAGAAACGGGCGCGAGATGAAGTCCCAGCGCGCGCCGAAGACGACGAGGGAGAGGCCGATGCTCCCGAACAGCGCGGTCCGCGCGACGAGCGCGACCTCGTCCCTCATCGCCTCGGTCCTGCGGCTGCGATAGGAGCCGCCCACGACGAGGAGGCCGGTCCAGATCAGGACGATCGGTCCGACGAGGACGAGGTACCAGTTGAAGTCGTAAAGACCGGTGAGCCTGGGGACGAAGAGAGGGACCACCTCGCTTCGAAGCAGGTACGCCATGGGCAGCGTCGCGAGGGTGACGCTGAGGTCGGCGGCGTACAGGAGGGCCGCGATCGTCCGGGCCTGTTGCTTCAGCATCAAGGACCCCGGGGAGGGGTCAGGGTGATGCTAGCAAGTGCGGCGGGAACCTGCCTCCTCACCCTCCCGACAGGGCCTTTTCGTAGGCGTCCGTGACGGAGTCCCAGCGGTAGAGCGCGGCGCGGCGGCGGGCGGCCTCGCCGAGGAACCGGCGGCGCTCCGGGTCGGCGAGGAGGCCCCCGATGGCCCGCGCAAGGGTGTCCGGGCGGGCGGCGTCCGCCCAGAGGGCGGCGTCCCCGGCGGTCTCGCGGTTTTCGGGGGTGTCGTGGACGACGAGCGGCCGGCCGAAGCCCATCGCCTCGAGGAGCGCGGGGTGCGTCCCGCCGACCTCGGTCGCGTGGACGTAGACCGCCGCGTTCGCGAGGAGCTCGCGGTAGCCCTCGCCGTAGAGGGCGCCGGGCAGGAGGACGCGGGGGTCCTCCGCGGCCGCGGCCCTCACGGCCGAGACGAAGGCGTCGGCGTACGGGGCCCCGCCGAGGAGGACGAGGGGGGCGTTCCCCGGCACGCTCCGGTACGCATGGACGACCGCGTCGGCGTTGTTCTCGGGCTCGAAGCGCGAGACGTAGAGGACGTAGCCGCCGGGCGAAAGGCCGAGGCGCGCGAGCGTCGCGGTCCCCGCGGGCGCCTCGAGGTCCGAGCCGTACGGGATGTAGAGCGAGTCCTGCCCGTACGCGTCGCGGTAGTACATGCGGATCGCGCGGGCGTCCGTCACGAGGACGTCGGGGAGCGCGCAGCTCAGGCGCTCGGACATCGCGTACGCGAGCCGGCCGAGGGCGTTCCACTTCCTCCGGTTGCGCTCGAGGCCGTCGACGTTGAGGACGACGCGGGTCGGCGCTCCGAGGAGCCGGGCGAAGCGGCATGTGAGCGCGTTCACGCCGTTGCAGACGAGGACGGCGTCATAGCCCTGCGCGGACGCGTGGAGGCCCGAGAGAGCCGTGTGGACCACCGTGTCGAGATACTTCCGGCGGATCGTCGGGAGCGTGACGACCCGGGCGCCGCGATGCGTCGCGACGGCGGAGCCCGTCGCCCCCCGCCGCGCGTAAACGGTCACGTCGTGCCCGCGCGCGGCGAGGCGCGCCGAAAGCTCCTCGGCGAACGTCTCGAAGCCGCCGTAGGCCGCCGGGACGCCGCGCGTTCCGAGAATCGCGACTCTCAATCCTCGATCCTCGCGCCGTCCGGGTCGTCCGTGAACCACCGCAGGACGTCCTCGTCGGAAGCCGTGCGGCGGCCCTGGATCTCCGCCCTCTTTTCGAGGAGGCGGCCGCGGTTCACGGCGAGCCAGCGGAGCGCCTCGAGCGACGTGCGCTCCACCGTGAGGCAGCCGCCGACGACGACCGCGTCGCGGAAGAACGTGCGGGGGAACGTCGCCCGCAGGTGTTTCGCCCCGGCGTTGTTGATCCTGAGGAGGAAGCGGTTCTTGACCGAGTGGAGGTTCGCGACCGCCGACATCTCGCGCCGGCGCTCCGGGAGGTTCCGCCGCCGGTGCCAGGCCCGGGCGGACGCGACGCAGCGCGCGGACCAGCCGCGCCCGCGCAGGCGCCAGGCGAGGTCGACGTCCTCGCGGTAGACGAAGAAGTCGTCGTCGAAAAAGCCCGTGGAGATCCGGGCGTCCGCGAGCGCCTCCGTCCGGAAGAGCGCGACGCAGCCGGAGGCGCCGAAGATCTCGGCGGAGCGGTCGAACCGTCCGTCGTCCGGGTCCCCAGCGCCGACGTCGAAGTGCCGTCCGTTCGGCGTCATCCGGATCCCCGCGCTGTCGATCACGGTCGTCGGCGTGAGGGAGGGGCCGTCCGCGCGGAGGATCTTCCCCGTGAACGTCGCCGTGCGCTCGCGGGACGGCCGTCCGGCGTCCGCGAGGAGCGTCTCGAGAAAGTCGGGCGCGAGCACGACGTCCGTGTTCAGGACGAGGACCCACGGGATTCCGCGCTCCACGGCCTTCGCGATCGAGCGGTTGTGGCCTCCCGTGTAGCCGAGGTTCTCCCGGGACGCGAAGACCTCGAGCGGAACGGGCGAGACCTTCTCGAACCCGGCGAGCGTCGCGCGGGTCCCGTCCTCGGAGGCGTTGTCGACGACGGAGACGGCGACGTCGCGGAAGGTCTGCGCGAAAAGCGACGGGACGAGCCGCTCGGCGTCGCGCGCCTCGTTGTGCGTCACGAGGGAGACGAGGACGTGCGCCGTCACGCGGACTCCGGAAGGAGCGTCGAGCGCCAGCCGAACCCGAAAAGGCCCCGGAGGACGCGGACCTGCGCGGCGGCGACGTCCCGCCGCGAGTGGCCGGCGCGGACGACGGGCGCGAGCACGAGGCGCAGCGCCGCGCCGAGGGCCGTCGCGGCCCAGGCTGCCGCGCAGACGGGCGCGGACGCGTGCCGCACGAGGTACCGGAACTGGTTGCGCACGTACACGGGGCGGAAGTCCCGCCACGAGAGGGCGTCCATCGCGACGCCGCCGACGTGCGCGACTCGCGCGGCCGGGACGTAGCGGATGCGGCCGCCGCGCTCGAGGAGCTTCGCGCAGAGGTCGACGTCCTCGAACCACGCCGGCGTGAAATCCGGGCCGAACCCGCCGGCGGCCTCGAAGGCGGCGCGCCGCACGAGGAACGCGGCGGCCGCGGGCTGCTCGACGTCGAACGCCTCGTCCCGCGGACGGTCGAGGTAGCGGTCGCGCCGGAAGCCGGCGTTCGACGGGAAGAGGCGGTCGACGAGGAGCGCCTCGCGGAGGATCGCGCCGAGGCGCGGGAGGCGGCGGAGCTGGAACGCCTCCTGCCCGTCGCCCGTCAGGCGCGGCGCCGCGGCCACGACGGCCGGGTCCTCGTCGAGAGCTGCGAGGAGCGCCGCGAGCGCGTCCGCGCCGTCGAGGAGCGCCGCGTCCGGGTTCAGGAAGAGGATCGTTTCGGAGGGGGCGCCCTCTTTCGCCGCGAGGTTGCAGGCGGGGCCGAAGCCGAGGTTGGCCGGAGCCTCGACGACGCGCGCCCCCGCGGCGCGCGCGACGCCCGCCGA
>DATKLW010000057.1:0-2046 GCA_035542215.1 Thermoanaerobaculia bacterium | reverse complement strand
CGCGTGATCTTCCTCGGCGACAAGCTCGCGGAGGACATCTACGGCAAGGAGAACCCCGTCGGGACGACGCTCCTCGTCAACAACTCGCCGTTCACGGTCGTCGGCGTCATGCAGCACAAGACGCAGATGGGCGTCTACGGCGGTCCGGACCAGAACCATGCCGTGATCCCGTGGACGACGTTCAAGGCGCTCTTCGGACGCGACCGGCTCAACGTTCTCGTGATCCAGACGCGGGCGCCCGAGGAAATGGCGGGGGCGCTCCGGCGTCTGAACGAGATCCTCGGCGCCAAGTACGGTTACGACCCGACGGACGAGCGCGCCCTCTCGACGTGGAACATCGTGAAGACGTCCAAGCAGGGCCAGAACATGATCATCGGGATCCAGATCTTCCTCGGGATGATCGGCGCCCTCACGCTTCTGATCGGCGGCGTCGGCGTCGCGAACATCATGTACGCGGTCGTCACGGAGAAGACGCGGGAGATCGGCGTGAAGATGGCCCTCGGAGCGAAGGCCCGGTGGATCACGTGGCCGTTCGTCCTCGAGGGCCTCGTTTACACGCTCGTCGGCGGCGTCGCCGGGATGACGATCGCGACGCTCCTCGTGACGGGGCTCGGCCTCATTCCCGACGGCTCGAACCGCGTCCTCGCGTTCCTCGGCCGGCCGACGCTCTCACCCGTCATCGCCGCGACGACCGCCGGGATCCTCGGCGCGATCGGCCTCGCGGCGGGCTGGTTCCCGGCCCGCCGCGCCGCCTCCATCGACCCCGCCTCGACGCTCCGCTACGAGTAGGACGAGAGCCAAGGAGACCGCATGGCCCGCGACGCCCGGACCGCCGCCCCGCCCCTGGACGACATCGTCGTCATGGAGGACATCCGCAAGGTCTACGACACCGGCAAGGTGAAGGTCGAGGCCCTCAAGGGCGTCACGTTCACGATCCGGAAGGGCGAGTTCGTCGCGATCGTCGGGCCGTCCGGCTCGGGCAAGTCCACGCTCATGAACCTCCTCGGCTGCCTCGACACGCCGACGAGCGGGACGTACCGCCTCGCGGGCGAGAGAGTCGCGGGCCTGACGCGCGACGCGCTCGCGGGGGTCAGGAACCGCCGCGTCGGGTTCGTCTTCCAGGCGTTCAATCTGCTGCCCCAGATCACGGCGCTCGAGAACGTCGAGATGCCGATGCTCTTCGGCGGCGTGCCGCCGAAGGAGCGGCGCGTCCGGGCGGTGGAGCTCCTCGCGAAGGTCGGCCTCGGCGACCGCGTCGACCACCGGCCGACCGAGCTCTCCGGAGGCCAGATGCAGCGCGTCGCGGTCGCGCGGGCCCTCGCGATGAAGCCCGACATGTTGCTCGCCGACGAGCCGACGGGGAACCTCGACTCGACGTCCGGGAGCGACATCATGAGCCTCTTCACGGAGCTCTGGAGCGGCGGCGGGACGGTCGTCGTGATCACGCACGACATGAACCTCGCCCGGCGCGCCGGCCGCGTCATCGAGGTGCACGACGGGCGGATCCTGAAGGACTCCGCGGCCGAAGCCGCCTGAGAGGGAGTCTCGGCTAAAATCACGCTTCACGAACAGGAGGAGTTCATGAAGAGTGTTTTTGCTCTCGTCGCGGGTGCCCT
This sequence comes from Thermoanaerobaculia bacterium, assembly GCA_035542215.1. Taxonomy (GTDB): domain Bacteria; phylum Acidobacteriota; class Thermoanaerobaculia; order UBA5066; family UBA5066; genus Fen-183. The sequence goes on along the minus strand of DATKLW010000057.1, from coordinate 430 downwards.
TCTCGCGGCCGCCGTCCCGGCGTTCGCCGCCGACAGCCCGAAGGAGGACCTCAAGTTCCTCGGGATCGACAAGTGCCACAAGGACAAGTTCGACTGCGTCTGGGTGGCCGACGGGTTCAGCTTCTCGGGCAAGACGATCCACGTTCAAAAGTTCGAGAAGAAGGCCGACGCCCCCCCGAGCGGCGACATGGGCGGCCTCGAGTACGGCAACGCGGACACGTTCATGCAGGAAGTCTTCGAGAAGATGACGAACGGGCGGATCGAGAAGACCGGGGCGAAGTTCGTCAAGGGCGGCTCGGGCGACTACGAGATGAAGGGCCAGATCACCGAGTGGCGCTACCCCAAGAAGGGGGCGGCCTGGGGCGGCTGGATCGGCGCGGCCGCGGGCTCCGGGACGATCGTCTACGACTGGAAGATCGTGGACAAGAGC
>DATKLW010000056.1:0-8025 GCA_035542215.1 Thermoanaerobaculia bacterium | reverse complement strand
ACCCCGGTCTCCGTGAACGGCGAGGCGCTCGGCCCGGTGGCCCTGATCGAGAAGCTGAACGAGATCGGCGGGCGAAACGGCGTCGGCCGCGTCGACCTCGTCGAGAACCGGCTGATCGGGATCAAGTCGCGCGGCGTCTACGAGACGCCGGGCGGGACGATCCTCGTCGCGGCGCTCCGCGCCCTCGAGTCGCTCACGCTCGACCGCGACTCCTCGCACGAGAAGGCCCGCCTCGGCTCGCGCTACGCCGAGCTCGTCTACTTCGGCCAGTGGTTCTCGCCGCTGCGCGAGGCGCTGGACGCGTTCATGAACGCCCTCATGCCGACCGTGACGGGCGACGTCACGCTCAAGCTCTACAAGGGTTCCTCGTCCGTCATCGGGCGCACATCGCCGTTCGCCCTCTACTCGACGAGCCTCGCGTCGTTCGACATGCGAGGCTACACGCCGGCGGACGCGGCGGGGTTCATCCGCCTCTTCGGCCTGCCCACGAAAGGGCGCCTCCACCTCCGCCCGGGCACGTACCAGGCGGTCGTCGCGGGAGAGGGCTGACTTGACCCGCAAGCAGCTCTGGGGCGGCCGGTTCGCCGAGCCGCCCGCGCAGGCCCTGAAGTCGTTCAACGACTCCCTCGCCTTCGACCGCGCGCTCCTCGCCGAGGACGTGTTCGGGTCGATTGGCTGGACGCAAGCGCTCGGCGCGGCCGGGATCCTGACGCCCGCCGAGGTGAAGAAGCTCGTCACGGCTCTCGAGGAGGTCGCCGCCGAGGCCGCGAAGTCCGGCGTCCCGCTCGACGCGGACGACGAAGACGTTCACTCCTTCGTCGAGGGACGGCTCGCCGCGAAGGTCGGGGCGCTCTCGGGCAAGCTCCACACGGGCCGCTCGCGCAACGACCAGGTCGCGACGGATTTCCGGATCTTCGTCAAGGGCGCCCTCGCCGAGGGGGCGGCTGCCGCGCGGGAGCTCGCTCTCGCCCTCGCGAAGCGCGCCGAGGCCGAGGCCGCGACGCCGATGCCCGGGTACACGCACATGAAGCGCGCCGAGCCCGTCACGTTCGGGCACTGGTGCCTCGCGTACGTCGAGATGTTGCGGCGCGACGCGGCGCGTTTCGACGCGGCCTTCTCGCGGGCCGACGAGTGCCCGCTCGGCTCGGGCGCCCTCTCGGGCACGCCGCTGCCCGTCGACCGCGAAGCGCTCGCCCGGAGTCTCGGGTTCCTGCGCCCCACGGCGAACTCCCTCGACGGCGTCTCCGACCGCGATTCGGCTGCCGAGTACCTCTTCACGGCGGCGCTCCTCTTCGTGCATCTCTCGCGTCTCGCCGAAGACCTCATCGCGTTCACGTCCGACGAGTCTGGTTTCATGACGCTTCCGGACGCGCTCGCGACGGGGTCCTCGCGCATGCCGCAGAAGAAGAACCCCGACGTTCTCGAGCTCGCCCGCGGGCACGCGGGCCGGGCGATCGGAGAGCTCACGGGCCTGCTCGCGCTCCTCAAAGGCCTGCCGCTCGCCTACGACAAGGACCTCCAGCTCGACAAGGAACCCGTGTTCCGCCTGCGCGGCGTGGTTCCGGTCGCGCTTCGGGCTCTCACGGGCCTCGTCGAGGGCCTGCGCCTCGACCGCGACCGGATGGCCGCGGCCGCGTCGGACGACCGCCTCCTCGCGACCGAGCTCGCGGACGCGCTCGCGAAGCGCGGCATTCCGTTCCGGGAGGCCCACGAGATCGTCGGCCGTCGGATCGCCGAAGCCGAGGCGCTGGGCGTCACGCTCGCGGCGCTCGGGCCGAAGGACGAAATCACGGAAAAGGATCTCGCGGCGCTGGACGTGAGGCGCGCGCTCGCCAAGAGGGACGTTTACGGCGGGACGGCGCCGCGCCAAGTCCTGCGCGCGGCGCGGGCGGCCGTGCGCCGGCTGTCGGGAGGCCCGTCGTGAGGCTCCCGGCGGGCTTCCGCGCCTCGGGGGTCTACGCGGGCGTCCGGAAGAAGGCGTCGCCCGACGTTGCGCTCCTCGTCGCGGAGAGAGGCGCGAACGCGGCGGCGCTCTTCACGACGAACCGCTTCCAGGCGGCTCCCGTGGTCCTCGGCAGGGCCGATCTGAAGGCGAGCGGCGGCCGCGTGCGCGCGGTCGTCGTGAACGCGGGCTGCGCGAACGCCGTGACGGGGAGGGCCGGCATGGACGCCGCACGCCGCGTCCGGGACGCCGCAGCGGCGATCCTCGGCGCTCCGAGACGAGAGGTTCTCGTCTCGTCGACGGGAGTCATCGGCGTCATCCTGCCGGACGAGAAGATCCGCGCGGCGCTGCCCGCGGCAAAAGCGCGCCTTTCGGTTTCGGGCGTCGACGCGGCCTCGCGCGCGATCCTCACGACGGACGTTTCGCCCAAGGTCGCGCGGGCGACCTTCGCGTGGAAGGGCCGGCGCGGGACCGTCGTCGGGATCGCGAAGGGCGCCGGGATGATCCACCCGAACATGGCGACGATGCTCGCCTTCGTCACGACGGACGCCGCGGCGACGCCCGCGTGCCTGAAGGCCGTCCTGAGGCACGCGGCCGACCGGAGCTTCCACGCGATCTCCGTCGACGGCGACACGTCGACGAACGACACCGTGCTGCTCCTCGCCTCCGGGGCGATGGGGGGGACGGCGATGAGGTCCGCGAAGGACGCCGCGCCGCTCCGCGCGGCCGTCACGGCGGTCTGCCGGACGCTCGCGTGGCTCATGGTGCGCGACGGCGAGGGGGCGACGCGCGTCCTCGACATCTCGATCACGGGTGCGAGGAGCGCAGAGGACGCGAAGGCGGCGGCGCACGCCGTCGCGACGTCACCGCTCGTCAAGACGGCCCTGAACGGCGGCGACCCGAACTGGGGCCGCATCCTCGCGGCCGTCGGGAGGAGCGGGGCGCGGTTCTCGGCCGCGAAGGTCTCGCTGCGCCTCGGGCGCCTCGTCCTCGTCGACCGCGGTCTGCCCGTGTCCTACCGGGAGACGGACGCCGCGAAGATCTTCGCGAGGGAGCGTGTCCCGGTCGCCGTCGACCTCGGCGCGGGGAAGGCGTCGGCCTTCAAGCTCGCCTCCGACCTCGGGCACGCCTACGTGTCCTGCAACGCGGACTACCGGAGCTGAAAAGAAAAGGGCCCGCGGTCGCCCGCGGGCCCCAAGGTTCCGGGATCGGGAAGGCTACTTCTTGGCCGTGGTCGCCGCGGCGGGCGCAGCGGGCGCGGGCGCGGCCGGGGCCGCCGGAGCGGCAGCAGGCGTGAGGCCGAGGGTGGCCATCGTCTCCATGACCTTCGCCTTGACGGCGTTGCCCTTCGCAACGGCGTCCGCCAGGTTGCCGGCCTTGGACGCGTCCATGGCCTCGCCCATGCCCTTCGTGATGTCCGCGAGGCTCGCCTTGGCGGCCTCGAGCTTCGCCTTGTCCATGTCCTTCGGGAGCTTCTTCATCGCGGCGAGCTCGCCGACCTTGACCTTGATCTGCTCGACCATGGCCGGGACGTTGGCGAAGCCGGCCCACGCCTTCGCGAGCTCGTCCTTCTTCGCGGCGGCGGCGGCGGCGACGTCTTTCACCTTCGCCGGGATCGCGGTGGCGCCATCGAGGGCGGCCTTGTAGTCGCCCTTGTCGAAGGCGGCGCGTGCATCCGTCATCGCGGCGAGGAGGCTCTTGGCCTGGTCGGGCACGTACTTGGCGGCGTCGGCCTTCACGCCGTCGACGGCGGTCTGGGCGGCGTTGAGCGCGGCCTCGGCAGGGCCCTTCTGGCTGCAGGCGACGAGCGCGACGCAGCAGAGGACGAGGGCTGTCATCTTCAGGACGTTCTTCATTCGGGTTCCTCCATCCTTTCGTGTATGACGCCGCGGACGAACGCGCCGCGGCGGGAGCATTCAACCCGGGGGAGCGGTGGCGGGCGAGGCGGCAGACGGCACCGGCCTCACCGGCATGGGGGAAAGGGACTGCGCCGCGGAAATGGCGCCGCTGAGAGCCTCGGCGTCCTTTTTCCATAGGCCGTGGATCACGACCGGCGGCGAGCCGCCCGTCGTGTCGATGACGACGTCGGCGAAGACGGGGCCCGACTGGACCTTCACCGACGCGATCTGCCGGAGCGTGATCGAGTCCTCCGTGTGCCCGAGGAAACGCGGCTTGTAGCGCGCGACGCGGTCCTGGAAGACGGCGACCTGCACGGGGAACACGGTGTTGCCGGACGTCAGGCGCGACGCCCTGACGACGGCTTTCTCGGACGTGAACTCGCGGTTGTAGAGCCAGAGGACCGCGACGCAGAGGACGATCGCAGCGGCCAGGAGTCCGGCCGTCCAGCGGGCAGCCTTGCGGAGAAACGAGCCACGGGCCGGACGGGAGGAAGGGGAGGCCTCTGAAGAGTCGGGCACGAACCCGGATCTTAGCGCGTGCGCGTGAAAGAGACGCTTGACGGGGTCTCGATTTACGCCTATCTTGCGTCGCGTACTGGAAACGCATTCAGAAGACCGGGAGAAGACCGCGAGAGGACCGGAGATATCTTAGAAGGTAATAGGGCAATGGCAGGGTTACAGCAATAACCCGTCCGGAGCGCATCCGAAACCGACATCTTCTAAAAAAATAAGGCAAAATACAAAAATAGCCGAATAAAATATGGCACTGACGCTGACCCCAAGACAGAAAGAAATCGCCGACTTCATCCGCCGGTACCGCTCGAAGAACGGCGTCTCGCCAACCCAGCGCGAGATCTGCGAGGAGTTCGGGTACTCCTCGTTCGGCACGCTCCAGAAGCACATCCGGCTCCTCCTCGAAAAGGGCGTGCTGGTGCGCGACTGGAACAAGCGCCGCTCGCTCGCTCTCGCCGAGGAAGACCGCGCGGTGGGCGCTGTCGAGATCCCGCTGGCGGGCCGCATCGCCGCTGGCCAGCCCATCGAGGTCGAGCCGGAGGGCGAGTCCGTCGCGGTGCCCGAGGCGCTGACGCGCAAGGGCCAGAACTACGTCCTGCGCGTGAGCGGCCACTCGATGGTCGACGACGGCATCCACGACGGCGACTTCGTGGTCGTGAACCGGCGCGAGAAGGCCGCGAACGGCGAGATGGTTGCGGCGCTCGTGAACGGTGAGGCGACGCTGAAACGCATCTACAACGAGGGCGACGGCCGGATCCGCCTCCAGCCGGCGAACGACCGCATGGCGCCGATCTACGCCGCCGAGGGCGACGTGAAGGTTCAGGGCGTGGTCGTCGGGCTGATGAGGAAATACTGAGGCTCCGCCGGCTCCGCATTCCCGGCGGCCTGACCGTCGCGTGCCTCGACGCGGGCGCCTCGCGCCCCGGCGGGCCGCCACCGCTCGTCCTCCTGCACGGAATCGGCGCGGACCACGGCGAGTGGGCGCTGTCCCTCGCGATGCTCGCGCGGAAGAGGCGCGTCCTCGCGTTCGACCTTCTCGGCCACGGGAAGAGCGACAAGCCCTCGGGAGACGGCGTCGTGTACCGGATCCGCTTCCTCGCCGAGGCGGTCCGGGGCGGGATCGAGGCGCTGCCGGACCCGCCTTCGCGCGTCGACCTTCTCGGCCATTCGCTCGGCGGCGCCGTGGCGCTGGACGTCGTGAGGCGGAACCCCCGTCTCGTCCGCCGCCTCGTCCTCGTGGACGCGGCGGGTCTCCCCGTGGTCCGCACGATCGACCCGCTCGCCGCCTCGCTTTCCTTCGTGCCCGGCAGCTTCGACGACTCGCGCCGCCTCCTCGCGACGAGCGTGAACAACCGCCTTCTCTCGCACCCGCTCGTCGCGCTCGCGGCGGCCGTCTACAAGGGACGCCGGAAGAACCGCCCGCAGCTCCTGAAGCTCGTCGCGTCGCTCGCCGCGGGGGAGGACGCCATGACGCCCCGCGACCTCGCGCGGATCCCGCACGAGACGCTCGTCCTCTGGGGCGACCGCGACCGCATCTTCCCGCTCGCGGCGGGCCGCGCGATGTGCCGCGCGCTCCCGCACGCGCGGCTCGAGGTCTTCCCGCGCTGCGGCCACGTCCCGCCGACGGAGAGGCCCGTCGCGTTCGCGCGGCGCGTCGTCAAATTCCTCGACGAGTGAAGCGAGGAGCGAGCCGGCGTGCCCCTCCCTTATGCTCCCCGCATGCGCACGACACGCTTCACGGTCGCGATGCCGCGGCCCGAGACCCATCTCTACGAGATCACGATGGAGATCGACCCGGGGAACGCGACGACGCTCGACCTCGTCCTGCCGGTCTGGACGCCGGGCTCCTATCTGGTCCGCGAATTCTCGAGGCACATAAGAGATTTTTCTTCGAAAGAGAGAGGGCGAGGCGGCCGCAGCGCGCGCGACATTCCGGCCGTGAAGGTGGCGAAGAACGTCTGGCGGCTCTCTTTACCTTCGAAGAATTCTTCGTCCTCCTCTTCGTCTTCGATCCTCGTTTCCTACCGCGTCTACGCCCACGAGCTCACCGTGCGGACGTCGCACCTCGACGCGTCGCACGGCTACGGCAACGGCGCGAACCTGTTCTTCTACGTCGAGGGACGGAAAGACGAGCTGCAAGAGGTCGCGTTTCGCCTCCCGAGGGGCTGGAAGACGTCGATGGCGCTCCCGTCGCGCGGAGGGGTTTTCCGCGCCTCGTCGTACGACGAGCTCGTGGATTCGCCGTTCGAGTGCGGGACGCACCGGACGTTCGACTTCCGCGTGAAGGGCGTGCCGCACACGCTCGCGATCTGGGGAAGCGGCAACGAGGACGCGGCCCGGCTCGTGAGGGACCTCAAGAAGCTCGTCGGGGCAGCCGCATCGCTCTTCGGCGGCCTCCCGTACGAGCGCTACCTGTTCCTCGCGCACCTCACGCCCGGCGCGCGCGGCGGCCTCGAGCACCGCGCCTCGCAGTCGGTCGGGGTCGACCCCTGGGCATTCCAGCCGGTGAAGGCGTACCGCGACACGCTGCTCCTCTTCTCGCACGAGCTCTTCCACGCCTGGAACGTCAAGCGCATCCGGCCCCAGGCGCTCGGGCCGTTCGACTACACGAAGGAAGTCCACACGAAGGACCTCTGGGCGATGGAGGGGATCACGTCGTACTACGAGGTCCTCCTCGCCGTGCGCGCGGGCCTCCTGACGCCGGCGCAGGGCTTCGAGGAGTGGATGACGTCGTGGACGGGCCACGTGGAGACGCCGGGCCGCGCCGTTCAGAGCGCGGAGATGGCCTCATTCGACACGTGGATCCGTTTCTACCGCCCCGACGAGAACTCCGTGAACGTGGCGGAAAGCTACTACCGGCGCGGCCAGCTCCTCGGCCTCGCGCTCGACCTGACGCTCCGCGGCGCCTCCCGCGGCCGGCGCGGGCTCGACGACGTGATGCGCCTCCTCTGGCGCCGGTGGGGCTCGAAGGGGAGGAGCTACCCGGCAGGCGCCGTCGAGGACGCCGTGGCGCGGACGCTCGGCTCTGCCGCGAAGGCGCGCCGGTTCTTCGACCGCTACGTGCGCGGCACCCAGACGCCCGACCTCGCGAAGCTGCTGCCGGCCGCGGGCCTCACGCAGCGCCTCGTGCCTGAGGCCGAGGAGGGCGTGACCGACGAGAGCCCCGTGAAGACGCGGGGGGACTTCGGGTGGAAGACGAAGGTCGACGCCGGACGCCTGACGGTCGCGGAGGTTCGCGAGGGCGGCGCAGCGCAGCGCGGCGGCGTGAACGCCGGCGACGAGATTGTGGCTGTCGACGGGGTGCGGGCGTCGGAGGATTTCCTTCGAAGGAAAGCGGTCGAGGCCGGCCCAGGAGCACGCGTCCGCGTCACCGTGTTCCGGCGCGAACGTCTCCTCGATCTCGGGCTCGTCCTCGCGGCGCGGAAGGCGGGCGTCTGGAAGATCGCGCCCGCGAAGGACGCCACGCCCGCCGCGAAGCGGCTCGCGCGGCGCTGGCTGCGGGCCCCTCTGGGCTGAAGCCCTGAGCTCCGCTCAGCGCTTGAAAAAGCCCTGGGGGGCGGAGGGCGCCGCGACGGCGGCAGAGGCGCCCGTGCCGAGAAGGCGCTGGTTCAGGTCGCGGATGCGCTCGTTGAGCTGAGCCACCTTGGACGCCATTTCCTGACGTTGCCGCTC
>DATKLW010000055.1:0-14501 GCA_035542215.1 Thermoanaerobaculia bacterium | reverse complement strand
GGCCGCGTTCGACATCCTCGGCGACGCGATCCGCGGCGCGCGCGTCCTCGACGCCTGTTCGGGCTCCGGTGCGTACGGCCTCGAGGCGCTCTCGCGGGGGGCGGCGCACGCGACGTTCGTCGAAGCGGACCGGAAGGTCGCGGGAGTCTTGAGAGGGAACGTGGAGCAGCTCGGCGCGGGGGAGAGATCAATCGTCCATGAAGTCTCCGTGGCTCGTTTTTCTTCGAAGATGAATGAGAGGGGGGCGCGGGCCGCCGCTCCTCGCGCGAGCGGACGAGAGGGCGCGCCGCAGCCCTACTCACCTTCTAAGAACTTTGCAGAACCCAACAGGCGCCGGGACGACGCCGGATTCGACGTGATCTTCCACGATCCCCCGTTCGAAGCAGATTCCGAATCCGACCTCGGGCTTCTCCTCTTGCTCGTGCGGGGCGGCGGCTGGCTGTTCCACGAGCGCGGCGACGACCGCTGGCTCACGCCGGGCGGCGTGGCGCCTGCGGACCGGCGGCGGTACGGTCACGCGCGGTTCCTCATCTACCGTCCCTGACCGCGGATCTCGCCTGCTAACATCCGCTCTTTCGCCGCACGCGGCGGGGGGTCATGTCATGAGCAAGAACCGGCACCTTTTTACCTCGGAGTCCGTGACGGAAGGGCACCCCGACAAGATCGCCGACCAGATCTCGGATTCGATCCTGGACGCGATCCTCACGGACGATCCGATGGGCCGCGTCGCGTGCGAAACGCTCGTCACGACGGGCCTCGCCCTCATCGCGGGCGAGATCACGACGAAGACCTGGGTCGACATACCGGGCATCGTGCGGCAGACGATCAAGGACGTCGGCTACACGCGCGCGAAATACGGTTTCGACTATGAGACGTGCGCCGTGATCTCGACGATCGACAAGCAGTCGCAGGACATCGCGATGGGGGTCGACACGGGCGGCGCGGGCGACCAGGGCCTCATGTTCGGCCTCGCGATCCGCGAGACCGAGGAGCTCATGCCTCTCCCGATCACGCTCGCGCACAAGCTCACGCTCCGCCTCGCTGAGGCCCGCAAGAACCGCACGCTCGAGTGGCTGCGCCCGGACGGGAAGAGCCAGGTCAGCGTCGAGTACGCGGACGGCAAGCCCGTGCGCGTCGACACGGTCGTCATTTCGACGCAGCATTCCGAGTCGATCCCGACGCCTGAGCTTCGCGAAGCGATCCGCGAGGAGATCATCAGGCCCGTCGTACCGGCGGCGCTCCTGGACGACAAGACGAAGTTCCACATCAACCCCACGGGCCGCTTCGTCACGGGCGGCCCGCAGGGCGACACGGGGCTCACGGGCCGGAAGATCATCGTCGACACGTACGGCGGGTACGGCCGGCACGGCGGCGGCGCGTTCTCGGGCAAGGACGCCACCAAGGTGGACCGCTCGGCCTCGTACATGGCCCGGTACATTGCGAAGAACCTCGTCGCGGCGGGCCTCGCCGAGAAGGTCGAGGTCCAGCTCGCGTACGCGATCGGCGTCGCGGACCCGGTGTCGGTCTACGTCGACGCGTTCGGGACCGCGAAGGTCGACCCCGAGGCGCTCTCGAAGCTCGTGAGAGACCATTTCCCGCTGACGCCGAAGGGGATCATCGACGCCCTCCAGCTCCGCCGCCCCATCTTCCGGAAGACCGCGGCGTACGGCCACTTCGGCCGGCGCCTTCCGGAGTTCACGTGGGAGCAGACGGACAAGGCGGCGGCTCTCGCCGCGGCCGTGGGGGCCAGGGTTCCCGCGACTGCCTGACGGCTCCGGTCATGCGCATCAGAGAAACCTGATTCTGTGATATAAGAGAGGCGTGCTGGACGCCGCACCCGCTCTCGCCGCGCTCGCGGACCCTCTTCGCCTGCGGGCCGTGAGGCTCCTCGCGAAGGAAGAGCTGCAGGTTCGCGAGATCCAGCGGATCCTCGAGGCGGCCCAGTCGCGCGTCTCGAATCACCTCGCGATCCTGCGTCACGCCGGGCTCGTCGAGACCCGGAGGTCGAGCGGCGCGGAACGGTATGCGGCGACTGCCGGCGGCGTCCGGCTCTGGGAGTCCGTGTCGGGCGCCGTCACGGATGCTGCGTTCCGGGCCGACGACGACCGGCTCCGCGACGTCCTCGAGGAACGCTCCGCCCTCGCGCCCGAGGGGGGGTTCGACGCGGTCGCGGGGGACTGGGACCGGATCCAGGGTCCCTTCTACGCCTCCGGGGCGCGGGAGGCCGCGCTCCTCAAGCTCGTGCCGCGCGGCCTCTCCGTCGCCGACGTCGGATGCGGGACGGGCCTGCTGACGCTCGGCCTCGCGTCCGTCGCCGACGAGGTCCACGCCGTGGACTCGAGCGAGAGGATGGTCCGGCTCGCGCGCGAGAAGGTGCGGCGCGCGGGACTCGCGAACGTGACGGTGAAGAAAGCCGCCGCGGAGAGCCTCCCGTTCGCGGACGCGTCGCTGGACGCGGTCTTCGCGTTCCACCTCCTGCGCCACCTCGTGAAGCCCGCCGACGCCCTCGCCGAGTTCGGCCGCGTCGTGAAGCCCGGCGGCCGGGCCGTCCTCGTCGAGCTCGAGCCGCACGGCCACCGCGCCCTGCGCGAAGCCACCGGCTCGACGCACCTCGGCCTGCCGCGCGAGACCGTGCGCGCTGGCCTCAAGCGCGCCGGGTTCGCCGAGGCCCGCTTTCTCGCCCTCGAACCGTACCGCGTCCCCTCGGAAGCGGGGGAGACGCCACTTCCCGCGTATCTCGTCGACGCCGTCCGCATCGCGCACGGCGAATGAAAAAGGAGCCCTCATGACGCCCGCCACCCTTCCCGCCCACGACGTCAAGGACCTCGCGCTCGCCCCGAAGGGCCGCCTCCGCATGGAGTGGGCCGACCGCTCGATGCCCGTCCTCGCCCGCATCCGCGAGCGGTTCGAGAAGGAGAAGCCGCTGAAGGGCCTCCGCCTCTCGGCGTGCCTCCACGTGACGACCGAGACGGGCAACCTCGCCCGCGCCCTCAAGGCCGGCGGCGCCGACGTCGTTCTCTGCGCGTCGAACCCGCTCTCGACGCAGGACGACGTCGCCGCAGCGCTCGTCTCCGAGTTCGGCATCTCGACCTACGCGATCAAGGGCGAGGACCACAAGACGTATTACGCCCACATCCAGGCAGCGCTCGCGCACCGCCCGAACATGACGATGGACGACGGCGCGGACCTCGTGTCCTCGCTCCTCTTCATCGCACTCGGCAAGGAGAGCCAGCTCGAGCCGTCGCTCGCCGCGTGGGCGAAGGGGCTGTCTCCTGCCGACCGGAAGAGCCTCCTCGACGGGATCGTCGGCGGGACCGAGGAGACGACGACCGGCGTCATCCGGCTCAAGGCGATGGAGAAGGAAGGCGTCCTCAAGTTCCCGGTCGTCGCCGTGAACGACGCCGAGACGAAGCACTTCTTCGACAACCGCTACGGCACGGGCCAGTCCACGCTCGACGGGATCATCCGTGCGACGAACTTGCTGATCGCCGGCCAGAACGTCGTCGTCGCCGGCTACGGCTGGTGCGGCAAGGGCGTCGCGATGCGGGCCAAAGGCCTCGGCGCGAACGTGATCGTGACCGAGGTCAACCCGGTCCGCGGGATCGAGGCCGCGATGGACGGCTTCCGCGTCATGCCGATGTCGGAGGCCGCGAAGATCGGCGACGTATTCGTCACGGTCACGGGCAACAAGAGCGTCCTGGCGGACCGGCACTTCGCCGTCATGAAGTCGGGCGCCGTCATCTCGAACTCGGGCCACTTCAACGTCGAGATCGACATCCCGGCGCTCGAGGCGCGCGCCGCGTCCCGCCGGATGATCCGCGAGTTCGTCGAGGAGTTCCGCCTGAAGGACGGGCGGACCGTGTTCCTGCTCGGCGACGGCCGGCTCATCAACCTCGCCGCGGCCGAGGGCCACCCGGCCTCGGTGATGGACATGTCCTTCGCGAACCAGGCTCTCGGCGCCGAGTTCATGGTGAAGAACCACGCGACGCTCGGGAAGAAGGTCTACTCGATCCCTCAGGAGATCGACGCCGAGATCGCGCGCCTCAAGCTCGCGTCCATGGGCGTCTCGATCGACGTCCTCACGCCGGAGCAGAAGAAGTACCTGGCGGGCTGGGAAGAGGGAACCTAGGTCCTCACTCCCAGAAGCCCCCACGCCGCGCCGAGACTGAAGAAGACGTTCGGGGCCCACGCGGCGAGAAGGGGAGGGAGCGATCCCGACTCTCCGAACCTGACGAAGAGCGACGTCAGGAAGAGGTAGGTCAGCCCGAGGAACAGCGCGACGCCGATCCCCGCGACGGCGCCGCGCTTTCCGTACTTGAAGGCGAAGGGGAGCCCGACGAGAGTCAGGAGGAGGGCCGCGGCCGCTCCGGCGGTCTTCTGGTGCAGTCCTGTCGCGAGGACGGCCGTGTCGGCGCCCGCATGGCGGCGCACCGCGATGAAACGCCGCAGCTCGAGGAAGGTCATCTTCTTGATGTCCGAGGGCCCGGCTGCGAACGCCGCGGCGGCCTCGGGTGCGTCGAGGAGGAAGTCATCGTCGCGGCGCGCCGCCATCGCCGTCGGCCCCGTGAAGGTGCGCACCCAGCCTCCGTGGGCGATGAGGCCGCGCCCGGGAACGACGGTCGCGCGTTCGGTGTCCATGCGGGCGTCGAGGTGCCACGTCTTCGGGTCGATCTGCAGCATCGTGAGGCCGCTGACGCGCTTCGACGCGGGGTCGTAGGCGGCGGACGCGAAGAAGCGGCCGTGGTCGCCGCGCACCCAGACGCCCGTGGACCCGTTCGCGGGGGGCGTCTGGCCCTTGAGGAGAAACCGCAATCGGTCGGACTCGGCGGCCGCCGCGGGAACCACGCGCTCGGCGAAGAAGAAGAGAAACACGCCCGCGACCGCCGCCATCACGAGGAGCGGGGCGGCCGCCCGGTGCAGCGAGACGCCGTGCGAGAGGAGAGCGGTCGTCTCGGCCGAACGCACGAGGCTCGCGGTCGTGACGAGGGCCGCGACGAGGAACGCGAATGGGACGATGTCGAGAAGGATCGGGGAGATGAACGCCTGGTAGTACCTCAGGACCATCGAGAAGGGGCTCTTGTTCCGCGCGATGTCGTCCGAGATCTCGAGGTAGTCGATCAGGACGTAGAGAACGGCGATGGACGTGACGACGAGCGCGAACGTCGCGAGAAACCGGCGCGCGACGTATCGGTCGATCAGGAGGAGGCCGGGAAGGCGCATCGTCCTCCGGCGGGGAGCCGCCCTCGGCGGGGGAGGCGCCGTCGCGGCGGCGCCGGCGGACTCCGGGGTCCCCGGCTTTGCAGGAGCCCTGAAATTCAGCTCGAAGACCGTGCGGTCGCGGCGGATTCGCGCGAGGGCGAAGAGGCCGAACGCCAGGAGCAGGATGTTCGGGAGCCACATCGCGAGGCCGGGCGACATGCGCCCCTCGATCGCTCGAGCCTCGCCCGTTGCCAGAAGCGCGTAGTAGATGAGGACGATCGCGATCGAAACGGCGAACCCCGCCGCCCGGCCGCCGCGCCGGTTGACGATGCCGAGGGGGAGTCCGATGAGCCCGAAGACGAGGCAGGCCGCGGGCAGCGCGAACTTCTTGTGGACCTCGGTCATCGCGAGGCGGCGCTCCTCGGGTCTGCGGGCCTGCGTGGCGGCCCGGACGAGGAGCTCCCGAAGCGTTTGCTCCCGGATCTGCTTTTCCTTCGTCAGCCCGGCGGGGCCGTTGTCCTGGAGGACCATTCGCTGCTTCGAGAACGACGTGACGTCGTAGTGCTTGCCGCCCTGCTCCTGATGGTGGGTCTCGGCGTCCTCGACCCGAAGCCAGAGACGGCCCTGATCCTCCTCGAGCTCGAGCCATCCCCGGCGGGCCAGCGTAAGGCGGTCGCCTTCGTCCGGGTTGGAGCGGTCCGAGATGATGAGGCCGGTGAGCTCGCGCCGGTCTGCGGACGCCTTCTCGACATAGACCCGGAGGCCGCCGAACTCCGGGCTGAACATTCCCGGCTGGATGCGCTGGGCGAAGGCGAAGCTCGAGAGGCGGAGCTTCATCGTGTAGAGGAGGTGGTTCGTCCGGGGGACGACCGCCAGCATGAGGAAGAGCGTGATCCCGGCGATGGCCGACGCCACGACCGCGATCGGCCGATAGAGGCTTGCGAGGTCGATCCCCGACGCCCTGAGCGCCGTCAGCTCCGAGTCGGCCGAGAGGCGGCCGATGCCGATGAGGAGGCCGAGCAGGAACGCGATCGGAAGAGTGAGGACGACGATGTGCGGGAGCGACAGCGCGAGGACGAGGCCGGCCTCGGCGAGCGGCTGCTCGCTCTGGACGAGAAGCTCCGAGAACTGGACGAGGCCGCGCACGGCCATGAACCCGGTGTAGGCGAGGAACCCGACAAGCGTCGGGGCCAACACCTCGCCGAACACGTACCGATCCATGCGCCTCAGCACGCCTCGATGGTAGCCGGAGAACGGGGGATTTCTTAGAAGGTTGATCGGGCCTTGCGCAGGCTCCGTCCGCGACCCGAGTGCCGGTTCCCAGGTGTTTCCATCGCCAATACGCTACGTCCGATAATATTTATTATGTTAAACACGCCAGCTCGTGAGCCTGAAAATATAAGGCGCAGGCGGCCTAGCCCGGTTTGCTCGACAGATCCTTCTTAGAAGGTGTTTGAGGCGGCGAGCCCTTGCCGCCGGCGTCGCGGTAACTCGGCGGCGGTCGTTGACCCTTCGTTCAGCGATCCGGGCGAGGCGCGGCTCTTACGCGTCCACCGCCGTCTTTACCTTCTAAGAAATCTCCTCGTGCCTCTTCGTCGGTTGGGCGTTGGCGAGCCGTTTACTTTTTCGGCTTCGCCTTCACGAAGCGGCCCTGGGACTCGAGGTCGATCTCGCCCGCTTCGATCCTGCGAGCGAGGTCGCGGATCGCTTCGAGGATCTCGTCCTTCCTGTGGAGCTTTCCCTTCAGGACGAGGCTGACCTTGTACCGACGATCCTCGGGCGCGTAGTCGAGCGTGTAGGCCTTCTTCAGCGCTCCGCCTTTCGCCGGCGTGGTGCCGCGGCGGGCGGCGGCCTTCGCCTCGCGGAGGACGTCGCGGCTGACGTCCTCGCCTCTCGCCATCGCGCCGACCATGGCAAGCATCAGGTCCTCGTCCTTCAGACGGCCGAGCTCGAGAAGGAAAGAACGGGACTGAATGTCGGCGCGCCGACATTCCTGCTGCACGGCCTCCGGGAGCCTTCCGATCGCGAGCGCCTCGGTGATCGTCACGCGCGACTTCCCCACGGCGTCGGCGATCTGTTCGTGCGTGTACTCGTGACGTTCCTGGAGCGCGCGGTAGCCGTCCGCCTCTTCGAAGGGACTGAGGTCCTTCCGCTGGAGATTCTCGATGAGAGCGATCTCGATGAGCTCGCTGTCGGAGACCTCCATCTCGATGCACGGGATCTCCGTGAGGCCGGCCTCCATCGAGGCTCGGAACCTGCGCTCGCCCGAGATGATCGTGTAGCGGCCGTCGTCGCGCGGGCGCACGAGGATCGGTTCGAGCACGCCCTTGTCCGTGATCGACTTCGTGAGCTCTGAGAGATCGCCCATCGAGCTGCGCGGCTGGTCCGGGTTCGCCTCGATGAGGTGGATCGGGATGCGCCGCCCGACGGGCAACTCGTCCGCGCGCACGAGCTGCTCGACGAAATGAGAATCGTGGCGCATGCGTGAGGTCTCCGGGAGGCCGCGGCGCTTAGACACGGGAGAGGATCTCCTCCGTCAGGCTGTAGTACTCGAGCGCTCCTGACGAGCGCGGTGCGAACGTGAAGATGGACTCCTTGTACGCAGGCGATTCCTCGAGGCGTATGGACTTCGAGATCGTCGTCTTGAAGACCTTTCCCTTGAATACCTCGTCGATCTGGTTCTGGATGTCGCGCCCGAGCGTCGTGCGCCGGTCGTGGAGCGTGATGACGACGCCGAGGATCTGCAGGTTCGGGTTCGGGCGGCCCTTGATCTTCTCGATCGTCTCGAGGAGGTCGTCGGTGCCTTCCAGCGCGAAGTACGACGACTGGATCGGGATCAGGATGTGGGACGACGCCACGAGAGCGTTCACCGTGATCATCCCGAGGGTCGGGGGCGTATCGATGATGATTGCGTCGTACTCCCCTGACTCCTTCACGACCTGAAGCTTGTCCTTCAGCCGGAAATGGCCGTCCAGCTCCCCGAGGAGCTTCGACTCCACCTTGGCGAGCGCGATGCGCGCCGGTGCGATCGTGAGCTTCGGAAGAGGGGACGGTCGGATGATCTCGAAAACCGACGTCGCGGGGTCCGTGAGGACCTCGTACATCGACTTCGCGATCTCCTTCCTGTCGATGAAGGACATCGTGGAGTTGCCCTGGGGGTCGAGATCGATCAGGAGGGTGCGCAGGCCCTTCTGGGCGAAGGCGGCAGCGATGTTGATCGCCGTCGTGGTCTTCCCCACTCCGCCTTTCTGGTTTGCCACTGTGATGATCATGCGCGAGACGCGCGCATGATACGGAGGCCCTCTGCCGCGTTCAAGGGAATCCGGAGCCGTCAACTACATCTTGTACTTGCCGAGACTCTCCGGATCGGCGTCCTCGAGCCATTTCCGCAGCCGCTCGACGCCCTGGGCCTCGACAGAATCGCTCGCGCTCCGGCTCTTCTCCAGGACGGACTCCTCGACGAAGAGCGGCGCGTGCGCGCGCAGGGCGAGGGCGATCGCGTCGGAAGGGCGGCTGTCCACGGTGAGCTCGCGGTTCGCAACTCTGATGTGAATCTGGGCGTAGAACGTGTTTTCCTCGAGATTGTTGATGACGACGCGCGTGACGTCGCCTTCGATCTGGCGGATCACGTTCCGGAGCAGGTCGTGCGTCATGGGGCGCGGCGTCGAGACCCCTTCCATCTGGAGAGCGATCGCGTTTGCTTCGAAGACTCCCACCCAGATCGGCAGGAAGTTCTTCTCGTCGGCGTCACGAAGGATCACGACCGGCACGTTTGCAATCGGATCGACGATCAACGCTTTCACGTCCATCTTGATGCTCAACGCGACGCCTCCTGAGACTGAATCTAGGGATGGAGACCGGTTTCCGCAAGGGCTAATTCGCGGCCGGATGCGTTCGAATAGCACCTAAGAGATTTGCTTCGAAAGGGTTAGGGGGACGGCGCGGGTCGCTAGTCCAAACCGCCCGCGGACAGCCTGAGCGCAAATTTATTAACCATTCGAAGAAATATCTCTTCGAACGGATCATTCAGCGACGAGATGTGTCGCGAGATGCGGAAGGGCCGGAGCGACGGGATCGTGGACTCGCCGTCCGAACAGCGAGTTCGGGTAGCCGCGCTCGATGAGGACGTTCACGAACGTGCCGGGTGGGATCGGAGACTCCCCTTCGGGCCGCGCGATGTTCACGACGCGGCTGCAGGGCGAGCGCCCCGAGCTGTGCCGGCCCTGGCGGTCGAGGCCCTCGACGAGGACTTCCAGAACACGGCCCTCAAGCTTCCGGTGCTCCTCGCGCTGAATTCCCTGCTGGAGCTCCATGAGGACCGCGAGGCGGCGCGAAGCTTCCGGGGGCGTCACATCGTGCTCCCACCGCGCCGCCGCCGTCATCGGGCGCGGCGAGTACGTGAACGAGAAGACGAGGGCGAACCGCGTTTCGGCCAGGAGAGACAGCGTGTCGTCGAAATCCGCGGCGGTCTCCCCCGGAAACCCGACGATCACGTCCGTCGAGAGCGCGAGAGAGGGCAGGCGCTCGCGCAGTTTCGCCGCAAGGTCCACGTACTCGGCGCGCGTGTACTGGCGTTTCATGCGCTTCAGGACGGCGTCCGAGCCGGACTGAACCGGAAGGTGGAGGTATGGCGCGACCGCGGGTGTCTCGGCCATCGCGTCGACGAGCCTCGCGTCGAAGTTCTTCGGGTGCGACGTGACGAAGCGCAAACGCCGGAGCCCCGGCAGGGCGCCCACCGCGCGGACGAGGTCGGCAAAGTCCTCTCCGGTGCCGGGGTCGCGGAATGCGTTGACCGTCTGGCCGAGGAGCTCGATCTCGACGACGCCGTCGGCGATGAGGCGGCGGCTTTCTTCGACGACGTCCGCGAGGCGCCGGTTGCGCTCGCGTCCGCGCGTGCGGGGAACGACGCAGAACGTGCAGTTCTTGTTGCAACCCTCGATCACGGTGAGCGAAGCGCGGTGCCGCACGAGCCGCGCGATGGCGCCGGGCGTGTAGACGACCTCGTCCGGGTCGATGGCCGTCTCGCACGGCCGGTCCCCTTCCTCGAGGACGCGGCGGAGGACGGTCGGGAGCGTCTCGATGCGTCCGGTCCCGACGACGAAGTCGACGGCGGGCAGGCGATCGAGGAGGGACTGTCCCTCCTGCTGCGCGACGCACCCGCAGACGCCGAGAAGGAGCTCCGGCCGCTCGCGCTTCCTCTTCCCGAGGCGGCCGATCCGGTCGTAGACCTTCTGCTCGGCCTTGTCGCGCACCGAGCACGTGTTGAGGATGAAGACGTCCGCCTCCGCCTCGTCGAACGTCTCCGCGTAGCCCTCGCGCGCGAGAAGGCCGGCGAAGCGCCTTCCGTCGAGCACGTTCATCTGGCAGCCCCACGTCTCGATGAAGACACGGCGGCCGGCCTTGAGATCGGGATTCACGCTCACGCCGGGAGATTAGCAGGCCGTCAGCGGAGCCAGCCGGGAGGCGCGCCCGAGCGCCGGGCCTCCTCGGAGAGGTCGTCCAGCGACTTGCGCGCGGCTTCGAGGTCCGTGCGCGCCTTCGCGAGCTCTTCCCGCGCCTTGTCCCACGCGGGCTTGATCACGCCGTCGCGGCGATAGCCGTCGCTCTGTGCGTAGAAGTCGTTCTCGAGCTGCCTGGACTTCGTCTCGAGGTCCTTCACGCGTTGGTCGCCGTCCGCGACGAGCGCCTGGGCATGGTTCATCATTCCGCGCCATTCGGCCTCGCTGCGCCCCTTGTCGTCGCGCGGAACGTCGTAAGTCGGGGCGGGAGTCGGAGCCGGCGTCGGGTGCGTCGCGTGCACGGCCCCGGGCGCGGCCTTCGTGGCGCCCTTGCCCTTGGCGGGCGTCGCCGAGGGCGTGGCGGCGCCGCCCTTCACGAGCGTGTCGTTCGTGATGGTCCCGAGAGATTTCCGGGGCGCCTGCCCCTTCCGCGCCTCCTTCGAGAGGCGGACGACGTCCGCGAGCGACTGGCCCGGGTGTCCGGCCTGCGAAGCGGGACCGGTCACTCCCCTGAGCTTCGGCGCGGGAGTCGGGACCGGCGTCGGCTCGGCGCTCGTCGCGGCCGGAGCCTCCGGTGTCGGCGAAAGCCCGGAGAGCGCGGGTGTCTGGGCCTGGAGGGATCCCGCGGCCAGGACGAAAAAAGCGAGGGCCGGCGCCGCGAATCCGCGCACGGTCATGGCGCCGTCGTCCCCGCTCGGCCGTAACGGTCCGTCAGGCGAACGACGTCGTCGAGCTCCGGCGTCGAGACCTCCACGAGCAGGCAATCGCCTTCCGGCGCGTACATCCGGTGTCGGGTGCCGGGACTGATGTGGAATGCCTCGCCCGGCGGCACGCGAAGGTCGGCGGCCTCGCCGTCCTTCTCGAGCTGGAGGCCGAGCACGCCTTCGAGGACGTGGATCGTCTCGTCCTTGCGGTTGTGGTACTGGTACGACAGCGTTTCGCCCTTCCGGACCAGGAGCAGCTTGCCCGCGTAACGGGCCGTCTCCGCGAAGACCCGCTCCTCGCCCCACGGCTTTTTCACGATCCGGGGGCGGGTCGTCCCGAGGCTCATGCGGAGACCTCCATGCGGTTCGGGAACTCCCCCAGCGGCAGCCCGCGCAGCTCCTGGGCGAGCAGCGAGGAGACTTCTTCGGCGGTCGAGAGCGAGAGCGCGGCCTTCGCGACGCGAGCAGCCTCCGTGAGGTCCACGCCGCGGACGAACTCCTTGAGGACGGGCACGGAGCGGGGCCCCATCGAGAACTCGCGGATCCCGAGGCCGAGGAAGAGGAGCATGAGGGCCGGGTCGGCCGCCATCTCGCCGCAGACCGACAGCGGCTTTCGGGCCGCGTGAGCGGCCGCCGCGACCTGCGCGACGAGCCGCAGGACCGCGGGGTGTGTCGGGCGGAACAGGTTGGAGACGGTTTCGTTCGCTCGGTCGACCGCAAGGGTGTACTGAATGAGGTCGTTGGTTCCGAGCGCGAGGAAGTCCGTCTCCGGCGCGAGGAGGTCCGCCGTGATCGCCGCGGACGGCACCTCGATCATCGCGCCGACCGGGATGTCGTCCGGGACCGCGATGCCCCTTGCGAGAACCTCGTCGCGGGCCGTCTTGACGAGCTCGCGCACACGCCGGAACTCCTCGACGCTCGAAACCATCGGGACGAGGATCCGGAGGTCGCCCGCGTTCGCGGCCGCGAGGAGCGCCCGGAGCTGCGTCATGAACATCTCGGGACGCGCGAAACACAGGCGCACGCCCCGGAGGCCGAGGACCGGGTTGATCTCGTCGGCGCCCACGAGGTGGCGCGCACCTTTCTTCCCGCCGAGGTCGTACGTGCGGATCACGACGGGGCGCGGGGCGAGGCGCGCGACGACCTCGCGATAGACGGACGCCTGCTCCTCCTCGCTCGGGAACTCGGCGCCCTCCTTGGAAAGGTAGAGAAACTCCGATCGGAAGAGGCCCACGCCGTCGGCGCCGTATTCGACGACGTCCGAAACCTCGCTCGTGAGCTCGATGTTCGCGCGGATCTCGATCGGCGTTCCGTCGGCCGAATGCGCCGGCCCGGAGAGGGCGCGCTCCTTCAGGGAGACCTCGCGCAGCGCCTCCGAATCGCGCCGCTCGCGGAAGAGGGCGACGACGGCCTCCGAGGGCTCGCGCCAGACGACCCCGTCCCGTCCGTCGACGACGACCCGGTCCCCGTCCCCGATGTGCGTCAGGAGTCCGTGCACCGCGACGACGGCCGGCAGGCCGAACGAGCGCGCGAGGATCGCGGCGTGCGAGGTCTTGCCGCCGCGCTCGGTCACGAAGGCGATGACCCGGTCGCGCGGGATGCGGGCCGCGTCCGAAGGCGTGAGCTCGTCCGCGACGAGGACGATGGCCTCGCCCGCGAGGTCGCTCATTTTGATCCGCGACTGCTCCTCGCCGCCGAGGTGCCGCCTCAGGACGCGCGAGACGTCGTCGAGGTCTGCGGCGCGGTCCCGGAGGCTCTCGTCCGGGAGGCTGCGAAAACGCGCAACGAGATCCTCGGTGGTCTGGGAGACGGCCCACTCCGCGTTCGCGGCGTCATGCGCGATGCGCCGTTCGACGGGCCCGACGAACGCCTTGTCCTGCAGGAAGAGCGCGTGCGCGTGGAAGATCCCGGCGTATTCGGAGCCGAGACGCTCCTTCACGTGGCGGGCGGTCTCCTCGATCTCGGCCACGGCGGCCTGCGCGGCCCTGCGGTAGCGCTCGATCTCGCCCGGGATCTCCTCGGGCTCCAGCGTCCGTCGCGGGGACGTGTCCTGGCGGGAGACCCAGAGCACGGCCCGGCCGACGGCGACGCCGGGAGAAACCGGAATTCCCGTCAGAGAGAGAGGGCGCTTCACCCCCGCATTGTAGCGGGCGCCCTACTCGGCTTCGTCGAACTTCCGGTCCACGAGAGCACGCAGAGCCGCGAGGGCCGGCTCCTCGTCGGTCCCTTCGGCGCGCACGACGAGCGGCGTGCCCTTCCCCGCCGCGAGGAGAAGAAGGCCGAGGATGCTCTTGCCGTCCACCTCGTCGCCGTCCTTCGTGATCGTGATCTTCGACCCGAAGCTGGCGGCGGTATGGACGAATTTCGCAGCCGCTCGGGCGTGGAGGCCGAGGCGGTTCCGGAGCGTCAGGACCTCTTCCCTCACGGCGCTCCCTTCGGGGCGCCGTCCACGAGCTCGGCCGCCGCGACGATCGCCCGGCGGCCCCGTTCGACGAGGGCGTGGGCGATCTCCCGCGCGCCCTTTCCCTCGCGGGCGAGCGCGCGCGCCTTCACGACCATCGGGAGGTTGATCCCCGTGACGATCTCGATCTTTCCGGCATCGAGGAACGCGAGCGCGAGGTTCGAGGGCGTCCCGCCGAACATGTCCGTCAGAATGACGACGCCACGGCCGTCGTCGTGGTCGGCGATCGCCTTCTCGAGCCGGCGCGTCGCGGCCTCGGTCGCCTCGTCCCACGCGAGGGAGAGGGCGCCGATGTCTTCCGGCTCGTCCGGCTCGAGCATGCGGACGGTCTCCAGGAGAGCGTTCGCGAGGGGACCGTGGGACAGGAGGAGGAGACCCACGAAGGGGGCGGCGGGAGCGGTCATGTCAGTCGAGCGCCTCGTCACGGTGGGAGACCCGCACGGGATACCCCATCGCGGTCAGGTCGCGCGCGAGGCGCTCGGCCACGTAGACGGAGCGGTGGCGCCCGCCCGTGCAGCCGATCCCGATCGTGAGGTAGGCGCGGTTCTCGTTCCGGTAATTCGGAAGACAGAAGGAGAGGAACCCGAGGAGCTGCCGGTAGAACTCCTCCGTCTGCTCGCCCGCCTCGATGAATCGCGC